>CAMCTW010000031.1 GCA_945878645.1 Bifidobacterium breve
TAACGCCAGCAACGTCGGAGCCGTAATCGGGTTCAGTGACAGCAACTGCAGCCATGACCTCGGCCGATGCCAACTTCGGAAGCCATTCGCGTCGTTGTTCCTCGGTGCCGCCGGCGAGAAGAGCACGAGTAAGAATTTCAGGACGAGTAATGAGCGAACCGCCGGCGCCAAGGGAGACCTTGGCCAGTTCTTCGGTGGCCACCACCATTCCCATGTATTCGCTTTCGCCGCCTTCGCTGTAACCGTCGTATTCGACCGGAACCGAGAGGCCGAAGCCACCGAGTTCGGCCAAACCCTGAATGAGGTCCTCGGGAATATCCAAGTTTTCGCGATGGATGTGTTCTGCGACGGGTGCGATCTTTTCGTTCGCGAATCGTCGGAAGGTGTCTTGCACCATTTCGAAATCGCTCTCGAGGTGGCGAGGTCCGGGAGTGTCGGCCAGCGATGCAAGGAACTCGGGTGCTCGGTATGTGGCGACGAACTCGCGTGTGCTGTCGAGTACGCCGGGAGCGATGTTCCATTCGGCTTCACGGCCGAAGACTTTGGGAAGAAGTTCACCAATGGCGTCGGCAACAAAGGCGCAGGCCAATTTCGCTTCAAGCTCGCCCTTGGTGCCGTACGCGAGCATCGCTCGTCCGGTCTCTACCGCCGACGCTGCATGTGCGATGTCATAGGCCACAACCTGGTTCGCGTCAGGGCCTCCGTTGGCGGCGATGTGGCGAATGCCAGCGTCGACTACCCCGTGGGCGGTCTCGATGACGGAAGCGGCAGTGGTGAGGTCCGGAGCGGTCATAGATGAAGGTTACCGTCCGGTCACATCGGTGGTCCGATCGGAGTCAGGTGTTGGCTGCGAAGTCGGCCAGAATCGATTCCATCGTGACGTTAGAAACCACGTTGAGGTCTTCGTCGACGATCTCATAAAGCAGACCTGTCGGTGAGTGTGCGCCGAAGAACACCACTCCGCCGTTCTCGCCACCTCGCTCAAGGTGGGGCAGCGACTCTGCGCCGGTGAGAGCGTAGTCACCCGCCTTACGCATGCGATGGCCGCCAACGACCCCACCCTTGTCGATATCCCAAAGATGTTGTTCGCCCTCAAGCACGATCACCGTGGTTGTTGCTGTGTGGCGATGAATGGGGCAGTGGCCGCCATCGCCACTCCAGCGCACGACCATGTCGAGCGTTCCGGCGTCGAGGTCATGGCCCAAGATTGTGTAATCGTGATTGATTTTGTGGGGGCCACCTTCGATTGAAACGCTGCGCCACTTGTAGCGAGAAGGATCAAACGTTCCGTTCAACATGGTGTCAACTCTCTCTTTGCTGGGTCGTTCCAGTGAGTGTTCCATTTTCGCGCCATTCGCGCAGGATGTCTCCGTATTCAGTGGGGGCGCCAAAGTACATGCCTGATTGACGTGATCGATCGTCAGGCATGCCTTCTTTGTTGTAGTAGCCGGGAGTGCAGTTGGCGGAACTTTCGGCTGAGCCTTGGTTTCGGAGAACGATGGTTTCCACCCAAGCGGCTTCAGCCTCTTCGGTGGCTTCGATCGGGCCGAGTTGGTGAGTGAGTGCCTCGTTGATCAACCATGCCGAATGTGTTGCTTGGATCTCGATCAGATAGGGGAAGTTCACGGTGAATCCCGCTTGGGCGATGGACTGCATGAAGAGATTGGGGAATCCGTTGAGAAGGAGTCCGTGATACGTGCGTACTCCTTGTGCCCAAGCTTCGCTGAGGCTCTCGCCAGTTCGCCCGTAAATCTCGAAACCGGTGCGGTGGGCATAGTCGGTGCCTACTTCGAATCCGGTGCTGTAGATCAAGCAGTCGAGTTCGTGTTCGATGCCGTTGACTACAACTCCGGATTCGGTGATTCGCTCAACACCTTTTCCGTCGGTGTCGACGAGCCTGACGTTGTCTCGATTAAAGCTCTGCAGGTATTCGTCGTGAAAGCAAGGACGTTTGCAGAATTGTCGGTACCAAGGTTTCAATGCTTCGGCGGTGGCTGCGTCGTCGACAAGTTCGTCAACTCGTGCCCGGACCTCTTCCATCTTGGTGAAATCCGCGATCTCCATTGTCTTCGCGAGTTCTTCAGGGCTGAGGCCTGAGGTGTTATTGAGACGCATGGCGAGGAGTTTCTTGGTGATGCTTGTCCACGCATCATCGACAAGGTCTTCTTCGACGATTCCTCCAGCGGTGAGGATCTGAAAGTTCTCTATCCGTTCTCGTTGCCATCCCGGTGTGAGGGAATCAACCCAAGTTGGGTCGGTTTCTCGATTGGCACGCACATCCACTGATGATGGCGTTCGTTGGAAAACAAAGAGTTCCTGTGAATCTCGACCGAGGTGGGGGATGCATTGAACGGCGGTCGCACCGGTTCCGATGATGCCGACTCGTTTGTCAGTCAACCCTGAAAGGCCACCGTGAGAATCGCCGTCGGTGTAGGCGAAATCCCACCGACTCGTGTGGAAGGTATGTCCCTTGAACGATTCAATGCCGGGGATCCCAGGAAGCTTTGGTTTCTGAAGATGTCCGGTAGCGAGGGAAACGAACTTTGCTTTGAAACAGTCGCCACGGTTGGTGGTGATGACCCAGCGTTCACCGTCTTCATTCCATCGCATGTCCGAAATTTCTGTTTGAAACAGTGCATGGCGGTAGAGATCGAATTTCGTGGCGATTCGTTGGCAATGCTCGAAGATCTCGTCGCCTTTGCTGTATTTCTCTTTCGGCATGTAGCCGGTTTCTTCAAGTAATGGCATGTAGATGTAGGACTCAACATCGCAAGCCACGCCGGGGTACCGATTCCAGTACCAGGTTCCGCCGACGTCGGCGGCTTTGTCGATGAGCCTGATCTTGTCTACGCCGAGTTCGCGAAGACGCGCTCCGGTGAGGAGTCCGCCAAACCCTGCACCAACGAGCGCCACATCGACCTCGTCGAAGAGAGGATCGCGCTCAATGATTTCTTCGGCCCATGGATCGCGCGCGTAACTCTCGAAACTTCCAGATGTCTCGAGGTATTGGTCAATGCCGTCGGCCCGGAGTCGGCGTTCGCGTTCGGCGCTATACCGAGCTCGTAATTGATCGACGTCCAATGATGAAGAATCGCTCATGATCCACCCCCCAAAGGGGAGGGTAGTGGAATCAGTGTTTGATGGGTTGAAGAACTTTTCCGGGGTGAGCACCGGTCGAAGCGCCGTCGATCCATGTTGGCACGCCTCCAGCGATGGTGGCGCGGAAACCCGCAGGAGCGCGAGTGAAGCGCCAAGTGCCGTGCGGCACGTCGTAGGCGCGTTCCTCGGCCCGAAGCTCAAGGTCTTCAAGACGAAACACCACGAGATCAGCGATCTTTCCCTCAGCAATTACTCCGCGGTCGGTGAGACCAAAGAATTCGGCGGTACGGCCAGTGAGGACATGGATCGCTTCTTCGACGCTGATGAGCCCAGCGTCGCGGACGTAGTGGGTGAGTATGTAGAGGTGTTCACCCGCGGCTGAGAAAAGTTGAAGGTGGGCGCCGCTGTCGTTGATGTTGAACACCGTGTGCGGGTCACGAACGGCTCGCACAACGTCGCGTTCGCTCAATCGTTCTGGGATACCCATCATCTGTGAGGCAAGACCATTGGCGACAACCCAATCGGCAAGCGCGTCCGAAACATGCAGTCCTGTCTGATCGGCGAGATCCTGCAACGAAATTCCGAGCGGACCCACCCCAGTTTCAGAAATCGTCAGAATCATCTCGTGAGGCCGATCGATTCTTGAAAGACTTGATCGGGTCCGGTTATCCCAGTCGGTGCGAGCTTTGTCACGCCAAGTGGGGTCGGCCAATGTCGAAAGTTTCGCATCGGCCGGACCATTAATGACTTCATTCCACGCAGGGACGCGTTGGAAAACGAGTGAACTTTCAAATCCGAAAAACGGCGCCAGTGGTTTGCAGTTCACCATTGGCCACATGTCAGCACCGTCGGCATTGAGTTGTTCGTGGAGCTCCCACCATTCCGCTTGACGATCTGCATCACGCGCGTTGAAAGGAATGCCGGTGTACTGAGCGCGCACGCCGCTTTCGCGAACGAGGGCACCGAATCGCTTGGCATCGACAATGGATAACTCGGTGTCGTTAAATCGAGTAATCATCTGGACCGTTGCCGGCTTATGGAGCGCAACGACACGGAAGAGCGCAAGATATTCCTCGTCCTCGGCGAAAAAGCCAGGAACGAGACGGAGGGAGCGGTCTTTGTCGAAGTGATTGATGCTCAACCCGAGCGCACCTGCGGCGAGGCCTTCATCGAGGACTGCGCACATCTCAGCGATTTCCGCCGAGGTCGCGGAGCGGGTCCACGCGTCGGCGCCCATAACCCAGGTGCGCAACGCGAGGTGTCCGAGGTAACCGGCGACATGAACTGCAGTCGGTTGTGTACGAAGCGCGTCCATGTATTCGGGCCATGACTGCCACGACCAAGGAATCTCCTGTTCGAACGCCTTCAGGGGAAGGTCTTCAAGGAAACACAGGAGGTCAACAATTTCGTCACGTTGTTCGCCTTTGAGGGGAGCAATCGAGTTTCCGCAGTTACCAAACACCATGGAGGTGTTTCCGTATGCGGGCAGGGGATCGAGTTCGGGGTTCCACCACATCGCGCCATCGAGGTGGGTATGGGTGTCAATGATCCCGGGGGCAACGAGACAATCCGTCGCATCGATGATCGTTTCGCCTCGAGATGTGAGGTCTTGCCCTACTTCGGTGATGATGCCGTCCTGGACTCGAACATCAGCAGTAAAGGTCGGTGCGCCTGTGCCGTCGACGACTGTGCCGCCTGTGATCAGTAGATCGTTCATGGTTCCCCCTGTGTCTGGGTCGAATCTACCTTCGGAAACTCCTAGGCTCATCTTTGACATCTGCAGAGGAGAGTTGTTGTGACTGTTCATGATCGTCCGTTCGGCCGCCACTTTGAAGACTTCGAGGTGGGCGACGTCTACCGCCATTGGCCAGGGAAGACCATTACCGAAGCCGACGACCACCTTTTTTGCATGATCACCATGAACCACCACCCAACGCATACCAATAATTGGTTCGCCGAGAATGAGTCGCCGATGGGTCAACCGCTTGTCGTCGGCAATCTCGTGTATTCACTTGTCCTGGGCATGAGCGTCCCTGATGTAAGCGGGGCGGCAATCGCCAACCTCGAGGTGGAATCACTCAAGCACGCCAAGCCGACATTTCATGGCGACACGATTTATGCCGTCACCAAGGTTCTGGCCAAGAAGGAAACTTCCGATGGCAAGCGCGGCATTGTGACCGTCGAGACCAAAGGCATTAACCAGCGTTCCGAAGAGGTCTGCGAATTTCGTCGCCGGGTCATGGTGTGGAAGCGCGAGTTCGCTCCGCAGCGCGGACTTCCATACGGCGAAGACGTTTTCACCGAAGACTGATCAGTGCTTGGTTCGCCTGATGTCGAGGCGGTACTCGCGTGGTCGGCAGGTCGACGAGATGAATTGCCCTGGAGGCAGACTCGCGATCCATGGGCGGTGCTTGTCTCGGAGCTGATGCTTCAGCAGACACAAGTTTCGCGAGTCATTCTTCGGTGGCATCAATTTCTCGAGCGGTTTCCAACTGTCACGGCATGTGCACGCGCTCCCATTGCTGATGTCGTCACCGAGTGGGCAGGGCTTGGCTACAACCGCCGGGCCGTGAACCTTCATCGCACGGCTGTTGCCGTAGTCGAGAATCATGATGGAGCGATTCCAAATGAGCTCGACGCCTTACTCGCGTTGCCGGGGCTGGGTCCGTACACCGCTCGGGCGGTGCTGGCGTTCTCCTATGAACAAGACGTCGCGGTCGTGGACACCAATGTTGGTCGTATTCTTGCGCGACAGCGAGGCGAGCGGCTTACTGCACGTGTCGCCCAAATATTCGCGGACGATGTCGTACCCGTTGGCAAGGGTTGGTCGTGGAATCAGGGCTTGCTCGATCTGGGGGCACTTGTCTGCACGAAGCGCTCTCCTAATTGCGAAGTCTGTCCAACCGCATCGACCTGTTCGTGGTTTGTAGGAGGTTCTGTTAAGCCGGATCCTGCAATCGGTTCGGCTGCAGTCAGCAAGGGGCAATCGAAATTCGCTGGGTCGTTTCGCGAAGGTCGCGCGCGATTGCTTGATGTTTTGAGAACTGGCGTCGAGGTTTCTCCCGAGCAGTTTCAAGATGCGTGCGGTTGGAACGATCGAGACGGCGGCACATCCGATGCACTGCGTGCTGCCGATTCTCTGGTTCGTGATGGATTGGCGATTGAGCGCAACGACGGCGCTCTCGCCTTGCCGTGACCCTTAAGCTCACTGTCGTCGTTAGGTTCACTGTCATCGTTAGGACTGAATGAAATCTATGACCAGACGATTGAATTCTTCGGGTTTCTCCACCTGAGTGAAGTGTCCGGCCCCCTCGATGATCGCTGCACTCGAGCCGGGGCTCAATCCTGCGGCAGCGTTCTCTGCAAACTCCACGCCAACGCAACCATCGTTGCGTCCATGGATGTAGAGCGTTGGTTGCGGGGGCGGCGAACCGAGCACATCTTGGATGTCTTGGTATGCAGCCGACACCGGTTCGGTGCCCCATGTCGCACGGTAGTAGCCGAGTGCGGCTGCAAGATTTTCGCGACTTCCAAGTGAAGCGCGGATGTGGCCCATGTCGACAGTTGCATCGTGACCAGGCGACCAGTCCGCCCAAAGTCGATCAATGAACTCAAGGTCGTCCGCCGACACGACGTAATCAGAGAGACCAACCTGAAAGAAGAACATGTACCACGATCGCTTGAGTTGGTCGTAGGTAGTCATCGCGGTTGCCATCGAGACGGCGGGGGGAACGGCCGCGGTGACGACGCGTCGCCAGCGCTCAGGGGCATAGGCCGCGGCGCCGTAGGTCGCCAGCGCTCCCCAGTCGTGTCCGATGATGACGGCATCGTTATCGCCGCCGAGGGCTTCATGAAGTGCTGTGGCATCACGAGCCAGCGTGGCTACGTGGTACTGGCCATCGGCGGGAATCGAGGTCGGCGCGTAACCCCGCATAAAGGGGGCGACCGCCCGGTAGCCGGCGTCGGCCAGGGCGGGAAGGAGAAATCGCCATCCATGTGCGGTGTCGGGAAACCCATGGAGGCAAAGGGCAAGCGGTCCTGAATCGCCGGCGGTGAGGCACCCATAGGTGAGTTCGCTTGTTTCGATTGTGGTGGCGTTGATCTCCATCTACTGACGGTAGCGAGAATCAGGGTGGTGTGAGACATGTCACTAACCCTTCATTTCGTTTGGCCCTTGTCCTAGCGTTCGCTGTTCGTTCTTGCAGGGGAGGAGGTGGCCAGTGGAAATCACGTTCTACGGAGTGAGAGGTTCAACGCCGTGCGCCGGCGAAAGCACTTCGCGTTACGGCGGGAACACGGCGAGCATTGTTCTTCGCGAAGAGGATTTCGATCCGATCCTCCTCGATCTCGGCACTGGCGTGCGTTACTTCGGTGCAGACCAGAAACCCGGAGAAGAACTGCACGCCCATGCGTTAGTTACGCATTTGCACTGGGACCACGTCCAAGGGCTTCCGTTCTGTCAGCCGTTACTTCTTGCCGGATCAACCCTCGATGTTTACGGGCCGTCTCACGATGGCGTTGGTTTTGCTCAGGCATTCGACGATTTGATGCGGCCGCCATTTTTCCCGGTGACTCGTCAGGATCTTCCGAGCAAGATTTCTTTTTTCACCTTGGAAAAAGGCGTTCATGAAATTGCCGGAGCCAAAGTCACAGCGCTTGAAGTTCCTCACACCGACACCACCTTCGGTTATCGGGTCGAGCGCAATGGTTTCTCTGTGGCCTATGTGAGTGACCACCAAGAACCTGCCGATGGCGTTTCGATCGAACCGGCAGTCCTCGAACTCTGTCAGGGTGTCGATGTGCTCATCCACGATGCGCAATACACGCCAGAGGAATATCTACGTAAGCCCGCGTGGGGTCACTGCACAGTTGGCTATGCCGTTCGTGTTGCTGCGGCAACAGAGGTCGGGCAGTTGGTGCTGTTCCACCACGATCCGAGTCATGACGATGACATGCTCGACCGGCTTCTTGCCGAAGCGCAGGAAACCGGACGGGAATTGGGCGTCGGTTCGATTACCGCCGCCTACGAGGGACTGACCATCACCCTCGCCTAGGATCTCGCCCTTGTGAGCGAGAATTCGAAGACAACTCCTTTTGATGGTGCCAAGTATCGCCAGGTGCTCGGACATTTCCCTACTGGCGTCACCGTCATTACGGCAATGACCGATGATGGCCCCGCTGGCATGGCGATCGGTTCATTCACGTCGGTGTCGCTTGATCCGGCTCTTGTACTTTTCAGCGCGTCGAAGACTTCTGCGAGTTGGGCCAAGCTTCGTGAAGCCGGCAAGTTCTGCGTGAATATCCTCGCTGACGATCAAGAGGACATCAGTCGCGTGTTTGGGTCAAAGGCTGACGACAAGTTTTCTGAAATTGGCTGGAAGCGATCAGCGAATGGAGCGCCGCTCCTCAACGGCGTGCTTGCATACATCGATTGCGACCTGCACTCTGTTCTCGACGGTGGTGATCACGACATCATCCTCGGCGCTGTTACCGATCTTGATGTGAAACATGAAGGCGGAGCACTCGTGTTCTTCCGCGGAGGCTACGGCCGGGTGGCGTTCTAGAGCATGGCGATTTACGCACTAGGCGACATGGTCCCTGACATCCATCCCGATGCGTGGGTACATCCCGAAGCTGTTGTGATTGGTGACGTCACGATCGGTGCCGACAGCACTATTTGGCCTTGTGCGGTTCTGCGGGGCGACAACGGCGGAATTCGTATCGGCGAGCGAACTTCAATTCAAGACGGAACTGTGATTCATTGCATTCCCACCCGCCCAACGATTGTTGGTGACGATTGCGTGATTGGCCACATCGTTCATCTCGAGGGCTGCACAATCGAAAGCAATTCACTTGTCGGTAACGGTTCGGTTGTGCTTCATGAAGCGATTGTTCGTTCTGGTTCGCTCGTGGGTTCAAACGCCGTAGTGCCGAATCGGATGGAAGTGCCGACCGGCATGATGGCGCTCGGCGTACCTGCCAAGTTGCGCGAGGTCGGTCCCAACCAACCATTCATCCAAGAAATCGCCGTTCGTGATTATGCCGAAAGAGGCAAGTTGTATCGAGCGCAGATGCGCCGAATCGACTGACGCCGAGGAAAGTTCTTACGCGCCTGAACCCAGCCAGTTGAACGGGGACCAGGGCAGATTGCGCACAACCCAGAACGCAAACACGGCCAGACCGATAGCGATCCAGGTGCTGCGTTTGAATGCAAAATGAAGTTGGCGCTTGCCGGTGCGTCGAGCAATCGCGTTCCAACTAAGCCACGTCGCACTTGTGGCAAGAATAACGACAAGCAAAATATTGTGGCTCATGGCTCGCATGACGTCTCCGTTGAGGAGCGCATGGAGCCCACGAGTCATTCCACAACCGGGGCAATCGAGCCCAGTCATCGCCTTGAAGGCACAGGCGGGGAACACCTGCGTTTTGTTCGGGTCGACGATGCCGACGACGACACATCCAGCAAGCGCGATTCCGCCGGCGATGGCCATCCCGGGGTTGATGCGTCGAGTGCGCGCCGCGCTCGTATCGAGTGGAGAACTTGCCTCATCAGGCGAATTGACGGGGTTCGTCAGCACGCCCCTGAGTGTAGAGCCGACCTCGTCATGAACTGCTGTCGTTGCCTATGGTGAGGTCATGAATCTTGGACGCGTTGGCCTGTGGGCCTATCAACTTGACCTTGTTCCCTCTTCTCAGGCGCAGGAGACTGCCGCTGAAATCGATGAGTTGGGGTACGGAGCGCTTTGGATCCCGGAAATGATCGGCCGTGAATCGTTCGTCAGCTCAACACTGTTATTGGCGGCGTCGAAGAAGATGGTCGTCGCCACGGGCATCGCTTCGATTTATGCCCGAGATGCGCTTTGTGCGAACTCAGCGTGGAACACCGTCTCAGAAGCGTTCCCTGATCGCTTTCTGCTTGGGCTCGGCGTGAGCCATGAGGTCATGGTGTCGGGGCTTCGTGGTCACGACTATTCAAAGCCCTATTCGGCGATGAAGTCGTACCTCGACGGGATGGATAACGGATTATTCACCGCCGCGCCACCGAGCGCTGCGCCCCAAAAAGTTTTGGCCGCTCTAGGGCCAAAAATGCTTGAGCTCGCTGCTGAACGCACGCAGGGTGCGCATCCATATTTCATTCCCGTTGAGCACACTGCATTTGCACGTGAGGTCATGGGTGATCGTGGCTGGCTGTGCCCCGAACAAGCCGTTGTTCTTGAAACCGATCCAGCGAAAGCTCGTGAGATCGCTCGCGGCCACATGTCGATGTATCTGACACTTCCGAACTACACGAACAACCTCAAGCGATTCGGATTCACCGACGCGGACGTTGCTGATGGTGGATCCGATCGCCTTGTTGACGCCATCGTGGCGTGGGGAGATGAAGCGGCGATCGCCGATCGGGTGAAGGCTCATCACGACGCCGGTGCAGATCACGTTTGCATCCAGGTTCTTCCTTCTGATGGGACTTCGATCCCAATGGAGACGTGGCAACGCCTTGCCCCAGCGCTGTTGGGCTGACCCGCCTCCGAACCGACCGATCGGGCCCTAGGCTGCATAGGTGAGTTCACCGGTTACGTTCGCCCGATCCCATGTGTGGTCAGTCTCCCATGTGGATGCTCCCGAGGTCATTACCTCGGCGTGGATCGACGAACAACTGGCGGAAACCTATGAGCGCGTTGGCGTTCGTCCCGGACTTCTTGAATCTGTCGCGGGTATCCGGGCGCGTCGGTGGTGGCCTGAAGACGTCACATTCGATGACGCCGCCGCGCGAGCCGGAGCTCTTGCTCTTGAACAGGCGGGTGTTGCCCCCGAGGAAGTCGATCTGCTGATTTCCACCTCAGTGTGTAAACACCATTTGGAACCCAGCATCGCTTGCGCCGTGCACAACCGGTTGGGTCTTTCACCGAATGCAATGAACTTCGACCTCGGCAATGCGTGCCTGGGTTTCATCAACGCCATGACGCTCGCGTCGTCAATGATCGATTCAGGTCAAGCCCGGGTCGCTCTCATTGTCGATGGCGAAGGAAGTCGTCAACCGCAGACACAGACCATTGCTCGCCTTCAAGACTCGTCTTCCACGCTCACCGATGTGTTCGATCAATTCGCATCGCTCACCCTCGGTTCGGGCGCAGCGGCGATGGTTATGGGCGGCCCTCGTCAGGGTTCGCATCAGTTCCTTGGGGGAGTCACCCGGGCAGCAACGAAGTATCACGATCTCTGTGTTGGCGATCTCGACGAGATGCGTACCGATACGGCGGCTCTGCTCGAGTCAGGTCTTGATCTCGCTGAAGTCACCTTCAACGACGCGTTGGCCGAAGGATGGCAGTGGGCCGATTGCGACACGTACATCCTCCATCAGGTCTCTGCAGTGCACACCACGAAACTTTGTGAGTTGTTGTCGATCGATACAACTCGCGTGCCGCTCACCTATCCCGAGTTCGGAAATATTGGTCCGGCGGCAGTTCCTTACACGCTGTCAGTCACTGCAGATCAGTTGACAGTGGGTGACCGCGTACTTCTTATGGGAATCGGATCGGGACTCAACTGTTCGGTCGCCGAACTGATTTGGTAGTACGCGTTGACGATTGAAACTCCGTCTGTCGCCGACTGGGAACGGTGGGGGATTGATCCACGGTGGAACCGAACGGTTCGCATCGAACGTTCTGGTGTTGCAGATGTGGAATGGAGCATTCTCGATACGGGCGAAGGACTTCGCGGAACGATTGTCTGCGTTCATGGCAATCCCACTTGGGGGTATCTCTGGAAAGACTTCCTCGAAACGTTGAGCCCGGAATGGCGAGTTGTCGCTGTTGATCAAACCGGGATGGGTTGGTCGCAGCGCTCGACGCGACGAACACTCGAAGAACGAGTGGCAGAACTTGTCGCATTTTGTGAACAGCACACCTCGGGCCCGCTTGTGCTTGTTGCCCACGATTGGGGCGGCCCAGTAACGCTCGGTGCCGTTACCTCGCTCGATGTGCGAGCGGTAATTCTGGGTAATACCGGAGTTGGACTGCCTGAACGCACGAAGATGCCTCCGCTCATTTCAACAGCTCGCCGATTCGTCGATCTGCTGTGCCATCGCACGTCTGTCTTTGTTGCCGGCACTGCAGCCATGACGAAAAAGCAGTTTCGAGAAGCACTTCGCGCTCCGTACCGGAAAGCCGATCGTCGCGCCGCGGTTGCTGACTTTGTGGTCGACATTCCATTGAGCGAAAAAGACGAGTCATGGTCGGCGCTGCAGAAATCAGCCGACACCCTTTCGAACCTTGAAGTTCCGTTGTTGCTCGTCTGGGGTGGTCGCGACCCGGTGTTCCATGATCGCTTTCTTTCCGATCTGCTTCGACGGGCACCCCATGCCGATGTCCATCGTTTCCCTGAAGCTGCGCACTTGGTTCCACTTGACGAGCCGATGGCCGCTGTCGCATCGTCATGGCTCGACGAAGTGCTTGGTTCCGATCACTCGACCGGTGAGTCGGTGAAAACCAAACAAGTTGAGGTCGACCTCGACGCGTTTGCAGCAATAACCGAAGCGCTTCGTTCCCGTTCCCAAGACAAGTCCGCGGCATTTGCTGATCGCAGTGGTTCGGTTTCATGGGAGTCGCTTGCATGCGAGGCAGAAGACATTGGTCGGATGCTGGTGGGGGCGGGGCTTGAAGTCGGTGATCGTGTTGCGATGCTGGTGCCGCCTGGTGCAGAACTACTTGCAGCGGCCTATGGCGTGTGGCTTGCCGGTGGCGCACTTGTGGTTGCCGATAGCGGACTCGGTGCCCGGGGACTTCGAACCGTGCTTCGAGGAGCAAGCCCGCAGTGGGTATTCGGAACCTCAAAAACGCTGGCGGTTGCGAGAACCTTGGGCTGGACTCCTGGCGCACGAATGATTTGCACCAGTCGGTTCCCACACGCGCTTTCGCTGAAGACACATCGGTCCGTGACTGAAAAGCAACTTCCACCACTTGCTCCCGGGTTTGAAGCCGCAATTGTGCACACCTCGGGTTCAACTGGTCCCGCCAAACCTGTTCGATATTCACATGGGGCCTTAGCGGCGCAGCGCGATGTGATTAGTGAATCGTTTGCGATGTCGAGCGAACACGGATTCGTTACATCGTTCGCTCCGTTCATTCTGCTTGGGCCCGCTCTCGGCGTTCCGTGTGTGTTGCCCGACATCGATGTCACAAAACCTTCGGAACTCGACTTCGATCGATTTGCACAGGTCCTCGCTTCATCACAGGTTGACGTTGCTTGGCTTTCGCCGGCGTCGGCTCGCCGAATTGTGGCCACCGCTGAGGGGCGTAAAGCCAAGCTTCGTCTCGTGATGCTCGCTGGTGCTCCGATCTCCACGAAGTTGGCAACCGCTATTGCCGCAGTCACCGATGCCGATGTGCGCTCGCCATGGGGCATGACCGAAGCCATGCCCTTGACCGACGGCGTGGGAGCAACGCAGCAGGTTGGTGATGGAACGAACACCGGCAAGTTGCTCAACGGTGCTCAGGCCGCAGTGGTTTCGCTCGATGATTCCGCCCCTCAACCGGTTGCAGTTGGCGAATGGGGAGAACTGGCCGTTCATGCTTCATGGATGTTCGAGGGTTACGAACAGCAATGGTCAACTGAACATCGATCAGAGATTCTGCTTAACGGAGTTCGATTCCATCGCACCGGTGATCTCGGACAGTTCGCAGCCAACGGTGATCTTCATCAACTCGGTCGCTTGCAACACGCGCTTTTCCTTGCAGGGCGGGTTGTCCCTTGCACATTGGTTGAGGATCCGATTGCCGCGGTTTTGGGCCGCCAAGTCGCGGCTGTCGGGATTGGTCCGAAAGGAACCCAAGTAATTGCGGTGGTGATTCAGGCTGAAGGGAAACTGCGGCTTGCAGATCCTGAAACGACAACTTCGGTGCGCGCCAGTTCAGCATTCGACGTTGCTGCGGTGCTTGAAGGGGATTTGCCCGTCGACATCAGACATCAATCGAAGGTGAAACGCGAACTCTTGGCCACGTCAGCCTCGGCGTTCTTGGCGGGACGATGAAGGTTCTCGTCACTGGCGGCTCAAGCCTTCTCGGTCGAACAGTTGCGAATGTGCTTGTTGCGCGAGGCGATCATGCGGTCTGTTTTCAACGCAGCGAATCGGGCTCAACTGCAATCGATGAGCGAGGAGACATCCGCGATTCCTCAGCGGTTCTGCGCGCAGCCCGCAATGTCGATGCGGTGATCCACCTAGCTGCCCTTGTTGCTCCGAAGGCGGCGTGGGAAGAGATGCTGGCCATCAACGTCGAGGGAACTCGTAACGCTCTCGCGGCAGCAACGGCAAGCGGCAGGTTTGTGCATATTTCGAGTCCGTCGGTGGCCTTTCACGACAGCCCGAGTGTCGGCTCGAAGGCGCTCGCTGCCGACTACGACGGAGGCGACGGCTACACGCGTTCAAAAGCGATGGCCGAATCGTTAGTGCGAAAAGAAACAACCGTTCCGACGGTCATCATTCGTCCACATTTGGTATGGGGGCCTGGCGATACGCAACTCATCGGTCGAATTGTCGATCGTGCTCGCGCTGGTCGTTTGGCGTTGCCCGATGGTGGGCGGGCGCTGGTGGACACGACCTATGTCGACGACGCGGCAACGGCGATCATGGCCGCCCTCGATCACTGCAACGCTGGTGACGAAGCGACGCTCGAGCCCTTGGTCGTGACTGGCGGTGAACCCCGCCCATTGCGTGATCTGGTCGCCTCGATCCTTGCGGCTGCGGGAGTCACTCGTTCGCCTAGGTCGATACCTGCTCCAATTGCCGCTCGGATCGGTTCGGCGATCGATCGGGTCTGGCCGGGGTCAGAGCCTCCGCTCACCCATTTCGCCGCTCGGCAGCTTTCAGTGGCCCACTGGTTTGACCAGCGCGAGACCAGAAGGATCCTCGGCTGGGAGCCGACGGTTGGCCTTGATGAAGGGTTCAATCGGCTGCGAGCAGCATTCGCCATTTCGGGCGATTCTCGTCACACCTAGGGGAATGTGCCCTTAGAGGGTTGATTGACCCGAGGTATTTGTTACTATCGCCATAGGAGAAATTATCTCGTCAATCCTCCTGGAGCCCCCTGATGGCCAGCACCGAACTTGATCTTGACCTCGGCCGGTACAAACTCGGCTGGAGCGACGCCGAGGATTACGTCTTTAAGCCCAAGCGCGGGCTCGACGAAAACATCATCAAAGAGATGTCGTGGATGAAGGGCGAGCCCGACTGGATGCGCGATTACCGCCTCAAGTCCTACGCGCAGTTCCTTAAGCGTCCAATGCCCAATTGGGGCGGCGACATGTCAGAGATTTTCTTCGATGACATTTTTTATTACATCAAGCCGACCGATCATCAGGTCGATGCGTGGGACGAACTTCCCGATTCAGTGAAAGAAACCTACGAGAAGCTCGGAATCCCCGAAGCCGAACGTAAGTACCTCGCCGGCGTTACCGCGCAGTACGAATCCGAAGTTGTGTACCACAAGAACCGTGAAGATCTTGAAGAGCAGGGCGTCATCTTCACCGATATGGACACCGCACTTCGTGAGCACCCCGAAATCGTTCGTGCGTACTTCGGCACCGTTATTCCGTCGAACGACAACAAGTTCTCCGCACTCAATTCCGCAGTGTGGTCTGGTGGCTCGTTTATCTATGTCCCACCGGGCGTTTCAGTCGAAATGCCGTTGCAGGCGTACTTCCGTATCAACGCGGAAAACATGGGTCAGTTTGAACGCACACTGATCATCGCCGACGAAGGCAGCCAGGTTCATTACATCGAAGGTTGTTCGGCGCCGGTGTACACCTCCGACTCGCTGCACTCAGCAGTCGTTGAAATCATCGTGAAGCCCAGTGCTCGCGTTACCTACACGACCATTCAGAATTGGTCGAACAACGTGTTCAACCTCGTCACCAAGCGTGCTCGTGTTGAAGCTGAAGGTCATATGGAATGGATCGACGGAAACATTGGTTCCCGTCTCACCATGAAGTACCCAGCGGTGTGGCTCGTTGGCCCCAAGGCCTCGGGCGAAGTTCTGTCTGTTGCCTATGCCGGCCCCGGTCAGCATCAGGACACTGGTTCGAAGATGGTGCACGCTGCGCCCGAGACCACCTCAAAGATCGTTTCGAAGTCAATCTCCAAAGATGGCGGTCGTACCTCGTACCGCGGCCTCATCCGAGTCGAAGACGATGCCTACGGTTGCAAGAGCCACGTGCAATGCGACGCGCTCATCCTCGACGACGAATCAATTTCCGACACATTCCCGTATATGGAAATCGGTTCGGGCGATGCTGTCATCGGCCACGAGGCAACAGTCTCGAAGGTTGCCGACGAACAGCTCTTTTATCTCATGAGCCGCGGTCTTTCTTCCGAACAGGCCATGGGCATGGTTGTGAACGGTTTCATTGAACCGATCACTCGCACACTGCCGATGGAATACGCGGTGGAGTGGAGCCGTCTCATCGAACTGCAGATGGAAGGTTCAGTCGGCTAGTTCGGCTGCCGTACGCTCACGTCATCGACGCGAACGACAAACATCTGATTGAGCGGCGCGAGCATCGTGCCGTTTCCGACGTTCTCATTTCCTCTGTGTTGTTTGCCGGCTGCAATATCGCCTGGCGTTATGGCAGCGGTCCGGCAATCGGCATCGTCGGATTCCGTGTCGCTTTAGGCGCGCTCGTTGCTGTGGCAATTGCTCGCCGTCAGCGTGCCGGGTCTTGGCTCGATCCACTGCGTGTTCGTTCGGGTCGAATCGCTGTCGCCATTCAGGTAGTTGGGCTTGTTGCGGCCGGAACGATGTTCCGAACCTTGGACGGGCCCCTTGCTGGTCTCGCTCTCGCGTGCACGCCAGCTGTTGCATTGTTGGTGCGCGATCGCGCTGGTCGGTTCTCGACCTTTGCGGCACTCGGGTCTTCGCTTGCAGCAATCGTCGGGCTCACGGTCGCCGCCGGGGGAGAAGGGGTCAACGCGGTGACGTGGGCCGGAGCAGCCATTGCAGTTGGCTTTGTTGCGGTTGAAGTGATTGGGCTGCGAACTTCGGAACTGGCTGTTGAAGATGGACTCAACCCAACGACAATTGTTTCTTCAACGATGATCACTGGATCAGTCATCTTGTTGCCGCTCGGGTTGATGTTCGGAACGTTGCAGCAGCCGTGGACAATTTGGGGAGCGCTCGGTGCAGCTCTCGCCGTCGCTCTTTTCGGAACCATCGGCCGCGTGCTTCGCACAGCCGCGCTGCCCGCTGCCGGTGTCACCGCCGTTGCTGCAAGTTCCCAGATCAACGCTTTGTTCACTGCGCTCGGCGGGGTGTTGTTGCTCAATGATTCGGTGACTCCCGTGAGCCTGGTGTGCACCGTGCTGGCTGCTGCTCTCGGGGCCACAGCGGTAGTGGCCGCAGCTCGCTGGCGGCTTTCTCGCACGCCCGATCTCGGCCTCGCGTTGGATTCCTGACGCTCGAATGAAACACTGTCGCCATGCCGATGCGTGAGGAATGTAAGCAGTTCGAAAGTCGCAGCTACGCCAATGGTGAAACGGTGCGGAAGTGCAACCTTGACCTAGCCCCCGAAGCACCTTGGCGCTGTCCCGAGAACTGTCCGAGCTATGAGAGACGGCTGGTGGACGTCGACTGGCACCACGGTTCGTTGATCATTCCTCCGACGCCACCAGAGCCTGAAGCAGAGGGCATCGCCGAACTGCTCGATGAGGCCGAAGACATCGTCAACGCCATTGGCCCGCAGATCCTCGCTGAACTCGAAGCCGAGCAGAAGAAAGCCAATAGCCGGATGGGTCGACTGAAGCGGAAATTTCGCCGTTCCTAGACTGGCCGTAATTTCTCCTATGCGGGTAGGATTATTTCCGTGTCTACCCCCCAGTGGCTAGTTAATCGACGTTCCGCGGCCGTCCATACGGACCAGTTCGCCATGCCTTCTTCCGAAGAAGAGGTCTGGCGCTATAGCCGCGTTGCCGATGTCGATCTAAGCCAGTGGGCCATCGTCAGCGATCGATCCGAGGGGGTTCCCGCTGAAGTCGCTGCGCTTCTCGATTCCCTGGGTCATCTCGCTGGCACTGTTGTGGTCCGCAACGGCGCTGTTGTTGCTTCTCGGCTCGACGAAGCACTTGTGGCGAAGGGTGTGTACGTCGGCTCGCTCGTCGACGGCCCCGATGCGCAGAATTCGCTCGGCGTTGTCGCCGATGGCGGGCCCGATGTGTTTGGCCGCCTCAACGATGCCAACTTCCTCGATGGCGTGCTCATTCATGTGCCCGCCGGGGTCACGGTTGAAGCACCGATTGCGATCATCGATTGGATCGATATCGACGGTTCCGCTGTGTACCCCCGACTTGTTGTCCGGGTCGGTGTCGATGCCGATGTGCGCATTCTTGACTGGCATGGTTCCGCCGATATCGCAGCACTCGTTTCTCCGCTGGTTGAACTCGATGTCGATCGCGCCGGACGCTTGTCATATGGCAATGTGCAAATGCGTGGTCCGCGTGTGTGGCAGATTGCCTCGCAGGTCAGCCGAGTGCTCAACGACGGTACGTTGACTTCATCGCATGCCGGGCTTGGTTGCGACTACGGCCGCATGCGCACTGATTGCGAGCTCATTGGCCGTGGTGCAACGGGAAATCTCAGCGCCGTGTACTTCGGTACCGGTTCGCAAACGCTTGATTTCCGTACCTTTCAGCATCATGCAGCGCCTGATACGAACTCGAACCTTTTGTTCAAGGGCGCCGTTGGTGGGCAGTCACGCTCGATTTATACCGGGCTCATTCGCGTTGAAAAAGACGCACGCGGCACGAACGCTTTCCAGACCAATCGCAATCTGAAACTTTCTGACACTGCGTGGGCCGAGTCGGTACCGAACCTGGAAATTGAAACCAACGATGTGAAGTGCAGTCACGCATCCACGGTTGGTCCGGTGGACGAAGAGCAGGTCTTCTATCTGGAAAGTCGTGGCGTGCCGACCGAAATCGCCGAACGACTGATTGTGGCCGGATTCTTCGACGAAGTTCTTGAAGAGTTCCCGGTTGCTGCTGCAGTGCCGTTGATTGCTGCCGCAATCGACGAACGACTTGATG
>CAMCTW010000032.1 GCA_945878645.1 Bifidobacterium breve
TGCCGCCGCTCGACCCTCGACGAACCGTGCGCGCTGGCGACAATCGCTATGTCTGTGGCGATCATCGAGACACCGCTTCGACCCAAGGTGCGCTGTTCTCCGGACGTCGAGCAGCGGCGGCAGTTCTTGCCGACCTGCAATCTCCACACACGAATTAGCGCAACTCTTTAGCGGCCTTCAATTGCTTGGATCTTGCCCGAGTCGATTGCGGCGCGGAGTACAGCGTGATCTCTTTCGGTCTGATCGGCATAGTCCTTCGAGAACGACGCGATGGCTTTATCGAACGTGTCCCCTTCTCCAAGATAGGCACTGATTGCTATTGGATCTCCGGTCCGTGCGTGGGCACGTGCCAAAGTTCGACCACAGACGCTGCCGTAGCTCGAAAGAACCGTAGGTGTCATTGAAGAGACGACGGCTGAACCCTTCATGTCGCGAAGCTGACGGATGTAATAGTGACGTTCACGAAACTTTGTCCACCCCAGGAACATGTCGCTTGCAGCCTGCAGGAGTCTCTGGCCAACGACCACGCGTTCTCCATGGGTGGAGTACTTGCTCGCGCCAATCCATGGTTCGAGAACGGAACGATTCGCTTCCTTAATCTGCAGAAACAGCGGATCATCGTCCTCCCGATCGGCAGTACACAGCGCAATCCAGCAGTGCGTGCCAACGCTTCCGACTCCAACAACCTTCCGAGCGATGTCAATGATCTCGAACCGCTCGAGTAGGAGCCTCTTGTCCTCTTGGAGTGTTTCCTTGTAACGATCCAACACCGTGTGGACAGCGTGATACGTCGTGACGTCAGGTAGGTGTTCCACGAGTGGTGGATTGTCCATGATGACCCGGCGCCCATCAACCACGTGGGTCAACTTGTCCAAGGCCTGAAGAGTGTTGTGGCGCCGTGCCCGTTCAACAAGCTTCGCCGATCCCTTCAGCGCTTCGGTTGGCAACATCGGGAGAATCTCGTCAACATCGACTTTCGCGTACCAGACATCGAGCTGCGTTTGGTCGGCGAGCACCGCCATCCACGAGCGGTACGACGCCACACTTTCCAACGTGGCTGCTTCCGCTTGCTCTTTTGAAAAACCATTGTCGCGAGCGGCGAGTTCAACGCTTGCAGCGAGACGCTTCACGTCCCATTCCCATGGACCCGGCAGCGTCTCATCGAAGTCGTTCAGGTCGAAAAGCAGGTTGCGTTCAGGAGAAGCGAAGAGTCCGAAGTTCTGAAGATGTGCATCTCCGCACGCTTGGACATCAAGACCTGAACTCGGGGTACCAGCGAGATCAGCAGCCATAACTGCAGCAGCGCCTCTATAGAAGGTGAAGGGCGAGGCCACCATGCGACCCCAGCGCAGAGGAACGAGATCCGGGAATCGACGATGATTCTGGTCCTCGAGAACCGCAAACGGGTCCCGGCGAGTCTCTGGGGCCACCCAACCCGCATGGGACGAACGCTGCGCGACCTTGCGCCGTTCGCGTCCGAGCTGACGCCGCTCGGCTCGCGTCATGAGTTCACCGCCTGTGTGCATGAGTGGTCCAAGTTCGAGCGGGGCACCAGCGACGACGACATCTTCGGAAGGCATAGCTTCACCGTACTTGCGCCCTCACAGTGAAGGAGGGGTTCTCTGATTGTGTAGGTTCGGGACATGAGCGATATGGAAGTACTCACGTGGTCGATGTTCGGAGAGGCCTCTCTCGAATTGGCCCGTTTGATCGATGACGATGGCTTCCGACCAGACCTCATCCTTTCGATCGCTCGAGGGGGACTTCCGATCGGTGGCGCACTCTCCTATTCACTCGGGATCAAGAACACACACGTAATGAACGTGGAGTACTACACGGGCAAGGGCGAACGGCTCGAGTTCCCTGTCATCCTTCCGCCGCCACTCACACTTGTGGACATTGAATCGGCGAAAGTCCTCATCTGTGATGACGTCGCCGACACCGGCCATACGCTAAAGATGGTCGTCGAGTATGTGGCATCACAGGTTGGAGAAGTTCGCACTGCGGTGGTGTATCAAAAGCCAGAATCAGTGATCGACTGCGATTACGTCTGGAAGCACACCAACGACTGGATCGATTTTCCGTGGTCGACCAAAGCCGCACTCGTAAACCCACACGAGTCCGACATACACGATTGAAAGGCTAACGCTCTTCTCGTTCGTAGGGTTTCCCGAGCGCTGCCGGAGCTCCGAGTTGGCGCCGCGCTGCTGAATTTGAAACAACGACGAGAACCACGATTGTCATCACGTACGGCAGCGAATCGAGAAATAGCTGAGGGATTTCGACTCCCCTGGCCTGCAGCGTGTACCGGAGGCTCGACAAGCCGCCGAAAAGATAAGCGCCAACCAGCATGAGATCCGGGCGCCAGAAGCCAAAGATAACGAGCGCTAATGCGATCCACCCCTGACCGAGAGTCATTCCATTTTGCCAAGTGGGCAGGATCGAGAGCGAGAAACATGCACCAGCAATTCCTGCAAAAGCACCGCCGGCGAGAACGTGCAGATACCTTGATCGTTGAACAGCGACGCCAACAGAATCTGCAGTCTGAGGCGATTCGCCGACTGCTCGAAGTTGAAGACCCCAGCGTGTCCGGAAGATGTAGATCGATGTGAGAACTACCAGCAGCCAAGAGAGGTAGGTCAACAACGTTTGATTGAACAGAATCGGACCCAACACTGGGAGATCGCCCCAGCCGAGTAGATCCATCTTTCCGAATTGGTTGGCAACCGGAGCCTGACCGAGGTCCCAAAGCCCGGCGAGATAGGAAGACACGCCCGCCACCCCCGCGAAAATAGTCAACGCCAAACCAGAAATGATTTGGTTGACTCGCAGGGTGATTGTGAGAAATGCATGTATCAGGGCTCCGGCCGCAGCGAAAAGCATTGCTGCAACGACTGCAATCGGAAGAACTACGCCGGCTGGGCCATCAATTGACGTTGCGACCCAACAAGCTCCGACCGCTCCGAGGAGCATCATTCCTTCAACGCCAAGGTTGATGACACCTGATCGCTCAGCGAGAATCTCACCGAGGGCGGCGAACACAAGAGGAGTGCCGTAATAAATTGCGGCGGCGAACACCACGATGAAGAGGTTGTCGTTCATTATCACTGTGCACCAGCCACGTTCGAGCTAACCCCACGAGTCCGAACTACGCGATAACGCATGAGCACTTCGCCGCCGAGGGTGCAAAACAAAATGAGGCCTTCAAGGATCCCGACCAGGCCTGACGGAAAATCTGGACCCTGCAGCGCGTAGCCCGCGTTCGTGATTCCGCCGATGATGATCGAAACGAAAATAACTGCGACGGGGTTCAAACGTGCGAGTGCCGCCACGACGATGCCGGCGTAACCGAATCCTGACTGCTGCATTCCCTTGGGATCAAGGATGTGTCGGAAGTTACCGACTGACGCAGCGCCTCCGAGCCCCGCCAGGGCCCCCGACACTGCGGCGACGGCGACGATCACGCGACCTGGACGCATGCCCGCATAACGAGCTGTTGTCGGTGCACCGCCAACGACACGCATTTCGTATCCGAAACGAGTCCGACGTTGAAGGACTGCTATCCATGCGGCGGTGGCGATTCCGAGAAGAAACCCAAAAGGTACGACAAGAGATCCGATGCCGTACTCGGGCCAGAACGCAACTGGCGGTATGACTTTTCCCTTCGGGAACATTTTCCCGGTGCCTTCAAGGTCTCGCCAGAAGGAACTCGATTCGAAAATGAGGTAGACGGCGATCACTCCTGCGATGTAATTCAGCATGAGTGACGTGATGATTTCGTTCGTGCGCAAATAGGCACGAAGAAAACCTGGAATCGCTCCCCACAGGGCACCGCCGAGTGCGCCTGCGATGATCATCGCAGGAATAGCGATCCAAACCTGTGCATCGCGACCCAATGCAAGAGCAATACCAGAGGAAAAGATTGCTCCGATGTAGAACTGGCCCTCACCACCGATATTGAAAAATCCGACACGAAACGCGACGGCTGCGCAAAGTCCGGTGAAGAGCAGCGGCGTCGCAGCAATCAGGGTTCCGCTGAGCGAACCAGCGTCGAGAAAGGCTCGTTCTAGGATCCGCTGATACACGGAAATCGGGTTCTGGCCAGTCACCAAAAGGAGCAGAGCGCCCGCAAACAACGCAGCGAAGAACGATCCGATCGGCACCGTCCAATTGATGAAGCGCGGCAAATGACTACGGGGTTCAAGGCGGAATCCGGAGAATGTCGAACGCATTAGGAACCCTGACCTTCAACGAGGTCGGCGCCGCCCATGAGCATTCCGATTCGAGAAATGTCGGCTTCAGAGGCATCTATGGACGCAAGGATCTTTCCTTCGTACATCACTGCAATGCGGTCGGAAAGGGCCATCACTTCATCGAGGTCTTCCGACACGAGCAGGACACCGACACCATTTGCTGCTGCGTCTAGAAGGAGCTGATGAACCGTCGCGACTGCACCCACATCGAGACCTTGAGTGGGCGAGGACACCACCAGAACTTTGGGCGCGCCAGACATCTCACGGGCCAAGAGAACTTTCTGAACGTTTCCGCCCGACAATCGACGGGTGGGAGTGTCCGCCGACGGTGCACGCACATCGAACTGCGTCATGAGTCGATCAGCCTCGGAGGCAATCACCGAAGGTCGAAGAAACGGTGCACGCGAAATCGGCGGCCTGCGGTATCTCTTCAGAATAAGATTTTCGGCAATGGAGAGGTCCGGAGCGAGTCCCGTTCCGAGCCGATCCTGAGGAACATATGCAACACCCATACGAATGGGATAGCGAGCATCGGTACGTTCCATTGCGTCGCCGTCAATATCTATGGAGCCTCTTGTTCTGGGCCGGAGACCCGCAAGGACCTCCACAAGTTCGCGTTGGCCGTTTCCAGCTACTCCGGCAATGCCGAGGATCTCGCCAGCCTTCACCTGCAGCGAGACATCGGTGAGTGCGGGACGCCCTCGGTCCCCCAGTGCTGACAGGCTGTCCACCGACAGAACCGTCGCTGCGCCAGCCAGCGCGCCGCCGCCTTGGCGAATCACCGACGTCACTTCTCGTCCAACCATGAGCTCGGCGAGGCTCTCTCGAGAGGAGCCCGCAGCTTCGACCGTTGCCACTGATTTACCATCACGGAGCACGGTGATTCGATCGGCGATCGAAGCGACCTCTCCGAGTTTGTGGGAAATGAAAATAACGCTTCTGCCTTGGCGCGCCATCGATCGCAATGTCGTAACCAGCGACTCGGCCTCGGGCGGAGTAAGGACAGCAGTCGGCTCATCCATGATGAGCACCCATGCATCACGGTAGAGCACTTTCAAAATTTCTACCCGTTGCTGTTCACCCACCGAAAGTTGCCAAACTTTGGCCCGAGGATCAACGGGCATCGCAAACTGTTCAGCAAGCTCGACAATACGATCCTCTGCAGACTTGACATCGATCAGGAATCGACGAGATGGTGGCTGTGTGCCGAGAATGATGTTCTCGGTCACTGTGAATGTCGGTATCAGACGGAAGTGCTGGTGCACCATTCCGATACCGGCATCTATCGCAGCCTTCGGTGATTCAAAGATGGTTTCGCGGTCGGCAACTAAGAGATGACCCTCGTCGGGTCGGTAAAGACCCGTGAGAATGTTAGACAGCGTTGTCTTCCCGGCGCCGTTTTCTCCGAGAAGAGCGTGCACTTCGCCAACACGGACATCAAAGGTGACGTCCTCGTTCGCGACAACACCCGGAAACCGCTTGGTAACGCCAAAGGCAGTCACTGCATTCGCAGTGACTGCCCCAACTACAGACGTTTCAGACATCTGTGGTGAACTCGACGTTCAATCAGTTCTTCAGAGTTCCGTCAACACCCTTGACGAACCAACTCATTTCGTAGAGATCCTTCTGAGACAGTGTCTGACCCTTCTTGATCTTCACTGCACCGGACTGATCCTGACGGTCGCTCTGACCCCAGTACCAACCGAATGAGGTGGCTCCGGCGTTCTTTGCCTTGGTTAGTTCAGCATTGATGAGCGTCTTCGTATCAGCAGAGACGATGGTGCCAAAGGTTGCAAGCGTTGTGAAACCGTCCGCAATCGTTCCGTAGTAGTTATCCGACTTCCACGTTTTGTCGTTCACAGCGTTGATCCGGCTGAGATAGCGCGGACCCCAGTTGTAGGTCGCCGTGGTAAGCCAAACGGAGCTGTAGGCACCGGACTGATCGGAGTCATAACCAACCCACGGAAGGTTTTTGGCCTTCGCAACCTCGCCCGCCGAGGGGCTGTCCTGATGCGAGAAGATCACATCTACGCCGGCCGAAACGAGTGATTCAGCAGCCTGCTTCTCGGCAGTGGGGTTGAACCAGTCGTTGGTCCAAACAACCTTTGCGGTCGCTGCGGGGTTCACTGACTGCGCACCAAGAACGAATGCGTTGATATGGCGGATGATCTCGGGGATCGCGAACGGAGCCTCGATACCGATCTTGTTGTTCTTCGTGGCCTTACCTGCGGCAACGCCTGAGAGGTACAGAGTGTCTTCACCGGCGCCCCAGTACTCGGCGTAGTTCGACGGGGTGGTCTTTCCAGCGGTAATGAGATCGCCGGTTGCCTGTTCGAACTTCACGTTCGGGTACTTCGCAGCGGCTGCCGCCATTGGCTCGGCGTAGCCGTATGACGTTGCGAAAATAATGGTGTTGCCATCCTTCACAAGGCCTTCGATGACCGGGGCAACTTCGGCCTCTTTGACATTTTCTTTGTAGGTCGTCTTGACTTTGCCGCCAAGTTCAGTTGCTACGAACTTACGACCGTTGTCGTGTGCTTGTGTCCATCCGCCATCGTTTGTGGGGCCGACGTAGATCCAAGCGGCTTTAACGGTTCCGCCGCTGCTTCCAGAAGAACTGCTCTTGCTGCATGCCGTGGCGACAAGCGAAACGACAGCAAGCACTGCCACTGCTGCGACGCCTGCAAACCGTAAGCGACGTCGGGTATTTGATGGCTGGGAAACCATGATCTCCTCGATGGGGTAGGTGGATGGACATGTCGGCGCCCACGAGGGACTCCGCCCTTTCAGAACCTACTTCGGCATCAGCGCAACAATCGGGATTCGACTGTGACAATCATGTTTCGTTCCTCAGCGTTTCCCCCGCCGACGGAAAGAAGTCTCCGCTAGCGTCCAGATGTGCCTGAATGGCTGTTTGAGTATGTGAACCCGTGGACGACACCAGCAGCCATCGTGGCTTCAACCATCGCTCTCACATGGGTTCTGAGGATACGAGGTCGCAATCTTGCCGTTGTGGCCCTTTCGGCTGCTGTTGGTGTCGCTATGTGGCAAGCGTGGAAATCGGGTCCACCCAATGGCTTGCTAGATCTGCAGATTTACACGAATTCTGCACGCGCCTGGCTCGATGGGGGCTCGCTCTACGACTATCGCGACCCCACGTTCAATCTTTCGGCCACCTATCCGCCGATTGGTCCGCTTCTCTTTTCGGTTCTCACTCCACTCACCGCAGACGGCCGAGAGGTCCTGTTCACGGCTTTCAATCTTCTGGCTCTCTTTGGATGCGCGTGGTTTGTCTCGGGCCTTGCCCGAGTCACACCAACGAAACGTTTCGAGTGGTCGGCATGGGTATTCGCGGTGTCAACGGTGACGATACCGGTTTGGCTCACCCTCAGGCAGGGTCAGATCAATCTCCTGATCTGGCTCTTAGTGCTTGCTGATCTCGACGCACTGCGTCGAAGCCGCCGCTTCGCCGGAATCGCTATTGGATTTGCTACCGCGATCAAACTTCTTCCGAGCCTGTTCATCGTGTGGCTAGCAGTGACCAAACGGTGGGCCGCCGCACTCTGTTCCATCGTCACTTTTGGCATCGCCATCGGTATTGGTTGGCTCCTCGCTCCGAGCGATTCGCGTAGTTATTGGACAGATCTGCTGTGGCAGTCTGATCGAGTCGGCGCTCTCAGCGATGCTCGCAATAATTCGGCTCTCGGTGTGATCGCTCGCAACTTCGAGCCGGGTGCTGGGCGAACCGCTGTATGGCTATGTATCTCCGCCGCAATTCTTGTCGTGGCCCTTCTTCGTTCGGTCAAAGCTTCGAGAGCAAACGACCTCCTCGCCGTCGCCGCAATTGTTGGCTGCGCCACCGCTGCGATAAGCCCCATCTCATGGACCCACCACCTTGGATTTCTTCTCGTTGCACTGGTCGCTTTCGTTCTTCAAGCGAAAACGACTCGATCGCGACTTCTGTGCGCCGGCGCCTGGCTCTTCCTCATTGATCCTGCCGGCCATGGCGATGACGCGATATTTTCTACGATACGGGCACTCTTAATTGTCGGCGCCGTCTGTTTCACTCCCATACGTCCTGCCGAGACTGCAACAGGACCGTCAGGGGATCAGACCGAAACGACTCCGAGAACTCGCGATACAAACTCAATGCTTCCTTCTTGAAGTTTGTTGCGACGAATAGCCATGCCACCGATCACATCTGCGCCACGATCACGGATGATGTCCTCGAGTTTTTCGAGAGTCTTTCCGGTCTCGATTGCGTAGGTGCAAAAGACTGCTGCCTTCTTGCCGGTAAGGAAAGGCAACTGAGAGAGACGGCCAGCATTTGCGGGTTTCTGACCAAAGAGAAACAAACCGTCGGTCCAACTGCCCACAATCACAAGGTCGGCATCGGCAAGAGCCTGGTAATTAACCATCGTCGTTGAACAAGCGATGGCAGAAACTCCTTGCGACACGAGTTCGTCAACCATGAATCCTGCCGCTTTTTCTGTATTGCCAGTAAGGCTTTCGTAGATCACGACAGCGTTCATGGTGCCCCCTCGTTTGCGTCTCAACCGTAGCCGAGTGCCTTGACCGATTCGACCACTTGAAACGTGTCACTCTTGACGTGTGACTTTCCTGACCGGACTTTCCTGGTGGATTTTGTTCCCACTGGCACTCCTCGCTGTCGGGGGCACCGCATTCGTTGCTCGCCTCGCGAGCACACGCTTTCTCAAGGACCACACGAAACAGTCGAGCGCCCACGCAAGTCCACTCATGCCGACCCTCGGGGCACTCTTCGCTTTCCTTTCTGGTTTTGTCATTGCGGCGCAATGGTCAACCCAGGCCTCGGCCAATTCTGTAGTGAGCCGCATGTCCACAGCGAGTGCTCGTCTCGCATGGGCCTCCACCGCACCTGGTGCGTCGACTATCAAAATTCAAGCGGCACTATCAAGCGACCTGACAACGACGGCTGAGAGCGGTTGGGGACAGTTGCAGGCCGGCAATACCCAGTCCTTCAATGAATCCCAGGCGTACCAGGAATTACAACAAACTGTGCGCGAATCGGCGTATTCATCGACTGTCTCAGTCCAGGCCGCCACCGAATTGCTCGCGGCCACTGACGAAGTCGGTGCATCTCGGCATGAATTAGCGGATGCCGCCAGCACAACCCTTCCCCCCTTGTTGATCATCGTCTTAGCGCTAAGCGGGATGGCACTCACCGTGAATTCCGTCGTGCTCGCTGTAGACAGCCACCGACGAGCCGCTTTTGTCGTTACATCAGTAGTAATCCTCGTTTCATTAAACCTTGCACTCCTCATTGTCCTTGCTGCGCCGTTCCGAGGCACATTGCAAACCTCTCCGAAGGCCATACAAGAAGTGGTCCAGCGAATCGAGACAGGTTTCTATTCGCGTTAGTCGGGGCCTAAGACGGGTACCGTACGGGAATGGTTGAATTCGTTCATCAAGACCTCCTCCCCCTCGGCCCAGACACGACCGAGTATCGGCTCCTCACTACCAATGGTGTAGAAAGGATTGAAACCGGGGTAGGAAGTTTCCTCAAGGTCGCCCCCGAAGCACTCACCACGCTCACTTCTGCAGCGATGTTCGAGATTGCGCATTTCCTGCGCACACCTCACCTCGCTCAACTCGCAAAGATCCTCGATGATCCAGAAGCCTCCGGCAACGATCGATTCGTTGCGCTGGATCTCCTCCGTAATGCAAACATCGCTGCCGGGGGAATTCTTCCTGGTTGCCAAGACACTGGCACTGCAATTATTAAAGCGAAGAAGGGCCAGTTCGTTCTCACCTCAGGGAACGACGAGTCGGCAATTTCGCGCGGCGTCTTCGATACCTACCAATCAGACAATCTTCGGTATTCACAGATGGCTCCACTCGATATGTATCGAGAGATCAATACCGGCACCAACCTCCCCGCCGAAATCGAAATCAGCGCGGTCGACGGCGATTCTTACAAGTTCTTCTTTATGGCCAAGGGTGGCGGATCGGCAAACAAGAGCTATCTGTTCCAAGAAACCAAGGCCGTCCTAAACCCCGCTGCGATGCTGAAGTTCATCGCCGAGAAAATGGATCTACTTGGGACATCTGCCTGCCCTCCGTATCACTTAGCAGTTGTCGTCGGAGGAACGTCGGCGGAGTTCGCATTGAAAACCGCCAAGATGGCTTCGACCAAATACCTCGATGCCCTTCCCTTCGAAGGAAACGAATTTGGTCAGGGCTTTCGAGATATTGAACTCGAGGCTGAATTCCTCAGGGTCTCGCAGGAATCTGGAATTGGAGCTCAGTTCGGTGGCAAGTATTTCTGCCATGACGTTCGGGTGGTGCGACTCCCCCGCCATGGAGCTTCATGTCCGGTTGCAATTGCCGTCTCGTGTGCTGCAGACCGGCAAGCACTGGGGAAGATCACCGCTGACGGTGTTTTCCTTGAGCAGCTCGAACATGATCCGGCTCAGTTCCTCCCCGAGGTCACAGACACGATCCTCGAAGGCGACGTGGTCGCAATAGATCTCAATCGACCAATGTCAGATATTCGCGAGACGCTTTCCAACCTTCCAATCAAGACTCGCCTCAGTCTGAGCGGTCCGATGGTTGTCGCCCGAGATATCGCCCACGCGAAGCTTATGGAACGAATCGATGCCGGTGAAGGTCTACCCCAGTACTTGAAGGATCACTGCGTCTATTACGCCGGACCGGCAAAGACCCCAGAGGGCTACGCCTCCGGATCATTCGGGCCAACGACTGCAGGCCGGATGGATTCCTACGTCGACCTCTTTCAGGAGAATGGCGGAAGTTTCGTCATGCTGGCCAAGGGCAATCGCTCGAAGGCAGTCACCGACGCTTGCAAGAGGCACGGAGGTTTCTACCTGGGATCGATCGGTGGACCCGCCGCCCGGCTCGCTCAGGATTGCATCCGTTCCGTCGAGGTCCTTGAGTATCCAGAACTCGGCATGGAAGCGGTATGGAAGATCGAAGTTGAGAATTTCCCAGCCTTCGTCGTCGTCGACGACAAAGGCAATGACTTCTTCGAAGAAGTCATTAAGAGTCGGCCAATTACTCTTCGTTGAGGCGACATTGATTCCGGCGTTTACTTTCTGTTTGCCTAAACGTCAGCAGTCTGAAATCTCCAGTCCGTAGGTTGAACTCTTAACTTACGGACTGCGAAAGACCCCCGATGATGCTCAAGCGACTTTCTTCACTGATCGTTGGAGTTGTTCTTCTCATTACTGGGTTTGGCTTCGGAGCATCGACTTCCAATGCATCCCCAGTCGAGCAGATTGCGTCCTCGCTAGAGCGGTACGAGGCCAGACTCAATCCTCTCGTACTCGCGATTGGTGAATTGCAGCAGGCTGAATCGAGCCACGCACTCGCTAACGCCGATCAATCTATTGCGACTCAGAGCTTAGAGGACGACGAACGTACGTTAGAGGAAGATCGCAGTCGGTTCTCCGCAGTCGCCGTTCACGCGTACATAGGACGCGGAGGATCCGTTGAAACATTTGACACCGATTCTTTGAGGTTTCTGGCAATGAGTTCATCTCGCCTTCGATCCGATGAACGAGCCGTGTTGAAAGCAAAAGAAAATATCTCTCAATCCTCTAAGGCAGTGAGAGAGACTCAGGTGCTCATGCAACAACGGCAACGTCGGGTTTCTCAACTCGAGGGTCCAGCGGCTGAAGCACTCGAGGACCTGGATAGCTTGATTTCACAGACGGTTCCGACACTACCGGGAGCGGCCTATCGGGCATACGTGCGGGCTTCGGCTCGTGCAGAGGAACTCAACCCCCGATGTCGGGTCGCTCCGGCACTGTTGGTTGGCATCGGGCGCATCATGAGCAACCATGGCCGCACACCGAACTCGACGCTCACCGTTGCAGGCGCGACCGATTCAGCATTACGCGGACTCGTGGGGAGAATAACAATCGACTCGGACGGCGGAGCCATTGATGGTTCTACCGAGAAAGATGTGCGAGTAGGACCTCTCCAGTTGACTGTTCGTCAATGGAACGAGTTCGCCATACACGATGATCCCATCATCGACAGCCCAGAATGGCTTCTCTCTCAAGCCATCGCTGCCGCTCAACTTCTGTGTTCCTCTCGCGACGACCTAGGAAGTATCGGCGGCGTACGTCGCTCACTTAATCACCTAACGGACAACAGCGCCCTCACAGAGGCGATTCTCGGATCTGCTCGCCAGTCCGCCCGCTCTAACGACCTTGGTCTTGGGTCTGTTCCAACAGACCCAATTCAGACAGCAGCCAAGACGCTTCTTTTGGCAGCGCGTCCGGATAGTTCCCAGACATCAAGTATTGACTACGTGCTCGCTTGGGCTCGCCTGCGTCTCGGGACCCCCTACTCCCAGTGTCAAGGGCTAGACCGTCGACCCGACGATCCTGTTTGCCCGACGGGGACCAATCGTTTCGGCACAGGCTTCTTCGACTGTTCAGGTTTCGTTAGCGCCGTGTACGCGGCGATTGGAGTCGCACTCCCGACCACGACAGATGCAATGGCGATTGATGCGGATTTTGGTTCATCGAAAATTGCTAACGAGTTTGATCCAGACCTCGATCAACCCGGAGACGTGCTTTTGATGGACGGCCATGTCGCGTTATCAGCCGGTAATTCCGTGGTCATTCATACCAGTGGCGGCCAACTCACAGAAGAACCACTACCGACGTGGGTACGCAACGGTGTTCTTGCTGTCTACCGACCGCTTCGTGCCAACTGATCACCATCAGCGGGCAGGCGGACTCCAGGGTTTTTCTCGATACATGTCGCGTAGATCCTGCTTGAGAACTTTGCGAAGCGTTTGGTTGCGGGGAAGTTCGTCGACGACCTCGAGCTGCTCGGGAATCTTTTGAACCATCAGGTCTGAACCCTTGAGAAACACCACCATTTCGGCAAACTCAAGATCCTCGGTCCCTGGTGCCCGCTCCACGACGGCGCAAACGCGTTCCCCACGTTCGCGATCGGGAAGGCCGATGACCGCTACGTCGCCAACCTTCGGATGCTGATACAGCATGTCCTCGACCTCTTTAGCGGAAATGTTCTCGCCCTTTCGGATGATGACGTCTTTCAACCGGCCCGTAAGTACTACGTGGCCATCGCCATCAAGATGACCAAGGTCACCGGTCCGAAACCAACCGTTTTCATCGAAGGCATCTTTGTTCAGCGACTCATCGGTGTAGCCCTTGAACACCATTGGACCCTTCAACCGAACCTCGCCGTCTTCGCCGGTCAACGCGACGACGCCCTCAAGGGTGACAATGCGAACCTCGCAAGCGGTTACCGGTTTTCCATCGGTGTACATCAGCTGCGCTTCGGTGTCGTTCGGTCCGCTCTGAGCAATCATCGGACATTCCGTCATGCCATAGCCGTGACAAATCGGAATGCCCATCTCGGCCATTACCTCGACGTACATCTCGGGCGGCTTCGGTGCACCTCCGCCCGAGAGGAGTCGCAACGACGGGATGATCTTCTCGGTCGGTTGCGTACGTTGCTTTGCAAGATACATCTGGTAAAACGCCGGACCGCCGCCAGCCATCGTGGCCCCCTTGCGAGAAAACAACTCAACCGCCACGTCAAGTGCAAATGATTCGATGAGCACTGCACCGCATCCGCGGTAGAGCAGCATCATCAGATAGTCCGGTCCTGCAATATGTGCGTAAGGGAAGGCGATCGAACCGACATCTTCAACAGTCAGATACAGGGCGTCAGCAAGCCCGAGTCCGCCGGACATCAACGTTTGGTCGGTGTGGCGAACACCCTTGGGAGCTGAGGTCGTACCAGACGTGTAATAGATCCACCGAACTTCGTCACCCGCCGTTGGAGCTGGTGGAAGCGTGTAAGGCTCAGCCTGAGGGAGTGCATCGTAAGCGATCATTACGGTTGGATCGATGCCCAGTTCATCGATGATCCGTCCGGCCATCGCGTTGAAATCGAAACCATTCCAGTCGCCAGGGATTAAAAAATATTCCGCATCGGTTTGCTGAAGAACGAAGCCGACTTCGCGATCACGATAAATCGGGATAATTGGATTCTGAATAGCACCGATGCGAGCCAATGCAAGAGAGGTGACCACCGTTTCGATGCGTGTCGGAAGTTGCCAGGTAACGCGTGAACCATGACGCATTCCGAATTCATGGAACCCCGCAGCAACCCGTTCTGATAAATCGCGAAGTTGTTTGAACGTGACCTCGCGGTCGTCTTCGATGAGTGCAACGGCATCAGGAGAAGCTGCTGCTCGAGCCTCGACCAACTCCCACATTGTTGATGCACGTTCTATCGATGTCACTTCGGCCACGGAATCCTCCTCATTGCGAAGGGCACATCTTTGCCTGTCATTCAGGGGTCCGTCGCCACCGGGCGCAATATCTCTTCCCATGTCAGGATGAGAACATGTCCGAAACGATGAAGGCCTACCGAATCGTCGAGTGGGAGCACCCGCCTGAACTCACCGAGGCATCGATTCCAACCCCTGGTCCTGGGGAAGTACTGGTTGAGGTGGCAGGCAACGGTCTCTGCCATAGCGACGTTGGAATGGCCCTCGCTCCGGCAGCATTCATGGAGCCCTTGGGTTGGCGCGTGCCGTTCACACTCGGACACGAGGTCGGTGGCCATGTCGCCGAACTGGGTCCCGGAGCTCTCGGCTTTGAAGTCGGCGACGCTGTCGCAGTCATCAGCCCGCACTCATGCGGCCATTGCATCTGGTGTGCTCGCGGAGAGGACAATAATTGCGATGAATCAATCGTCGGACGGGGCTACGGAATCGATGGCGGACTCGCTCGCTATGTGCTCGTCGCTTCAACTCGTGAACTCGTAAAGCTCAATGGCCTCGACCCCGTGATTGCTGGTCCTCTCACCGACGCTGGTGCCACCTCGTATCACGCAGTAAAACGGGCGCTTCGTCGGATCCCACCGGGTGGATCAGCCATCGTTATTGGCGCCGGCGGACTCGGCGCTTATGCGATCCAACATCTACTCGCGCTTACCAGCGCCCGAGTCGTTGCTATCGACGTTTCAATCGATCGACTTTCGTATGCAACCGAACTTGGCGCTCATGACACACTCGAAGGAGTCAACGACGACACGACGACCGAGGTGCATCGTCTCCTCGGAGGCGGAGCGAATGCTGTCTTCGACTTCGTGGGTATTGATTCGACTATTACCCACGGCTTGCAATGCACCTCGAAAGCAGGCGCCTACGCGCTCGTTGGCGCCGGAAACGGATCGCTTCGGGGAACGCTTTTCGACAAACTGCCGCGAGACGGCGAGGTGTTCTCTTTCCAAGCACCCACAATTGCCGACACTCTCGAAGTCATCGCCCTCGCCGAGAGCGGACGACTTCGCGTCGACGTCGACGTGTTTCCGCTTGATCGGGTGGCCGAGGCCTACGAAAAGATGGAGAACGGCGAACTTCGCGGCCGCGCAGTCGTCATTCCTGACTGAACGCCACGAGATTTAATCGCCGTCAGCCTGCAGATACGGCGTCGCTTGCAAATCGTCGACAAGACGCAACATGAGCTCACCTAGTTGATGTCGCTCCTCTGGAGTCCAATCCACTAGCGCTCGAGAGAGTTGCGCTCCCCGTACGCGCTCAAATCGTTGCGCCATCGCTTTGCCTTCAGTCGTTGCCTCAACAAGCACGATGCTTCCATGCTGTGGGCTCGAACGTCGCTCGACCAGTCCCTCTTCTTCGAGAACTCGTATCTGGCGGCTCACCGCACCTGTGTCCATACGAGCGGCCCGAGCGAGATCGCCTACGGGCAGCGGTTCACGATCACCGAGAGCGCGCAGCACGTTCATGGCCTGCTGTGGAAGCACGACTCGTGCGGCTCCGGCCATGCCGGCATGGACGCGACGACTCGACAGCAACCGCTGCAATCGCGTGAGGCCCAATCGCACAGACTGCAATTGCGTCTCTATGTCGTCCTGTGCGCCCAGGTCAGCTCGTTCACTCACGGACAACAGTCAAGCAGGCTTGTTACAACTTGGACTCTGACGATTGAGGACGACTTCAAGGGGACCTGGGATGGAAATATGGGAGCCAAATATCGTTGGGCCCACCGTTGTGGTGGAACTCCACCTCAACCAATTGCCCAATCGATACGGCGTTGTCCTCGCAACCCACAAGGTTCGACAGAATCGACCAGCCCTCCTCCATCGTCACGATGATTGGGACATAGGGGGTGATGAACGCAGGCGTAACCGGCCTCCACACTCTGGTCCAGCTGTAAATCTCCCCGCGTCCTGAGCTGTCCACCCATTCAAGGTTCATCGAGGCACACGCAGCACATAAAAGCGCCGGCGTGTGTGTCGGCGCACCACAGTCAAGACATCGTTGGAAACGAAGAACTCCTTCGCGACAGCCTTGCCAATACGGTGTGGATATCGGACCCGGATCCGGGAGTGGGATGTCTCCTACTTGCGGAGTCAACATGCTCATGGTCGATCCTTTCCGAGAAGCAGCACATCGGTGAAGAGCGCACCAGAACCGCCACCGGTACACATGGCAACTTCTGCATTGGCAACTTGAGAACTGATGCATTCACCCCGAAGTTGTTGCACTCCGCGAATCACGCGTTGGAAAAGCTGCACTGATGCCCCACCATGGCTAAACGACATTGTCCCTCCATCGGTGGTGATCGGATGACGTCCACCGGGCTCAATCACACCAGACATGACGTAGTCACCGCCCTCGCCTTCGCCGCAAAATCCATACGCTTCGAACTGGCGAATTAACTCAAACGAAAACGGATCGTAAAACTCACAGACGTCAACATCTGAAGGTCCAAGACCGGCTGAGGCGAATGCTTCTTCGGCTGCTCTGCGACCAACGTGACCGGCAATGAGGTCAGGCCGCCGGACGCCACCGAGATCCCAGACTGGAGGATGCTGATAAGAAGGTCCGTAGTGATCAGTTCCTCCACCCAAGAGGTGGACGGGGGTCTTCGCTAGGTCTCCGGCTCTGTCGGCGTGGGTCAGCACAAGCGCCGTTCCTCCTTCGGAGGTCATCGCGCAATCGAGAAGGTGAAAGGGATCGGCGACCATTCGAGAGTTGAGTACGTCATCAGCCGTGAATGGGCCCCGACCGGAATAGACCGCTTGAGGGTTCACATGCCCGTTATTGCGAATCGTGGCCGCCACATGCGCCATCGATTCGGGCGTTGTCCCGTACATATGCATGTGTCGGCGCGCCATCAGAGCGAACTCGGCGGCGGTAAACATTCCGTAGGCCGCCACAAATTCATTCGTGGGTCGAGTCCAAGGAGCCGTCGACGCGTGCTGGCGATAGCTACCTGCTTCTCCGGTGGCGATCAACACCGTGTTGGCGAGTCCGCAGGCAATCGCCATCGCTCCTTCGATGACAGCCGGGATCCCTAGTGCCGACATCGAACGCCATGCCGGGCCGATACGGCTTTGGTAGAGAAAGTTGCTGGCGATTCCGCCGACTACGCCGTCGATGTCACGTGGTTCAAGACCGGCATCGGCAACCGCCCCCAGCGCAGCTTCAAGAGCAATGGTCTGAGAGTCGTAACCCTCGAGCACCCGTGCTTGTTTCGTATTGAAGACGCCCACGATCGCCACGTCACGGAATGGATGACCCACTTCGTTCCTCACTCCCCCGAACGTAGAAGCCACAATGGCAACGACGCAGTTGATTCCTTCCTAGCATCGCACCCATGACGCCACCAATGCGACCACTCGCTCTCGCCCTCACTGACGGCACCATCTTGCAAGGCGATCTATACCTTCCGGAAGAGAGCATCCGATCAGCGCCAACGATCGTTATGAGCCACGGTTTCTCGGCAACTCGAAAGATGGGCCTGCCCTGGTTTGCGTCTGCTTTCGCCGAAGCGGGCTACGCGGTCTATCTCTATGACCACCGGGGACTCGGTGAATCATCTGGGGAACCACGCGCTGTCGTCGACCCTTGGATTCAGACCCACGACATGTGGGAGGTCATCGACCAAATTCGTGGCCTCCCTGAGGTGCACCCCGATCGCGTCGCTGTATGGGGATCGAGTTTCAGCGGTGGTGAAGCCATTGTTCTGGGCGCTCTACACCCAGACATAAAGGCAGTGGTCGCCAACGCTCCATTCGCAGGGCTCGGCGATCTGCTCGTGGACCCCAGCCATGCCGAGCAACGTTTCGTCGCCATGCGTGTTGCATTCAACAACCACTCACTTGATCTCGGACGCAACGAGATTGGTCCCATGCCCGTCGTCCTCGACGAGGGACTCGACGCTGCAGTTCTTCCCCAGCCCGAGTCATCTGAGTGGTTCCTAGCCAACGGACCAGCCAACGGATGGCACAACTCGGTGACGATGGCGATAACGACGACACCGCCGTTCGATCCCGGCGCCTGCTCGCCTCAACTCGACGGCACAGCGCTCTT
>CAMCTW010000033.1 GCA_945878645.1 Bifidobacterium breve
CCGACAAGATCCCTCGGGTTCTCGGTGGCCTTGGAGTCGCCGTCCTGTCCACCAGTCAGGGTCTGATGACCGACCGTGAGGCGCGCAAGCGTCGCATGGGCGGCGAGATCCTGTGTTTCGTTTGGTAAGGGGCTGACATGTCAAGAGTAGGACGCGCTCCTATCCCGGTACCTGCTGGCGTTGAGGTTTCAATCGCTGGTCAGCACGTCACCGTGAAGGGTTCCAAAGGAACACTTGAACGCGACATTCCCGGTGAGATCACCATCCGTCAGGAAGGTGCAGTGCTCATCGTCGAACGTCCCAATGACGAACGTCAGAACCGTGCGCTGCATGGTCTTGTCCGTTCGCTAGTGAACAACATGGTCGTTGGTGTGAGCGAAGGCTTCATCAAGGAACTTGAAATCATTGGTGTCGGTTACCGCGCCACAGCCAAGGGCGACACTGCGATCGACCTTGCTCTTGGTTTCAGCCATCCCGTGAGCGTTGTTGCTCCGGCTGGCATCACGTTTGAGGTTCCTGTCCCAACGCAGATTTTCATCAAGGGAACCGATAAAGAAACTGTTGGCCAGGTGGCCGCAGACATCCGTGCAATCCGCAAGCCCGAGCCTTACAAGGGCAAGGGCGTCCGGTACAAGGGCGAGTATGTCGTCCGCAAAGCCGGCAAGGCAGGTAAGTAGGCATGAGCGACAAGGCACAGCAAAAGCGCGACGCGCGGATCCGCCGTCACCGTCGAGTTCGCAAACAGGTGCGTGGCACCGCAACGCGTCCCCGCATGGCGGTCTACCGATCCAACCGTCATATCAATGCACAGATCATCGACGACATCAGCGGTCGCACAATTGTTGCTGCATCGTCCGTCGAGACCGGTGTCACCACTGGTGGCACCAGCAACATCGCCGCCGCAACCGCAGTGGGCAAGCTCCTCGCTGAGCGCGCCAAGGCTGCTGGCATCGACAAGGTCGTCTTTGATCGTGGTGGTTTCCTCTACCACGGTCGTGTCGCCGCAGTTGCTGATGCCGCCCGAGAAGCTGGACTGGAGTTCTGATGGCCCTCAACGCTGACGCTCTCGCACTTCGCGAGTCACGCGTGATCAACATCAACCGAGTTGCCAAGGTCGTCAAGGGCGGTCGTCGATTCTCGTTCACCGCTCTCGTGGTGATCGGTGACGGTGCTGGCCACGTCGGTCTCGGTTATGGCAAGGCCAAGGAAGTTCCGCTGGCCATTCAAAAGGGCACCGAAGAGGCTCGCAAGAACCTGTTCAAGGTGCCGTTGGCCGGATCAACCGTGACTCATCCCATCGTCGGACGGATGGGTGCCGGACGCGTGCTTATTCAGCCCGCGGCTCCTGGTACCGGTGTGATCGCCGGTGGTGCTGCACGCGCCATTCTCGAAGAAGCTGGCATCCACGACGTTCTGTGCAAGTCGCTTGGTTCCTCGAATCACATCAACGTGGCTCGCGCAACCATCGCTGGCTTGCAGGGACTCAAGGATCCCAACGAGGTCGCTCGACTTCGCGGCCTTGCTCCTGAAGAGTTTGTTCCCAAGGGCATGCTCGAAGCATTCAAGCTTTCCGAGCGTGGCCCGCACGTCCCCAATGAGGTCGCGTGATGGCAGAACTTAAGGTCACTCAAATCAAGTCGTCGATCGGCACCAAGCCCAAGCACCGCGGAACGCTCCGTGCCCTTGGTCTTCGTGGCATCGGCAAGACCAACACCCTTCCCGACCGTCCTGAAATCCGCGGCATGATCGCTCGTGTCCCGCATCTCATTACTGTCGAAGAGGTCGAGCCCGGCTCGACCAGCAAGTGAGGACATCGTGAAGATTCATGATCTCAAGCCCGCTGAGGGCTCCAACCGTCGCCGTAAGCGCGTCGGCCGCGGTATTGGTGGCAAGGGCGGCAAGACCGCAGGCCGCGGTACCAAGGGCCAGAGCGCGCGCACGAGCATTCCCGCTCGTTTCGAGGGTGGTCAGAACCCGCTGCACATGCGTGTCCCGAAGCTTCGCGGTTTCAACAACCCCTTCCGCGTTGAATACCAAGCGATCAATCTCGACACCATCCAGGAGTCAGGTCTCGACATTGTCGATCCGGTCTCGCTGCTGGGTAAGAGTCTCGTTGGTAAGGGCTCGCTCGTGAAGGTGCTTGGTCGTGGAGAACTTTCACGTCCCGTCACCGTGCGTGCGCATGCAGTCTCAAAGTCGGCCGAAGCGGCAATCACCGCAGCAGGCGGCACCGTTGAAATCATTCCTTTGCCATGGGGCGATCGTCGTCCTCCCGCAAAGGGAAATCAGTTCACAAACCGCTGACGATCGTTGAAGAACTGCTGGCCTCATAGCCGGCGGTAGGAGTGACCTCGGTGCTCACCAACCTGAAGAACATCTTCAAGGTCCAGGACCTTCGTAACAAGGTTCTGTTCACGTTCCTGATGATCGCCCTGTATCGACTGGGGGCTCATCTCCCCGTTCCCGGAATCGACACCGCTGCGCTTAAGGAGTTGAAGTCGCAAGCCGACTCAGGTGGCGTACTTGCGTTCTTGAAGTTGTTCTCCGGCGGTGGACTCACAAACTTTGCGATTTTTGCGCTCGGCATCATGCCGTACATCACTGCTTCGATCATCATGCAGATTCTCGGTGTTGTTATTCCGAAACTTGAGGAATGGCAGAACCAGGGTGCAGTTGGTCAGCGCAAGATCACGCAGTGGACCCGCTATGTCACCATGGGGATTGCGATTCTGCAGGCGACCGGTCTGGCCTATCTGTTCCATAACGGCGGTGGTGGACTCACTCAAGGCAACACTTCCGGTCTTGACCTCATCCCCGATTTCACTGTCGGGCGCGTCCTTCTCATCGTGTTAACGCTCACCACCGGCACCGCGCTCCTCATGTGGATCGGCGAACTCATGACGCAACGAGGAATCGGTAACGGAATGTCGTTGCTCATTTTTGCGTCGGTTGTTTCTCTGCTGCCTAGTCAGATGGCCACTATCAAAGCCAATGGCGGCTGGGTTGCTGTTGGCATGGTGCTTCTTGGATACGGATTGATCACGGTGGCAATCGTCTATGTCGAACAGGGCCAGCGCCGTATCCCTGTGCAGTTCGCGAAACGCGTCGTTGGCCGTCGCCAGTACGGCGGCCAGAGCACCTATATCCCGCTCAAGGTGAACCAGTCGGGCGTTATCCCGATCATCTTCGCCAGTTCGGTCTTGTATCTCCCGCAGTTGCTGAGCTTTGTGCTTCCGACCGACGGATGGGGCAAAACCGTGCAGGACTGGGTGAACTCAAACCTGGTGAACCCGAGTGCTCCGATCCACTTGATCATCTTCGGTCTTTTGATCATTGGCTTCGCCTACTTCTACACAGCCATCACCTTCGATCCGGTGAAGCAGGCCGATCAGCTTCGTAAGCAGGGTGGGTTCATCCCCGGCATTCGTCCCGGTCCGCAGACCGAGCGCTATCTGGCCAAGGTGCTTTCTCGCATCACCCTTCCAGGAGCGCTCTTCATTGCCGCCATCGCTCTTGTTCCCTCTTACATCCTGACCTCGTATCTCCCCGGCACGCAGGTGTCGTTCACTGGTATCTCGATCCTTATCGCCGTGGGTGTTGCCCTCGAGACGATGAAGCAGATCGACAGCCAGCTGATGATGCGTAACTACGAAGGATTCCTGAAGTAATGACTGCTCGTCTGCTTATCTTCGGACGGCAGGGGGCGGGTAAGGGCACACAGTCCGAGCGGCTTTCAGCGCATTACGCAACGCCACATATCTCCACTGGCGACATGTTGCGCGCCGCTGTAGCTGCTGGCACTTCGCTGGGCGTCGAAGCCAAAGCCGTGATGGATGGTGGCGGTCTCGTCTCTGACGAAATCATTCTTGGTGTTGTCGAAGCACGGCTCGCCGAAGCCGATGTCAAGGCGAACGGATTTCTTCTTGACGGGTTTCCGCGCACGGTTGTGCAAGCAGAAGGCATGGCGAAGTTTGCAACAATTGATGTTGCAATCGATCTCGTTGTTCCCGAAGAGGTTGTTCTCGAGCGCATTTCTTCGCGTCGCGTGTGCGCAAAATGCGGAGCGATTTACTCCGTTGCTGCACCGCCCTCAACGGAGTGGGTCTGCGACAAGTGTGGCGGCGAAGTTCAGCAGCGCGCCGATGACACTCCCGAATCAATTGCGAAGCGACTTGCTGCGTACACGTTAGAAACCCAGCCAACCATTGATTTTTATTCCGCCTCAGGTTTGCTGGTTGGCGTTGATGGTCTCGGAACTCCCGACGAGGTTTTCGCACGTCTCTTGGGCGCTATCGACGCTCAACTTTCAAAGTAGAAGCGCGAAAGCCAACGATCATGAAAGCGCGATCGAAAGATGAACTGCGCCACATGCGAGCCGCTGGTCGCGTTGTTGCGGAGATGCATGAAAAAATTCGCGCCGCGATTCGTCCAGGCGTGACGACTTCCGATCTCGATGTAATTGGCCGCAAAGTGATCGACAGCAGGGGAGCATCTTCGAATTTCCTCGGCTATCACGGCTTTCCAGCGGTGATCTGTGCGTCGCCGAACGATGTGATCGTTCACGGCATCCCCGGCCCGATTGTTTTGAATGAGGGCGATATCATTTCGGTGGACTGCGGCGCGGTGGTTGAGGGATGGCATGGCGACGCGGCGTTCACCGCCGGCGTGGGCACGATTTCCGTCGAGGCCGCGAGACTGATCTCGGTGACCGAGGCCTCCCTTGCCGCGGGCATTGCTGCGATGGTCGATGGCAACACTCTCGGCGACATAGGCGCCGCTGTGCAGGCAGTGGTCGAGGCGGCGGGTTTCTCTGTCGTTCGGGACTATGTCGGCCACGGAATCGGTCGTCGCATGCACGAGGCTCCCGAGGTGCCCAATTACGGGGTGGCAGGCAAGGGTGGAAAACTGAAGACGGGGATGACTCTGGCGGTAGAGCCCATCGTCACCCTCGGCAAGGCCGAGACCTTCCTTACTGAGGACGGCTGGACCGTGCTTTCGGCCGACGGGTCCTGGGCCGCCCATTTTGAACACACGATTGCTATTGGCCCGAAGGGACCAGAAATCCTGACCCAGATCTAACGGTGTCGGGCCCCGGAAACCCAGCATTTGGAGCCAGAGGGCCGGGCCGGTAGGGTCTTCAATCCGCCCTCGTCCGGGAACCCGCCTTTGCGCGGTCCTGAGCAGGGGTTTTCAGATCCAACACACAGGAGTCAGTGTCCTGGCTAAGCCCAAGGAAGACGCGATCGTTCTGGAAGGAACGGTCACCGAGCCGCTGCCGAACGCAATGTTCCGCGTCGAACTCGAAAACGGCCACAAAGTTTTGGCCCATATCTCTGGGAAAATGCGGATGCATTACATCCGAATTCTGCCCGGCGATCGCGTCCAAGTTGAGCTGACGCCCTACGACCTCACTCGTGGCCGGATCACCTATCGGTACAAGTAACACCCACAACTGAACACAAGCGAGTGTCTGATCAGAAGGATCAGGCCCATCGGAGGGGTTTGGCTTCGGCCGACAACTTCGCTCCGATGTTCCCGGCAGAGTCCGGGCGAAAGGAACAAACGCAGTGAAAGTACGCCCAAGCGTCAAGAAGATCTGTGAGAAGTGCAAAGTGATCCGCCGCCATGGTCGCGTGCAGGTCATTTGTGAGAACCCCCGTCACAAGCAACGGCAGGGCTGATCCATGGCACGTATCTCCGGTGTTGATATCCCGCGTGAAAAGCGCCTGGAAATCAGCCTTACCTACATCTACGGAATCGGTAACACGATCGCTAAGCAGATCTGTGAAGCCACCGAGATCAACCCAAGTACTCGCGTTCGCGACCTCACCGATGAAGAGGTCAACAAGATTCGTGGCTACATCGATGCCAGCCTGAAGGTTGAAGGCGATCTGCGTCGCGATGTCGATCAAGACATCCGCCGCAAGATGGAAATCGGTTGCTACCAGGGTCTGCGTCACCGTCGCGGTCTTCCCGTTCGCGGCCAGCGCACTCACACCAATGCTCGTACCCGTAAGGGTCCCAAGAAGACCGTTGCCGGTAAGAAGAAGGTGGCGCGCTAATGGCAAAGCCAGCAAGTGGTGGCCGTCGGCCCCGCAAGAAGGAACGCAAGCACGTCACGCATGGCGTCGCTCACATCAAGAGCTCGTTCAACAACACCATCGTCAGCATCTCTGATCAGGACGGCAACATTCTTTCGTGGGCATCGGCCGGCAATGTCGGTTTCAAGGGCTCACGTAAGTCGACACCGTTCGCCGCGCAGATGGCTGCTGAGCAGTGTGCAAAGCGAGCGATGGAGCACGGAGTCCGCAAGGTCGATGTGCTCGTTAAAGGTCCAGGCTCGGGTCGTGAAACCGCGATTCGCAGCATCCAGAGCGCCGGCATCGAAGTAACGGGAATCAAGGACGTCACTCCTGTCCCGCATAACGGTTGTCGTCAGCCCAAGCGTCGGAGGGTCTGAACATGGCTCGCTATACCGGCCCTAAGGCACGCGTCTCGCGTCGTCTTGGCACCAACATCTTTGGAACGAAGGGCGAAACTGTCGCTCTTGAGAAGCGCCCCTACCCGCCGGGTGAGCACGGACGTACGCGTCGTCGTGGCAACCCCAGCGAGTACCTGCTCCAAATGCAGGAGAAGCAGAAGGCGCGCTTCACCTACGGGCTTTCCGAGAGGCAGTTCCGCAACCTCTACGAGGAAGCGAATCGCCGAGAGGGCGTGACCGGCGAGAACATGCTCCGGTTCCTTGAACTGCGTCTCGACAATGTTGTCTACCGCTCAGGTTGGGCAGCAACTCGTCCGCAGGCTCGTCAGTTTGTCGGTCACGGACACATCAATGTCAACGGCAAGCGCGTCGACATCCCGAGCTATCGGGTTCGCAAGGGCGACATCATCACCCTTCGCGACAAGACACGTGAACTGGTCGTTATCCAGTGGAATCGCGAAGTTCTCGATCGCACGCCTCCGGCGTGGCTCGAGTCTGGAGACGGTGGCTTTAGCACCACTGTTCTTGCGATTCCCCTCCGCGATCAGATCGACGTGCCGGTGCGCGAGCAGCTCATCGTCGAGCTCTATTCCAAGTAAGTGTCCCGGGGCGGGACCATCCCGACCCTGTGCAAGTTCACGAAATCGAACGTACGGATCCGAGGTAGGAACACATGCTGGTTATGCAGCGACCGAAGGTTGAAGCGCTTGACGACGCCGATGGCGATCGTCAGTTGTTTGCAGTGGGACCGCTCGAGCCTGGCTTTGGCCACACGCTTGGCAACTCATTGCGTCGCACCCTTCTCTCATCAATCCCCGGCGCAGCCGTCACTCAGGTGCGGTTCGACGAGGCTCTCCATGAATTCGACACCATCAAGGGTGTTACCGAAGACGTCACCGACGTCATTTTGAACCTCAAGGACCTCGTCCTTCGGGTGCACAGTGACGAAGCCGTGACGCTTCGCATCGACGTAAAGGGTCCGGCCGAGGTCACCGCAGGTGACATCGTGACGACTTCCGACGTCGAGATTCTCAACCCTGAACTTCATATCGCCACCATCAACGAGTCAGGTCGACTTGCCGTCGACGTGACCGTTGAAAAGGGTCGTGGCTATGTGTCGGCCGAGCGGAACAAGTCGACCAACACCATTGGTGTGATCCCGGTTGACTCGATCTTCTCGCCGGTGCGTCGCGTGACGTTCGTTGTGGAACCGACTCGCGTTGAGCAGTCGACGGAGTTCGATCGTTTGGTTCTCGACATCGAGACCGACGGCACGATCACCGCTCGTGAGGCGCTTGCCTCTGCTGGTTCAACACTTCAGGCACTGGTCACACTGGTTGCCGAAATGAGCGACGAACCTCAGGGTCTCGAACTCGGTGAAGTCAGCATTACTCATGCCGGCTCACCCGATCTCGACCTCCTCATCGAGGATCTCGATCTTTCCGAGCGTCCCCGTAACTGCCTCAAGCGTGCCCAGGTCAACACCGTTGGTGAACTTCTCCTCAAGTCAGAGGACGATCTTCTTGCGGTGACGAACTTCGGTCAGAAGTCGCTTGACGAGGTCATTCTGAAACTTGACGAGCGCGGTTTGTCGCTCAAGAACCGGGACTGATCCACCATGCCAGGAACTCCACGTAAGTCGAAGCGATTTGGCGGTAGCGCCTCTCACCAACGTCTCATGATGGCCAATCTCGCAGCATCGTTGTTTGCTGCCGAGGGGATTGTCACCACCGAGGCGAAGGCCAAGGCACTTCGTCCGATCGCAGAAAAGCTCATCACGAAGGCCAAGAAGGGTGGCGTTCATCGCCATCGTCAGGTCGTGTCATTCATGGGCGATAAGGAAATGGCTTCCAAGCTGTTCTCCGACATCGCACCGCGTTATGAAGGACGCCCCGGTGGCTACACACGCATCCTCAAGCTCGGCCCGCGCCAAGGCGACAATGCGTCGATGGCTCGTATCGAACTCGTCTGAATCGTCTTCGTCCGGATCGGACTGTTATGAATGTGATCTCGACCGACCCACTGTGGTCGGTCGGTTCGCGTCTGGACACTGATTCACCAACCGATAGCGCAAGTGGTTGCGATAGCGAACCGCATGCAGAACGTGCCGCTATCGATATCCCCGCGCCGGCTGCTGGTTTCACGCGGGTGCGTATGACCGTCGCGTATGACGGTTCAAAGTTTCGCGGGATGGCCGAGAATGAGGGTGTCACAACTGTTTCTGGCACCATTCGTACTGAGCTGGAACGCTGCGTTGAACATCCGGTGGTGCTTTCGGTTGCTGGTCGCACCGATGCAGGAGTGCACGCATGGGGACAAGTTATTTCGTTCGACGTCGATTCCGATCTCGTCGCTTCTGGAAAAGGTTCGCCGGCTCGTTTAGCTCGCGCGATTAATCAGCAGTCAGTCCCGTCGATTGTTGTTCGCGACGCGGAACTCGCGGCCGCCGATTTCGATGCCCGTTTCTCTGCGATGACACGCTCGTATCGCTACACCATCGTGAATCGGCCAGTTCCTGATCCATTTTTGGCCGCCACCTCCTGGTGGGTTCCGCAAGATCTCGACCTTCATTCGCTGCAGTTGGGCTGTGACGCCCTCTATGGACTTCATAATTTTTCAAGCTTTTGTCGCCGGCCCAAGCCCAATCCGGTGACCGGATTCGAACCCTCGCTCATGCGCCGGGTCCGAGAGGCCAGATGGCATGAGGCGGGTGATGGCATTCTGCGATTCGATATCACCGCCTCCTCCTATTGCCACCAAATGGTCCGATCCATTGTGGGCACGCTGATCGAAATGGGCCGGGGCCTTCGCCGACCCGGGGAAATGGCCGGAATCATCCGGTCCGAGGACCGATCGCGGGCCGGGGGAGTGGCCCCGCCGCAGGGGCTTTGTCTCTGGGAAGTCGGGTACTGAAATCGGCGAGTTGCCTCAGTTCAAGGGCTCCCCGTAGGCTCTCTCCTCCGCTCCGGTGCGCAGTTCATCTGCCGACGCTGGGGCTTTCGTTCGAAAGCCACCTTCGGGTGGACCCAAGCAGAAGGGCTGCGCCGTGCGCACCTACACCCCAAAGGTCAGTGAGATTCAGCGCTCGTGGTACGTGGTCGATGCCGAAGGCATGGTCCTCGGTCGACTCGCTACCGAAGTTGCAACCATTCTTCGTGGCAAGCACAAGCCCACGTACACCCCGCACATCGATACCGGCGATCACGTCATCGTGATTAACGCCGACAAGGTTGTGCTGACCTCGAACAAGGGCGACAAACTCTTCGTGCATCGTCACTCCGGTTACCCGGGCGGTCTGCGCACAAAGTCCTACGGTCAGTTGATCGCCGAAAAGCCCGACGAAGCAGTTCGTCGTGCGGTGCGCGGCATGATCCCGAAGAACCGTCTTGGTCGTCAGATGATCAAGAAGCTCAAGGTGTATGCCGGTCCCGTGCACAATCACGCCGCACAGGATCCGCAGACCATCGAATTCGCCCACGCCAAGGCTCGCTGAGCGGCAAGGAACAGACAATGTCGAACCCTCTCGTTCAGTCAACCGGTCGCCGTAAGCGTGCAGTTGCACGCGTCATGCTGCGTCCTGGCTCAGGCACCATCACCGTGAACAAGCGCCCAGTTGCTGACTACTTCCCGTCGGAAACTCACCGCATGATTCTCACCGAACCGCTTCGTCTTACAAGCACCGACGAGGTCTATGACATCGTGTGCAACATCGACGGTGGCGGAGTTTCGGGACAAGCCGGCGCACTTCGTCATGGCATTGCCCGAGCGCTTATCGAACTCGATCCCGAACTGCGCGGCGAGCTCAAGAAGGCCGGCTTCCTTACTCGCGATGATCGTAAGAAGGAATCCAAGAAGTACGGCCTCAAGAAGGCTCGTAAGGCTCCGCAGTACTCGAAGCGCTGACCTATTCGTTCTCGCCTCGTTTGGCGAGTTCGTTTCTTCCTAACTCATGACTCTCCGATTCGGAACCGACGGTGTACGCGGACCCGCATCTGAGTTCACTGACGCGCTTGTCGTTGCGTTAGGTCAAGTCGCGGCGCAGGTTCTGGGAACCTCAGGATTTGTTATCGGTCGTGATACCCGTGAATCCGGCAAGCGTCTTGAAACGGCCTTGGGCGTTGGACTTTCTCGTGGCGGCGCGCAGCCGCTGAGCATGGGAGTTGTCCCCACTCCTGCAGTTGCATGGATCTGTGCGCAACGCGGACTACCAGGTGCAGTGATTTCCGCATCGCATAACCCGTGGTCGGATAACGGCATCAAGTTCTTCGCTGCTGGCGGCCGCAAGTTGTCCGACGATCTTGAAACGGCGCTTGAACAAGCGCTCGACGCGGTTATTGCCCGTGCGGAAGCCGGCGTCGAAACAGAATTGGTAATTGGAATCGAGACAGACGTCAACGCTGTCGCCGAATGGTGCAACGCGGTCGCGTCATCAGTTTCTGCAGTCGCCCCGATGCGCATCGTGATCGATTGTGCGAACGGTGCGGCCTCTTCAGTAGCTCCTGGGATCTTTCGCGGGCTCGGTCTCGATGTCGAAGTGCTTCATGCGCAACCAGATGGGCGCAATATCAACGACGCGTGTGGATCGACACATCCGGGAGATCTTCAAAAGGCGGTCGTTGCGAGTGGTGCTGCACTTGGGCTTGCTTTCGACGGTGACGCCGACCGCCTTTTGGCAGTCGATGAACGAGGTGAACTCGTCGATGGCGATCAACTCATTGCACTGTTTGCGTGTGATCTCCGTGATCGGGGTCAACTCGCCGGAGATCGTGTTGTTGTCACGGTGATGTCGAATCTTGGGTTCCGTTTGGCCATGGACGCACAAGGGATTGAAGTTGTCGAGACTCCTGTGGGAGATCGCCACGTTCTTGAAGCTCTTGCTCGCACCTCGAGTTCGCTTGGTGGCGAACAGTCTGGACATATCGTTTTTGCTGATCGGGCAACGACTGGCGATGGTGTGCTTTCCGGTGTCCAACTTGTTGATCTCGTAGGCCGCACCCAAATCCCGCTTTCGGTCTTGGCTGATGCGGCAATGGAGCGATTCCCGCAGGTGTTGCGAAATGTTCGACTTGAAAATCGTCGCGACGATATTGCCGAGGTCATCGCTGACGACATTGCTGCGGTCGAACAGTCGTTGGGTGATCGAGGCCGTGTCCTCATTCGACTCAGCGGCACCGAACCTCTTGTGCGGGTCATGGTCGAAGCCCCCACCTTGGAACAGGCCGAGGCCGCAGCCGACAACCTCGTTGCAGCCGTCATCAGCGCCTGCTCGGCGTAGGCTGGCTATCTCATGTGCGGGATTATCGCCGTCGTTCGTCGACCATCGTTGCGCCAGCCACCAGGGGCCGCCGAGGTCATTGACCGCCTCGAAGCAGCGTCGCAGTCGTTGGCGGGAGTTGTTGCGTCTCAATCAGTTGTCGTTGTTCCAATTTCCGATGCCGCGAAAGCGGTAGCCGCTGCCGATCAACTGCTCGGCGGAGTCGCGGGTGTTCGGGCCTTACTTGAAGCCCCTGGGCTTCATGCGTCGATCGTGACGCTCATCGATGGTCTTGCCCGGCAGGTTGTCGAACTTGAGAACCATCTCGACTCTGATGCGAATGGGCACGTTGCTCTGGTTGGGATCGAACTCGAGCGGCTCAACGCAGCGGTCGTCAATCTCAAAGATGCCGTATGGGCGGTGCAACGTGATCGTCTCCGAGCCGCTGAGGGAGTGGCTGCACTTCTTGACGGCGTTGCAACTGCGGGGGAGCCATTGAGTCCAGCCGCGGTAGGTGTTGCCCTTTCGATTCACCAAGCGCTCTCGGCACTCGATCGCCTTGAGGTGCGCGGGCGCGACAGCGCCGGGTTGCATCTGCTTGTTCGCAATCACGGTATTGATCTGCAGTCACCAGCGATCAGCGCGGTAATCGCCGATCGCGCTGCGGATCCATTGTTTGGTTCAATGGCGGTGCGAACCCCAGAAGGACATTTGAGTTTCGTTTATAAGGCTGCCGCAGAGATCGGCGAACTGGGCGACAACACTCGCGCTCTTCGCGCTGCGATTGTCGGTGACCCTTTGCTTCGTCATGCTCTTGGGGCAACAAGTGTCGAGGCCGTTGTTCTCGGACATACCCGGTGGGCGAGCGTTGGCATCATCAGCCAACCCAATGCTCATCCGTTGAACTCAGATGAGACCGACGAAAACGGTGGGGCCTACGTCACGGCCGTTCTTAACGGCGATGTCGATAATTTTGCGGACCTCAAAGCGGCCCAAGCACTTCACATCGCAGATGAGATCACCACCGATGCCAAAGTGATTCCAACGCTGACATCGCGTGCGATGGCTGATGGAACAGGTGTCCTCGAGGCCTTTCGTTCCACAGTGAATGAACTTGAAGGTTCAGTAGCGATCGCGGCCAGTGCTGCCGACGCCGCTGATTCCCTTTTGCTTGCGCTTCGCGGAAGCGGACAGGCGCTCTACATAGGTTTGGCCGAGGATTCATTCATCGTGGCGAGCGAGCCCTATGGCGTGGTTGAAGAAACGGTTTCGTATCTTCGACTCGATGGCGACATCCCTGTCGACCCAGCGAACCCTGCAAGTAGCGGACAGGTTGTGCGGCTCGTTGGCTCGAAGGCGGGCGATCGCGATGGGATTGAACGTTGGGCCTACGACGGAACGCCAATTCCAGTCCTTGCTGGCGACCTTGCTGAAGCGCAGATCACAACTCGCGACATAGACCGCGGCGATTCACCTCATTTCCTGCTCAAGGAAATCGGCGAGGCCCCGGGGTCTTTCCGCAAAACACTTCGTGGAAAATTGGTAGATATCGACGGACACGTAGACGTGAGCCTCGGCGACGATGTTCTGTCTCCGGTACTCCGTGGCGCACTTGCTGATGGTTCCATCAAGCGAATTCTTGCGATTGGTCAAGGAACTGCTGCAGTTGCGGCTCGAGCGCTGCTCGAAGGTCTTGCTGCATTTGCTCCGACTACCGAAGTCCGAGTGGAAGCTGTCCTGGCGACGGAACTCAGCGGCTTCCATCTCACCGATTCGATGGCGGACACCTTGATTGTTGCGGTGAGCCAATCGGGAACGACTACCGACACCAACCGCACGGTTGACTTGGTCCGTGCACGCGGAGCGCATGTTGTCGCGATCGTGAATCGCCGCAACAGCGATCTCACCGATCGAGCTGACGGCGTTCTTTACACCTCCGACGGTCGCGATGTGGAGATGAGCGTCGCATCAACTAAAGCGTTTTACGCACAGATTGCCGCCTGTTTCTTGTTGGCTGCTGCACTGGCAGACGCAATCGGCGCAACGTCAACGGAACGCACTTCTGTTCTTGAGGGTCTTCGTCAGATGCCCGAGGCGATGGAACGCACGTTTGCCCTGCGTGACGACATTGCCGCAGCGGCACAGCGGGTTGCGCCCTCGCGTCGCTACTGGGCGATCGTTGGCAATGGGGCGAACCGCATTGCGGCCGAGGAAATTCGAATCAAACTTTCAGAGCTTTGCTACAAAGCGATCGCCTGCGATGGTACCGAAGACAAGAAGCACATTGATCTCTCATCTGAGCCGATGATTCTCGTATGCGCAGCGGGACTCCAAGGTTCAACCGCCGATGATGTTGCCAAAGAGGTCGCGATCTATCGCGCCCACAAGGCAGCCCCTGTCGTGATTGCGACTCAAGGCGAGGAACGGTTCTCGTCTGCTCTCCAGGTAATCGCAGTACCCGAGGTTCATCCTCGTCTTGCGTTCATTCTTTCGGCAATGGTCGGCCATCTCTTCGGTTATGAAGCGGCATTAGCTATCGATGCGCAGGCTCGTCCGCTCCGCGAAGCGCGTGCTGCGATTGACAGCACGGTCGCTTCTGGACTCCCCGGTGACGGTGAATCGTTGTTGTCCGGTTTACGCCCCTTGCTCAATTCACTCGCGTCTCGGTATTTCGATGGGTTGCGCAATGGTGAGTACAACGGACATCTCGAAGCAAGTTCGGCGGTGCGATTGGCCACCGTATGGAGATTTGCTCTGGGCTCCGTGCCGCTTGAGTCGTACCAGCTTGAATACGGCAAGGTCGGTACGCCGGCAGTTGTCCTTGAAGATTTAGCGGCGGCGCTCACTTCTGCGATCGACGAACTGACCCGCCCTGTCGACGCGATCAAGCACCAGGCAAAGACCGTCACGGTCGGCATCTCTCGAAGCGACGAAACGCTTATGCAGGTGCCGTTGGTGAAAGAGGTTCTTAGCACCGGTGTTTCGCGCGACCGCCTCACCTATTCGACATTGCGGACGCTTGCAGCACTCGAACCGCTTATCGATGAAGTTCTTGGGTATACCCGTTATGCGATTGAGGGTCATGTCGACCCCGGAGGTCGTGATGAAGCGCGCGTGGTTATTGTCGATCGCGGTGGGTTAGCTCGTGATCTGCAAAGTCGCACCACCGACGATCCGCAACTACGTGGGACAAAGCGATTAGTTGCGGTTGAACACACCGTTCTTGTGGCCAAGGGTCGTAACGATGGACGAACCGTCGTCATCGTTCCGGAGATCAAAGATGGTGAGCCGACCGGGTTGTCCCTCTTGCATGTTCGCTTGAACGACAACCTTTCACTTGTCGCGTTGCGCTCGGTCTTGCAGGGTTATCGAAATCGCTACGCCGCTATCAAACATGCAGTCACCGAAACCGAGCCAGTTTTCCGTGACGACCTTTTGACCGATGTTGCAGTTATTGACCTCATGACCGAACCTGTGAACCTGTTGGCTGAACACTGGCGATCATGAGTGCGGTTCCCGCATGATCGTCGGCATCGGAAATGATCTTGTTGATCTTGACCGGTTCCGTCGTGTGCTGGAGCGTCGTGCTGGGTTAGTCGAGAAACTCTTCACCGAGTCTGAACGCGAGTACTCACTTCGTCGGACCGACCCAACCGAACGCTTCGCTGTTCGCTTTGCGGCGAAGGAAGCTGTTCTCAAGGCAATGGGCGTTGGTATCGGTGCGGTCGATTGGCATGACATCGAAGTTCGTCGTGACGAAGATGGTCAGCCATCAGTCGCACTGAGCGGTCGAGCGTCAATGCTCGCAAATCAGTTGGGAATCGAAAGTTGGCGACTCACGCTCAGCCATTCAGCGATCGTTGCTCAAGCCGTTGTTGTAGCGCTTGGCCCAGAACGTCTGGTGGCTGCGCTTGGTCCGGTTGGCGCACAGTCGCTTCCGCATCCCGATGCCATCGACGGCGGGGGACTGGTTCCGATAGTGACGCCCAGCGAGATGAATGAGATCGATCGATTGGCTCCAGAACCGGTGGAGATGCTGATCGATCGCGCTGGTGGGGCGGTCGCGCGAGCTGCGCTCGAAATGCTGGGTGGGGCCTACGGGCGCCGCGTGGTTGTTTTGGCTGGCAAAGGCAACAACGGAAACGATGGTCGTAACGCTGCTGAACGACTGCGAACGCGCGGAGTACGCGTCACCGTGGTCGACGCCGCCGATGCGCCGGAGATTCTTCCTGATTGCGATCTCGTAATCGACGCGGCCTATGGCACTGGATTCCGCGGCGAGTGGAATGCTCCCATTGCCGCGCCCGGTTGTCTCGTGCTTGCGGTCGATATCCCTTCGGGTGTTGACGGACTGACTGGGTCGTGTGTTGGAGATGTGCTTGACGCCGACGCGACGATTACGTTCGCGGCGCTTAAGCCCGGCAATGTCTTCGGCGATGGACTTGCGTGTAGCGGCGAACTGACCGTCACCGATATCGGGCTCGACACTCGAGCAGTGAGTGCGCATCTCGTCGGTGCCGCGGCAGTTGCCTCGTGGATTCCCGAACCAGCGATCGATGCCCACAAGTGGCAGAGCGCTGTGTGGGTTGTTGCTGGCAGTCCCGGCATGGGTGGTGCCGCTGCCCTCAGTACCGGCGCTGCCGCGCGAACCGGCGCTGGGTACGTGCGAGTTTCAACGCCAGGCGGTGCAACAACTGAGATGCCGTTAGAAGCAGTGCGCATGGATATCTCGGCTGAAAGGTGGTCAAGCGAGGTGATCGCGGACCTGGGTCGTTTCGATTCACTTGTTATTGGCAATGGTCTTGGTAGCGGGGATTCAACGAAGGAACAGATTCGTCAGGTTGTTGCTGCCGCAACAGGCCGAGGTTTGCCCACGGTCGTTGATGCCGATGGTCTGACAGCGCTTGGCACGGATGTTTCGCGCTTCGTGTCCGAGTTCACAGTTCTCACCCCGCATGATGGTGAATTCGCTCGCCTTGCTGGACACGCGGTGGGAGAAGATCGCATCGCTGAAGCGCGCACACTTGCCGCTGAAAGTGGCGCTGTCGTTCTTCTGAAAGGCAGAACCACTGTGGTTGCTGCTCCCAGCGGGGAAGTGCTTGTTTCAATCGCCGGCGATCAGCGTTTAGCAACTGCGGGGACAGGAGATGTTCTGGCCGGGATCATCGGCGCATTGCTTGCGTGCGGTGTTGATCCGCTTCGCGCTGCGGCCGGCGGTGCATTCCTCCACGGACGGGCCGGAGCCCTAGGCTGGCGGCGCGGTCTGGTAGCTGGCGATGTGATCGCTCATCTACCGGCTGTGCTTGACGACTTGACCTTTCTGCGGCCTTAGTCCCAGATAGGCCGCTTTCCGGTCCACGGCCGGATCCTGGAGGAACGATGCTGCGAGAACTGCCTGTTCGGGACGTAATGGCCAGTGATGTCCTGACCTTTGCTCCCGAAGACAACGTGATGGACGCCATGCGGGCCATGCTTACGCGCCATGTCGATGGTGCACCAGTGGTTGATGCCGCCGGTTCGATCGTCGGCTTGCTTTCCACCGCTGATCTCATCGTTGAGGAAGCACGAGTCCACCTTCCCACCGTGATCACGTTGCTTGGTGCCTATATCGAGTTGCCTTCGTCGAAGAAGAAGTTTGATCACGATGTTGAAAAGGCACTCGGCTCGACCGTTGGCGAAGTTATGGGCGACGCGGCACCGACACTTGCTCCTGACGACACGGTTGAATACGCGGCAACGATCATGCACGAGCAAGGCGCTGATCGCCTGCCAGTTCTTGACGAGTCCGGAACGATTATCGGCATCGTCGCCCGCGGCGACATTGTTCGCGCCATCGTGAGCGAATGGGACTCGCAGGATGGCTCTTCTGGCGTCGGTTCCGCCGGAGCGGGCGCGTAGGACTATGCGCGCCGCACGCGCTGAGGTTGACCTTGGAGCGGTCGCCCACAACGTGGGTGTTCTGCGTGCGTTGGTCGCCCCGTCATTGGTGTGCGCGGTCGTAAAGGCTGACGGCTACGGTCACGGCGCCATCGCTGTGAGTGAAGCTGCGCTTGATGCGGGTGCCGATTGGCTTGCGGTTGCACTCATTGAAGAAGCGGCGGTGCTCCGAAAAGCAGGGATCACTGCGCCGATTCTGTTGCTATCACAGCCCCGACTCGGCGATCTCACGGCTGTCGTTCGCTACGACTTGCGCGTGTGCATCACGTCGCCCGTGGCTGTCGAGTTGCTCGCGAACGCGGCGCGTGAACAAGGAAAGATCGTTCCTGTTCATCTAAAGGTCGATACCGGTATGAATCGCATCGGTGTTGCGCCCGCCGATGCCCTCGCACTCACGCTCGATGTGGTGAAGCGCCCAGAACTGCTCCTTGAAGGCATCTTCACTCACTGCGCCGTTGCGGACGAACCCGACAATCCATTTACCGACGAGCAACTCGATCGGTACGAAGCAGTTCTCGCAAAACTCGGTGATGCCGGAATCTTCCCGTCGATTCGCCACTCTGCGAATTCGGCGACTGCAATTGCCCACCCCCGCGGTCGCTACGACCTCGTACGTGTCGGAATTGCGGTGTACGGCATTTCCCCGGCGCCTGGCCTAGAGGGAACTCCCGACCTTCGGCCTGCGCTTTCCTTGCGCGCTGAAGTTTCGTTCGTGAAACGAGTCACCGCCGGCGAGGGAATTTCGTATGGCCTTCGCCATCGTTTCGAATCGGATGCCACTGTGGCCACTGTGCCGATTGGATACGCCGACGGCGTTCCTCGCCGACTCGGCCTTGTCGGTGGTGAGGTACTTATCGGCGGCAAAAAGCGACCGATTGTCG
>CAMCTW010000034.1 GCA_945878645.1 Bifidobacterium breve
AGAGTCCATATCGACGGGAAGGTTTGGCACCTCGATGTCGGCTCATCGCATCCTGGGGCTGAAGCAGGTCCCAAGGGTTGGGCTGTTCGCCCATTAAAGCGGTACGCGAGCTGGGTTTAGAACGTCGTGAGACAGTTCGGTCCCTATCCTCTGCAGCCGGAGGAGATTTGAGGAAGGCTATCCCTAGTACGAGAGGACCGGGATGGACGTAGCTCTCGTGTGCCAGTTGTCCTGCCAAGGGCATGGCTGGTTAGCGACCTACGGAAGGGATAACCGCTGAAAGCATCTAAGTGGGAAACCCGTTCCAAGATTAGATCTCCCACAGAGTCAATCTGGTAAGGCCCGTGGAAGACCACCACGTTGATAGGCCGGAGGTGTAAGTGCGGTAACGCATTCAGCCGACCGGTACTAATCGGCCGAGGGCTTGGATCGACACAGATGTTCGTGCTCGCTATGGAGTTCTGAAGGGGCCGCGACAGGTCCGACCTTTGGTCGGTTCTGGCGCACCCTTTTGACAAAGGTTTCGGTGGCTATGGCGGCGGGGTCACACCCGTTCCCATTCCGAACACGGAAGTTAAGCCCGCCAGCGCCGATGGTACTTGGGAGTAGACTCCCTGGGAGAGTAGGACGCCGCCGAATTTCTAAATAAAGAAGAGGGCCCCTTCGGGGGTCCTTTTCTCGTTTTGCTTCTGTCGAATTTTCTCGCGTTGGCGTTGCTCAGCGAGGGCATTTTCAAGATCGAGGTTCTGTGCCGGTAGGTTGGTCATATGGCCAGTCCTCCTTCTTCCGGTTCGTCGCGCTCGGGCAAGTCACAGAGCCCTCGCGGTGGACCCCGGCCAGCCGCCAAAGGCGGCACTCCGAAGGGGGCGCCGAGAGGCAGTTCGAAGGGCGGTTCTAGCGGCGGCCCCAAGGGTGGATCCGGGTCGAAACCGTCAGGATCCTCGGGTCGATCCGGTTCCTCAAGTCGATCGGGATCCTCTGATCGCTCGAGTACCGGCCGCCCCAGCCGTAGTGCGCCGAGTTCGGATCGCTCCCGTTCCGGTGGCGCGCCAAGCGGTCGGGCTCGCAGCGGTGGCGACGACCGTGCCACCCGGCGGTCAACGACCGAAGACGGATGGGCAGAAGGTCCACCGCTCGAAACGCCCCGTACTTGGGGCGGTGTGGCACGTCGTGGAGCAGGAGCGGCCACGGGTCGCCGTGTCGTTGGCGCATCACGCGCCTGGCGCGATGCAGTCGAAGCAGCGACACCTCAGCGCCGACCCGACGCAGTGCGAAGAGCGGCCCCTGGTTCGATTCCCGACGAAGCAACCGATGCGCAACGACGTGCAGCCAACGATGCGCGTGTCGCGGAAGATGATGCGCTGATCATCGATGTGCACGACGAAACTTCGGGTGCATCCACTCGAAGCTCATCTCGTCGACGAGACCCAGCACCTATAGATCTAGCCGGCGAGGTGCGCGAACAATTGAGTCGCGCCGTCGGAAACGCTCGTACCGAACGTGTTGAGAAGCGCTTGACCGAAGCAGCTGAACATTTCGAAGCCGATCGCTTTGGCGATGCCGCCCGCATTCTCAAGAAACTCGTTGACGAGGCGCCGACTGTGGCGGCGGTGCACGAGTTATACGGACTCACGCTGTATCGGAAAGAGAACTGGAAGCCAGCAGCGCGCGAACTCGAGGCGTTTCGGTTATTAAGCAATTCAACCGATCAGCACCCAGTGCTGGCCGATTGCTATCGGGCGATGCGTCAGTGGACACAGGTCGCAGAACTTTGGAATGAACTTCGAGAAGCGTCACCGAGTGCCGAACTGGTCACAGAAGGCCGAATTGTCATGGCGGGCTCGTTCGCTGACCGCGATGATTTTGCCGCGGCAATCTCGCTCCTCGAACAAGGCTTCAACTTCCCTAAGCGCCCCATGCCTCATCATTTACGCCGGGCCTATGCACTGGCCGATCTCTATGAGCGCAGTGGCGACCTCCCGAAGGCCCGAACAATGTTCGGACGTGTCGAAGCCGTCGATCCCGATTTCGCTGATATTCGACGTCGAGTTGTTGCGCTTCGGTGAACTGTCTCACCTGAGATCTACGGTCTGAAGCACTTCCCCAATGTCCACCGATCGGTGTCACCGATCGCAACTTTGGGAGGTCATATGGCCACTTCTGTTACTCGAGGCAACGCCTCAATCGCTCAGGCGTCTGCTACTTCACAACTCGTTCCCTGCGGAACCAACCTTGTTGTTCTCCGTGGTGTTCTGCGCCGCGATCCCGAGTACCGAACGTTGCCTTCAGGCGACGAACTGCTTTCGTTTGATCTCACCGTCAGAGAAGACGACCTTCCGGCCGAATCCGTGCCAGTCGTGTGGCTCAACCCTGCGGTCTCGGCGGCAAGGTTGACGGAAAGTGACGATGTGGTGGTGATCGGTCGGGTTCGGCGGCGATTCTTCCGAGCGGGTGGCTCTACTGCTAGTCGAACTGAAGTTCTTGCCGAGAAAGTTCTCAGTGCCCGATCCTTCGCCCGAATCCGCACTTCGCTCGAGCCTCGTGTGGCGGGGCTCAACCTCGAATGAGCCGCTGAGTCGTTGGGTCCGACTGGCCTAGTCTCTGAGTCAGCAGACAGATCGATGTGCCGCGGCACATCACGGATTTGGTGGGCCCGTGCGCACCAGGTGATTGGGGAGAGGCATGACCGATATCAAAGGACTACTCGGCGACGAGGCCGAAGAGTTACTGAGTTTCACGTGTAAGGGCATCACCGCCGATCAGTTGAACAAGCCGGGTGGCGACATCGTCGAGCGCGTTTACATGCAGACCGATCGCTCACCACAGGTTTTGCGCAACCTTCAGTCGATGTTCGGTCACGGCCGACTTGGCGATACTGGTTATGTCTCGATCCTCCCCGTCGATCAGGGGATCGAACATTCCGGAGCGGCGTCATTTGCTCCGAACCCGATCTACTTCGATCCCGAAAACATCATCAAGCTTGCGATCGAAGGTGGCTGCAACGCCGTTGCCACCACCTATGGCGTCCTTGGCACCATGTCGCGAAAGTACGCACACAAGATCCCGTTCATTGTGAAAATCAACCACAACGAACTGATGACCTACCCCAACGAGTTCGATCAGATCATGTTCGGCACGGTGGAAGAGGCCTATGAACTCGGCGCCGCTGGCGTCGGTGCGACCATTTATTTCGGTTCACCCGAATCGCACCACCAGATCATCGAAGTGGCCGAGGCATTCCATCGTGCCCACCAACTTGGGATGTTCACGGTGCTGTGGTGCTACTTGCGCAACAACGCGTTCAAAGTCGACGGCGTCGATTACCACGATGCCGCCGATTTAACCGCGCAGGCCAATCATCTCGGCGTCACGATCGAGGCAGACATCATCAAGCAGAAGCTACCGACCAAGAACGGCGGCTACAACGCTCTCGAAGGCTTCGGCAAGACGTCGAAACTCGTCTACAGCGATCTCGTCTCCGAGCATCCAATCGACTACACCCGTTGGCAGGTCGCGAATTGCTACATGGGCCGAATCGGTCTCATTAATTCCGGCGGCGAGTCCAAGGGTTCTTCCGATCTTGCCGATGCGGTCCGCACTGCCGTCATTAATAAGCGTGGTGGTGGCACAGGGCTCATCTCCGGTCGAAAGGCCTTCCAACGTCCGATGGCTGAAGGTGTTGCACTCCTGAATGCGATTCAAGACGTCTACCTAGATACGTCAATCACCATTGCGTGAGTAATGCTCTGGAAAATCAGTAAGAAACGGGTCGGCCTTGGGTCGGCCCGTTTGCGTTGTTCGCTATTTCGTGCCGGTCCCGAACTGAGAAGTCTCAGTCGATGGAACGGAAGACCACGCCTGTTCGAGGCTTCGGCGCGAAGAAGGTTGATTTGGGAGGCATTTTTTCGCCGCCCTCGGCGATTTCGATGATCTGATCGACGCGGACCGGTCGCAACAACACCCCTGCTTGTGCTGCCCCTGAGCGGACCGCTGCGTAAATGTGATCGACGCCATGCTGATACACGAGCGAATGGTCGGGGAGAGCGGCGAGAGCCAAATCGAGACGACTTGAGTCAAGGTCGCGTGTCGCGGCGATGGTGTTCGGCCGAGGACGTAGAAGCCATGATCCTTCGCTCGTGACGAGGGCAAGACCGCCAAGTTCTTGTAACTCACGAATTGTCGGCTGGCCGGAACTTGGAAATGGTTCACTTTCGAAAAAGGGATCGAAGGCGGCGACGAGATCAACCTCGTCAGGTAGGCCGGAGATCAGTCGGTGAATCGGACCAACATCGAGTTCGTCTTCGACCAACTCGACAACGAAGGTCATGACCGCATTGGCTGCGCCACCGTCGCCGTCGGCAGCTCGACGTTCATCGCGATAGGCGAGAGAAGTTTCGTAACGATGATGGCCATCGGCGATCACAATCGGTGCTGAGCTAATTGCCGACCGAATCGCGTTGATTCGAGCCTCATCGGTGATTCGCCAGACTGTATGAGTGACGCCATCGGCCTCGAATCGGTACAGTGGCGCATCAGTGGTGTCAAGAAGTGCGGTGAGGCCAGTGGCCGGGGAAAGCCCCCAAACCGCAGACAGGTTCGAACGTGTGGACCGCAGGAGGTCAAGGCGATCGCTCTTGGCCTTTGGGGTCGTGAACTCGTGGGGAAGAATGTCGCCTTCTCCCGGTCGAGTGAGTTCCATTGCTCCGATGACGCCGGTGGTGTGGCGAATGATGCCGTTCTCGTCGGGAGCTTCCATGCGATACACCGTGAACGCGGGCTCGGAGTCGTCAACGAAGATTCCCTCGGTGCGCCAGCGATTGAACAGTCGAGCGGCATCACCGTAGGGGTCGTCACCTTCGACCGGAAGATCGATCCGCACCACGTTCGCGGGAGCGCTGGCGATGAGGGCCACACGATCGCTGGGGCTGATCACGTCATACGGAGGAGCCGTTACGAGCGCAAGGTCGATCGAAGTGGTGTCGTAACGAATACCAATGAATGGTTCAAAGCGTGGCACCGTGTAGTCCTATCAGACTCACGACGTCGCCCAGCGCGAACGAAATCGGTCGGTCGTCACGATTGTGGCGAAGGGGTGGGAGACTCTTGCTATGGCATGGGCCCTTGATCTCGACGGCGTGGTGTGGCTCGAAGACGAGCCCATCGTCGGTGCGAGCGAAGCGATTGCACAATTGCGCGCGGCCGGAGAACACGTTGGGTTCGTCACGAATTTTTCCTTTGGGCGCCGCGATGACATTGCCGCGAAACTTGAACGACACGGAATTGATGCCTCTGATGGAGTGATCACGTCTGCCATGGCCGCCGCTGCACTCGTGGAGCCCGGCTCGCGAGCACTCGTCTGTGCTGGTCCCGGCGTTGTCGATGAACTCCAGCGTCGAAATGTCGAGGTCATCGATGCCAGCGATCCTGGGGCGCGTGGCGCATCGGTCGATGTCGTGGTGGTCGGCTATCACCCCACCTTCGACTATCAGAGAATGACCGCAGCGTCGGTCGCTGTCCGAGCAGGTGCCCGTCTGCTCGGCACCAACGACGACGCCACCTATCCCACAAAGAGTGGCCCCGTGCCCGGCGGAGGTGCGTTGCTGGCCTCGATTGCGGTTGCTTCTGGGGTCACACCCGAGATCGCGGGAAAGCCCCATCAACCCATTGCCGACATCGTTCATGAACTACTCGGGCCGACGGGGATAATGGTGGGCGACCGTCCCGATACCGACGGTCTCTTTGCTCTAACGCTTGGCTGGAAATTCGCACTTGTTCTCACGGGCGTTACCGCTGGTTCAGACCTACCTGTCACGCCCGAGCCCGACATGATCGCCGAGTCATTGCAGGTCTTGGTCTCTGAGGCCCTATCGGATCGCGAACGCGGTCGGTAGCGTCGAAGTCATGGGGGCACGCCGACGTCTCGATTCAGAACTTGTGCGACGAGGCCTCGCTCCTTCACGAGAACAGGCGCAAGCTGCGATCGCAGCTGGTCGCGTCACAGTCGGGGGCGCTCCGGCCACGAAAGCATCGCGATTAGTCGACGCCGCGGAACCGGTCATTGTTCATGGTCCTCCGCCGAAATACGTGAGTCGGGCGGGAGCCAAACTCGAAGGCGCGATCGAACAGTTTGGGCTTCACGAGATCGTCGACGGCGCACGAGTGCTCGATGCCGGAGCTTCCACCGGAGGGTTCACCGATTGTGTTCTCAACTACGGGGCTCGCGAAGTGATCGCTGTCGACGTTGGGCATAACCAACTCCACGAGCGTCTGGGTGCCGATCCGAGAGTGCGATCAATCGAGCGCACGAATCTCCGCACTGCCGATCCCGCACTTCTCGGCGATCCAGTCGACGTTGTGGTGGGTGATTTGTCCTTCATTTCTCTGGCGCTAGTGCTCGATACGCTTGCTGCGGCCTCGGTGCCGGGGGCGGTCTATGTCTTGCTCGTGAAGCCTCAGTTCGAGGCCGGTCGAACCGAAGTGAGCAAGGGAAAAGGCATCATCGATAACCCGGCAATCTGGTTCCGAGTGCTTTCCGAAGTATCGGGTGCACTCTTGGGGAGGAATGCGGCCATCATGGGGGTCATGGTTTCGCCCATTACCGGTTCCGACGGCAACGTCGAATTCATTGTGTTCGGTCGGTTCGCCGGATCGACCAATGCTGTTGCCGGTCACGTCATGATCGAAACCGAGGATTTAGACGAAGCATTCCACGCTGTCACCGGTTGGCGAGAGCCTTCGGAACTTGGCGACGGAGGGATCTGAAGATGGCGTCATTCGCGTTTGTTCTTCATCCGGACCGAGCCGAAGCAGCAGCTGTTGCGCTCGACACGATCGACTGGCTCGTCGCTGCCGGCCATCAGGTTCTCCTTCCGGAACTCGATGCCGCTCGTCTTGGTCGCGCGGAACTTGGTGTGAGCGAGGCAGGGTTAGGCGCAGGACTCGACCTTGCTGTCAGCCTCGGCGGCGACGGAACGATGTTGCGAACTGTTGCGCTCGTGGCGCGGCACGAAGTTCCGGTGCTGGGTGTCAATCTCGGCACACTCGGCTACCTCACTGATATCGAACCCGATGGACTTCGCTCAGCTCTTGAGCGCGTGCTCGCCGGCGAACATCTCATTGAAAAACGAATGCTGCTCGAAATCGATATCGAAGCACCTTCTGGAGCCACGTCAGAGCGCAATGTTCTTGCTCTTAATGAAGCGGTCCTCGAAAAAACTGGTTCGGGTCACACGATTCGCCTCGACGTTGCCCTCGACGGCACGTTCTTCACGCCCTACGCCGCCGACGGACTCATTGTTGCGACCGCCACGGGATCCACCGCCTATGCCTTCTCGGCTCGCGGCCCCATCGTGGAACCAACACATCGGGCTCTTTTGCTCACGCCAGTTTCTCCGCACATGTTGTTTGATCGCACCTTGATCCTCGATGACGATTCCGATATCTCTCTGACCGTCGCCGGTAACCGCGGAGCGGCGCTTGTGGTTGACGGTCGCCATCTCGGCGAGTTGCAACCAGGAGACGTCATTCGTTGTCGTGCTTCCGATCATGTCGCCCGCCTTGTGTTGTCCGGTCCTCGCGATTTTCACTCCATCCTCAAGGCCAAGTTCGGTCTGTCCGATCGATAGGCGAGTGGAATCTCAATGCTGAGTGAACTGCGGGTCTGCAATCTCGGTGTGATTGAGGAACTCTCACTTGTACTCGCGCCCGGAATGACTGCAGTCACTGGTGAGACTGGTGCGGGTAAAACGTTGGTCGTGACTGCCATCGAGTTGTTGGTCGGCGGCAAGGCCGAAGCATCGATGGTTCGACCCGGAGCCGATGAAGCAGTTGTCGAAGGGCGTTTTGATCTCGGCGATCGGGAATGCATCATTCGCAGGGTTGTGCCAGCAAAGGGCCGATCGCGGGCGTACATCGATGGAAATCTGGCCACAATCGCGGAACTTTCGGAGGTGGGCGCGGGGTTGGTTGACCTTCATGGTCAACACGACCACCAATCGCTTTTGACCGCGGCGGTGCAGCGTCAGTCGCTCGACCGTTTTGGTTCGGTCGATCTGAGTCCGCTTCGAGAGGCACGTCTTGCTGTGCGCGCACTCGACGAACGCCGTGCTGCGCTCGGTGGCGATCCACGCGATCGTGCACGCGAAATCGACCTCCTTCGGTTTCAGGTCGAGGAACTCATTGCTTCGAGCCTCGACGACCCCGAGGAAGACGAACGCCTTCGCTCCGAAGCAGAGCTGCTAGCCGATGCGGGTGGATATCGAGAAGCCGCCTCCGCAGCACTTGATGCCCTGAGTGCCGATGGGGGAGCGAGTGATTCTGTGGGGAAGGCCCTGGCCTCTCTCGGCGATCGTGAACTTTTTGCCCCGCTCGTTTCCCGACTACGCGATGTCCAAGCCGAACTCGAAGATCTGTCACGCGAAGCGCGGACGTCGTCAGAACAGGTCGAGAGCGATCCGGAGCGCCTTGCCGCCATTGGCGATCGTCGAAAGGTCCTCCAAGACCTCCGTCGCAAGTACGGAGAGTCCCTGATCGAGGTCATGGCATGGAGAGACGAGGCCGCGTCGAGATTGGCTGAACTTGAAGGTCATGACGAGATGGCTGCTGCCCTCGACGCTGACTACGCCACATCCCTCGCTGTTCTTGAGAAGGCCGAAGCCGCGGTTGCTGCAGCACGCTTGGCCGCCGCGCCAGCGCTAGGTGCTGCCGTTGTTTCCCACCTTCCAGATCTGGCGTTGGCGAAGGCCCGTCTCGAGGTCGAGGTTTCCGGTCGGGCGGGACGCGAGGTTTCGTTTCGTTTCGCCGCGAATCCAGGGATGGACTTGCAACCGCTTTCAAAGGTCGCTTCCGGTGGGGAATTGGCTCGGGCCATGTTGGCGTTACGCCTTGTATTGACCGAAGGTCCTCCGGTTCTGGTCTTTGACGAGGTCGACGCCGGCATTGGCGGTGCTGCTGCCGTCGCGGTTGGAAGGTCGTTGGCCGCCATTGGCGCAGGCCATCAGGTGCTCGTCGTTACACATTTGGCGCAGGTCGCAAGTTGGGCCGATTCGCATGTCGTGGTCGACAAAGTCGTTGCCCGATCGACAACAACGACAACAATTGCCACTGTCATCGACGAAGATCGGATCACCGAACTGGCCCGGATGCTTTCTGGTACCCCGGAATCTTCGACCGCTCGACAGCACGCTCGCGAACTACTCGATAGCGCAAAAGCGTAAGTCGACGCTTCGCTGCGGTCTGACGTCACGTCGTCATCCACGACGGGTGGGTCAGAACGAGGCTACGATGCAATCCCGACGTGTTCATTACCGCCGGGAGGCCCCTCCGATGACCAAGCACATCTTCGTTACCGGGGGTGTGGCCTCGTCTCTTGGCAAGGGCATCACAGCATCATCGTTGGGACGTTTGTTGAAGAGTCGTGGTTTGCGCGTCACGATGCAGAAGTTGGATCCGTACCTCAACGTTGACCCGGGCACGATGAATCCGTTTGAGCACGGAGAGGTGTTCGTCACCGATGATGGAGGCGAAACCGACCTTGACCTAGGCCATTACGAGCGCTTTATCGACGAGCCATTGAGCCGCGACTCGAATGCAACAACCGGGTCTATTTATTCCGCAGTAATTGCCGCTGAGCGACGTGGTGATTACTTAGGCAAGACCGTGCAGGTCATCCCGCACATCACCGACGAAATCAAGCGTCGGATCACGCGATTAGCTGTCGACTCTGTCGATGTCGTGATTACAGAAATTGGCGGCACTGTCGGCGATATCGAAATCCTCCCTTTCCTCGAGGCGATCCGACAGTTCCGTCTCGATGTAGGCCGCGAGAACGTTTGTTATGTACACGTGACGCTCGTGCCGTTCATCGGTCCGTCGGGCGAGCAAAAAACAAAACCTACGCAACATTCGGTAACTGAACTTCGCAGCCGTGGTATCCAGCCCGACATCATCGTTTGTAGAAGCGAAGGCCCCCTTGCTCCGGATTTGAAACGAAAGATTTCAAACCTTTGCGACGTTCCCGTTGAGGCAGTAGTGAACGCAGCCGATGCTCGAAACCTCTATGAGGTTCCACTCATCATGCATGACGAAGGCCTCGACGACTATGTCTGCAAGATGTTCGGTTTTTCCGACACCGACATCGATCTTTCCGAGTGGGAGATACTCGTTGATCGGGTCGAAAATTCAACGATCCCTGTTCGTATCGGAATTATCGGAAAGTACGTCGCCCTGCCCGATGCGTATCTCTCCGTCGTTGAATCGCTGAAGCACGGCGGCTTCTTTCATGCGGCTGATGTTTCGGTGGAGTGGGTGCAGGCCGAGGACGTGGAGGCAATGACTGCCGATGGTCGACTCGGCGAACTCGATGGAATTGTGATCCCTGGTGGATTCGGCGAACGCGGCGTCGAAGGCAAGATCGCTGCCGCCCAATATGCGCGTGAAAACGATCTTCCCTGTCTTGGCCTTTGTCTCGGCATGCAGGTCATGACGATCGAGTTCGCTCGTCATGTTTTGAACATGACTGGCGCCCACTCAAGCGAATTCGACCCAAAGACTGCATTCCCGGTGATTGACCTAATGGAGACACAACGCGATGTCACCGACATGGGCGGCACGATGCGTCTCGGCGCTTATATCGCTCAGCTGCAACCAGGCTCAAGGGTCGCAGAGATCTATGAATCCGAGGTCGTCTCTGAACGTCATCGGCATCGTTACGAATTCAATGCAAAGTTCCGTAGTCGTTTCGACGAATCAGATTTTGTGTGTTCCGGAACCTCCCCGGATGGACGACTCGTGGAATTCATTGAACTGAAGAACCATCCATTCTGGATCGGCACGCAGGCTCATCCTGAGTTCAAAAGTCGCCCCGAGCGACCTGCCCCTTTGTTCCGAGAATTTATCGGCACGGCGTTGGCTCGCTCCGAGGGTAGAAATCCACACCTTCCCGACCTTGACCTCGACATCGAATCGTCGTCGCTGTCGGCGTGAGCGATCAGTTCCGAAGAGTCGACGAAGTCGTACTCCACCACGGATACATCTTCGATCTTGTTCGAGCAGAGTTTCTCTCTCCGAAAGGTGAGACGTTCTCGAGGGATATCGTTCGCCACCCTGGTGCGGTGTCGGTGGTTCCCGTCGACACCGATGGCCGGGTCATCATGGTTCGCCAGTTCCGACCAGCCCTCGATCGCTACATTCTCGAGATTCCCGCGGGCAAACGAGATGTTCTCGATGAGCCACCAGAACTCACTGCCCAACGAGAGTTGGGTGAGGAAGTCGGGAAGCGTGCGAACTCGTTGGAACTGCTCGGAACATTTGCGAACGCACCCGGTTTTAGCGACGAACTTTCTTGGGTGTATCTCGGCCGTGAACTCGTCGAGGTTCCGCGTGATGTACAAGGTGTCGAAGAGTCGCATATGCGAATCGAGCGGTTCACCTTCGACGATGCCTTTGCAATGATTGCCGACGGAACGCTGATCGATACAAAGACCATTGTGGGCCTGTACTTGGCGGCGCCGAAGGTGGGCGGTGGTTGAGTTCGTCGACGAGCCGGAACTTCCTCTTGACGTTGAGGAGTTTCTTATTTGGTTAGCGGCGGAGCGAGGTCGTTCGGGGAACACCCTCTCGGCATATCGGCGAGATCTCACGACATACTGTCGTTGGCTTACCGAAAACGAACGAACCATTGATTCGGTGCGGCCCGCCGACCTCGACGCTTATGTGGGCGTCTTGCGGGCACGAGGGTTAGCGCCCTCTTCGGTGAAGCGGGCGACGGTTTCGGTGCGTTCGCTCTATCGTTTCCGTTCAGACGAGGGTTTGGCGTCAACGGATCCTTCCGCATCTATCGAGACACCGCGTGTTCCCGCCGGTCTCCCTAAAGCCCTGACCGAGGCAGAAATCACGTCGCTGCTCGAGCAGGTCGTGGGCGAGACGCCTCTTGATCGTCGCGACCGAGCCATTCTCGAGGTGCTGTACGGCACTGGCGCGCGAATCTCGGAGGTCTGTGCTCTGGGCCTCGGCGATGTTGACCTCGATGGCGGTTTGCTGCGGCTCTTTGGTAAGGGTGCAAAGGAGCGGGTCGTCCCAATCGGTCGGTGGGCTCGAGTCGCGTTAGCTCGTTGGCTCGATGACGATGGGCGACCCACGGTGTGCCCAGAACAATTCGCTCGGCGAACCGACGCTGACGCCGTTTTTCTGAATGCACGCGGCGGCCGGCTCAGTCGGCAAGGGGCGTGGACGATTGTGAGGAAGTACGGAGATTTAGCGGGATTGGGTGATCGACTCACCCCACATGTTCTCCGCCATTCCTGCGCCACGCACATGCTCGATCATGGCGCCGATATTCGTGCTGTCCAAGAGCTTCTGGGACATGCATCAATTGCGACAACACAGGTGTACACGATGGTATCGAACGACCGTTTGTTTGCCGTTTATGAGGCTGCTCATCCGCGTGCGAAGGCAACTCGCCACTAGCCTCTCTGCCATGAGTGAATCTGGAAACTGGAGTGCCCCAGATCGGTTCTCGGGCGAAGACGTGGAGCTCATCGATGAGATTGTTCTCTCCGAAGACATTCTTGATGATGACGGCATGGTCATTGGTGAGCATGTCGAAACGATCGACGTTCTCGACATCGGTGGGCATGGAGTTGTCGTAATTGAGGACAAAACGATCGTGACTGATGACGAAGGCGACCTCATGATCGATGAAATGATTGCGATCTTCGATGAAGATGGCGATGTGCTGGTCGATGAAGTCATCACGATCGTCGACGCTGATGGCGATGTCATGATCGAAGAACATCTTGTAGCCGCCGATGCTCAAGGCGATGTACTCGTTATGGATTCGTTAACCATTCTTGATGGATCAGAGGTTGACGACCGACAACTCGCTGCGGCCCTTCGTGGTGAACTGAATGGCGTTGAACGGGCGCTGGAGCAACTCGATGCCGGCACCTATGGCCTCTGTGATTCGTGCGGCAACGCCATTGAAGACGCTGTTTTAGCCGTCACCCCACAAGCGCGTTCGTGTAGCGCTCATTTGGCGTAGCGAACAGTCCTCGTCTCGTGGCCCGACTTTCGCACCTCACTCGACGGTTCTTCGGAAGTCTTCGTCCCGGCGGGCCCTCGGCGGAGGGCCAGCGGTGGGCCGAGTCAATGCTTCTTCTCGAAGAACGAACTATCTGGGGTGCACTCTCTGGTCCCGATCGTCGACACTCGGTCGACGTTGCCAGGCGAGTGCAAGTGGATCTCGGGCCACAAGCGACGCGCTCTGTGTTGGCAGCCGCGCTTCTCCACGATTGTGGAAAGTTGCAATCCGGCCTCAGAACTCCGGGGCGCGTAGTCGCAACTATTCTTGGAGCCACGTTGGTTCGCACATCTGAAGACGTGAGCCGCTGGAGTTCCTCATCCTCGTCGTGGAAGCGCTCGGTAGGTCGCTATCGAAATCATCCCGAAGGCGGAGGGCAGATGCTCACAGAAGCGGGGAGTGATCCGCTCACAGTTGCGTGGGCTCGCGAGCACCATTTGCCGCCTTTGCAATGGACTGTTGATCCTGTAGTTGCCGAGGCGCTTCATAGCGCTGACGATGACTGAACCAGTTCTCGACTGAATATTGGACGTTGATTGGGGCAACTTTCGACGTGCAAATCGACGGAATCGGGTTATTGGGGCGGGACGGAGGAGTGGCACCAATCCCCGAGGTTGGCCGTCTAGCCTCGTTACCGTTCGCACGCGTCGGACCACCCCCTCATCATGATCACGCTCGAAAACGTCACCAAGACCTACAAGAACTCGACCGTCGCGTTGCGCGACGCCAATGTAGAGATCGCTAAGGGCGAATTCGTCTTCCTTGTAGGTGCATCGGGTTCTGGGAAGTCCACGTTTATTCGTCTCCTCAACAAAGAAGAGACGCCGGAAAAAGGCCACATTTATGTTGCCGGTAAGGACATTGGACAGCTGTCGGGCTGGAAAATTCCCTATCTGCGCAGAAACATCGGCTGCGTCTTTCAGGACTTCAAACTTCTGCCCACCAAGACGGTTTTTGAGAACGTCGCTTTTGCTCTTGAGGTGATCGGTCGGCCTCGCAGCGTCATCGACAGTCAGGTGCCGGCGATTCTTGATCTCGTGGGCTTAGGTCATAAGTCCGACGGTTTCCCGACCGAACTCTCGGGTGGCGAACAACAGCGAGTCTCAGTAGCTCGGGCCTTTGTGAACCGACCACTCATCCTTCTCGCCGATGAGCCAACCGGTAACCTTGATCCAGCAACCTCGGTCGGCATCATGAAGTTGCTTGATCGCATTAACAAAACTGGAACCACTGTGGTTATGGCCACTCACGATCGCGGCATCGTTGACACGATGCGCCGACGAGTGATCGAAATCGACCGTGGTGCCATCGTCCGCGACCAAGCGCGCGGCGTCTACGAATAGGACGAGCCGATGCCAGTCAAGTTTGACTACCTCCTCCGCGAGACCACTTCGAACCTTGGTCGTAATGTCACGATCACGCTCGCCTCAATCATGACCGTCGCTGTGTCGTTAGCTCTAGTGGGTGCGTCGCTCATGCTCCGATCCGGCGTAGAAAACGCCACACAGCGTTGGCAGGGCGGCATTGAGTTCGTGGTGTTCCTTCGCATCGATGCCACTCAGCAGCAGATCGATTCACTCAACAGCGATCTTGAGCAGAGCCCCGAAGTATCAAAAATTGTCTTTGTGGATCAGGAACAGGCATACAAGGAGTTTCAGACCCTTTTCGCAGATTCACCTGAACTCATTGACAGCGTGACGGCCAAGGACCTCCCGCCATCTTTCCGCGTTGAACCAGTCAACAAAGAGGTTGAAGCCGTCGAATCGTTGGGAGTGACCTATGAGGGTCGATCCGGCGTAGATCAGGTTGTTTTTGCGTCCAAGACCATTCGATTGATTCAACAACTTTCGAGTCGACTGACCGTCGGCATTTTTGTGATTGCGGCGTTCCTCTTGGGTGCAGCCGGCCTTCTGATTCTCAATACCATTCGAATGGCGATGTTTGCTCGCCGACGTGAGATCGAAGTTATGAAACTCGTCGGCGCAACGAATTGGTTTATTCGAGTTCCATTCATGCTTGAGGGACTCGTTCAAGGCCTCGTCGGCGCATTTTTAGCGATTGCTGGGTTGGCCGCGTTTAAGCCCTTCTTTCAGAAGTGGCTCCCAAGTGCGCAGGACATTCCACTCGTGGGTGGTTTCCAGGTGAGCGGCGGCGAGATGACTGTCATCTTCATGACACTTGGTGTCGTGGGTGTAGCGATTGGTGCGATTGGCGCCGGCATCGCTGTGTCGCGATTCCTCGACGTCTGATCGTTTGTTCCGAGTCCGAATTCTAGTGTCGCTTTAGAGAACAGCGCAGCGCGAAGATTCAGGAAACAAAGGTCGAATCGTGGAGAGTGGCGATTCCGGTGGCAACGTCGTAGATGAAGCCGGCTACTGCGGTTCCTACGGGGAGGTAGGGGCAGCTTCGGACCGCTTCGATGTCCGCCTCGAGCGCGGCGATCTGATCGCCGATGAGATGGAATTCGATATCCTGTGGGTCGGAACCGGTGGCATCAAGCACTTTTGCTCGCAGACCAGGCAGATCGATCTTGGCCGCTCCGCAATCGTTGTGATGCATGATGGCAATGCGGTCAACTTCAAGTTGGTTGACTGACTTGATGAGTGAGCGGATCGTGTCGGGTGTGACGCGTGCGCCGGCATTTCGCATCACATGGATATCGCCAACGTTGACGCCAAAGATCGCAAGTGGGTCGATCCGGCAATCCATGCAGGTCACAACCGCAAGGCTCTTGCGGGGGATCGCAGATAGCTCGGCATTTGGGAAAGCAGAGGTGTAGTCCCTGTTGCCGTCGACTAAGTCTCTAAATGAATCCACTGCCGGGATCGTAGGCGGGGAAATACTTCTTGTTGAAATTTTAGGAATGTTTCTTGGGGATCGGCCCCTAGCGGTACTGTCGATTGATGCCTTGGATCGACGTGACGGAGAGCGAGCGGCTTGCCTCGGGTCAGATAGTGACGGTTGACCGGGAAGATGGCGACATCGTTGTGTGGCGAACCACCGCCGGCAAGGTGGTGGCCTGTGAGGCCCGTTGCCCTCACCAGTGGTCTCATCTCGGTACTGCCGGAGCCGTTGATGGCGAGGAGATCGTCTGTCTGAGCCACTTCTGGCGGTTTGACGTAGACGGCGCTGGATCAAAGTTGTCAGCCAGTGGACGGCGTGACGAAAAGAGCCGAGTCGAGGTATTCGCGGTGCGTGAACAGGCGGGACGAATCGAAATCAGCATTCCTGACTGATTGTTGTTGGGTGCCGCCTCTTCGCAATCCACCATTCCTAGAATGAGATCATTCCAGTCTCGAAAGGACCGCAATGCCCCCGAATCCGATATTGAACGACAAGCGCTTTGAACAGGTCATTACCGAGGGTTATGGCGCTGCGCCGATCACCCGCACCATGACCATCGGCGGCACGCTTTCGGCACTCGGCGTCCTGTTCGCCATTATCTGCGTCTCGGGATGGTTCGGCTGGTCCCAGGTTCAGCAGACCACGCAAGACGTTTTTGATCAGACAACAGGCCAGATGATCACCGTGAGCTCCACGACGTTCCCGGCATGGGTTCTGGTTGCTGTGATCGTCGCCCTGGGCTTCGCATTTGCAACGTTCTTCAAGCCCAACTGGGGGCCGGCAACAGCTCCCCTGTATGCGCTTTTCGAAGGCGCGGCGCTGGGGGCCATCTCTGCGTTCTACAACCAAATGTACGACGGCATCGTTGTGCAGGCGGTGCTCGCGACCCTCAGTGTCGTTCTTGTGATGTTTGTGCTCTACGCAACTCGGATTGTGAAAGTCACTCCGAAGTTCATACTCATAACAATTGCGGCCACAATGGGAATCGGCGTGATGTATCTCGTCACGTTTTTGTTTCAGCTCTTCGGTGCGAACATCACATTCTGGAATAGCCCAACGCCACTTGGTATAGGCATAAGCGTCGTGATCTGCATCGTGGCGGCGATGAACCTCGCCCTCGACTTCGCTTTTATCGAACGATCGGTTGCGTCGGGCACGACGCCTCGCCGGATGGAATGGCTCGCAGCCCTTGGCGTCACGGTCACGATCGTTTGGTTGTATCTCGAAATTCTTCGACTTCTGTCGCTACTTCGACGCTGATCTTGGGATCGTTTCCAAACGAATTACAAGTTCGGGGTTGATCGCTGTTTCCGTCGCCAGGCGCGGACAAAGACAGTCGTAAAAACCACGAGCAGCACTACGCCGGCAAAGAGCAACGGCAATCCTGCTTCACGCAGGTTGCTCGAGTCATTGAGTGGCTTCTGCTGTTGTTCGATGAAGTTCATCCCAGGGGCGGTGCCATTTGGGCCAATGAGTGTGGTGGTTACGGCGAGTGTCGTTGTCGTGTCTGTGGTTTCCACCTCATGAGATTAGGCCTGACAATGGCCTGTTCATCTGCGCACCGCCACATTCCTTGATGGTCGATACGACAAACAACCGGCTTGCTGGGCAAGAATGATCCCGTGGGCGTTACTGAATCTTCGGGAGAGTTCGAGTTCGATGACGCCGGTCGCGAACGGGCGGCGACCGTTCTGCGCCAAGCGTTTCGCTCCGCGCAGATCGGGATGCCCTCTGAGGATTCCGAAACGGCCGTTGATTCGATGTGGATCATTTTTGAAGCACTCCTCGTCGACCATCTGGCGCCAGACGAGGTCACCGATCACGTTCGGTTGGGGAAACGGACCGACATCGGTAATCACTGGCGCCGGATGGTGACAACGGCGGTCACGCACACGTTCATTTTGAGCGGGGGTTTCGTTCAGCTCGACCAACTCATGGAAGTGGTCGAAGGCAAAGCACGACAATTGGCTGATGGTCAGTTGTGGCATACGCGTCGTGCTCCGGCACAAGGAGCCTTGGTGCTGGGCGTCCATACAGCGCTGCAGCGGCTCGATCAAACGGCGAGTGCGGGGCGGTTCGCCGATCATGAAGATGCTGCTGCCTTAGAGGATCTCATCGCATTGGCAACGCTCGGCTCGGTCATGGCGGGGGAGGCACTGCTCTCATCGGGGACAGAGAGCGACGCTGGACCATCTGAGGCGAAAGGTCGTTGGGCGCGCACTACAGAAACTGTCGCTGCCTCATTTGGCGTTCCCGAAGTTGAACTCATTGACGTCGATCGCTCCGGCTGGGTTTGTAGTGACTGCGGCTGTTTGTTTTTTGGGCGCGTTGACGGAGGGATCGCCTACCCAGATCGCTTTGCTCCAATTGGCAGATCTGGTCCTTGTGATCAGCACATCTCCTGCGCCTGCCACCAGGCGCCACTGCAACGGCGGGTCCGCTGACCGTTTGGCCGTGCGAACCCGCCGAGTGCGGAAACTGCCGATTGTAAAAAAATCAGTAAATGATGACGCCGCGAATGTTCTTACCGTCTCGCATGTC
>CAMCTW010000035.1 GCA_945878645.1 Bifidobacterium breve
GGCCATATGTGATCGAGTGTTAGTATTACACCAAGGAAAGCTAGTGGCAGACGAGCCCATAGGCCAGTTATTGGAAAAACACGATGCAAGTTTAGAAGAAATATTCAAAATGCTTACCCATTAAAAAAAAGGGTGTAAATTGCAGTCTCCTTTTGACTTTAAACCATTGAAAGTAAAAATTAAATAATTTATATGAGTTACATTATTGAAGTACGTGCAAGACAAATTTTAGACAGTCGTGGAAATCCTACTGTAGAAGTAGATGTATTAACGGACGAAGGGGCTTTGGGCCGTGCTGCAGTGCCAAGTGGTGCAAGTACAGGTATTCATGAAGCAGTAGAATTAAGAGATAACGACAAGAAAAAATACGTTGGTAAAGGTGTATTAAAGGCTGTAAAAAATGTAAACGATTTAATCGCAAAATCTATCACTGGTTTTGATATTACTGCGCAAGCAGAGATTGATCAAATTATGATTGACTTAGACGGCACGCCGAATAAAAGCAAATTAGGAGCCAATGCAATACTTGCAGTAAGTATGGCCGTTGCCAAAGCAGCAGCTGAAGAAGCGAACCTTCCTTTATACAGATATATTGGTGGCACGAATGCAAGAACATTACCGATGCCCATGATGAATATTTTAAACGGTGGAGCACACGCTGATAATAAAATTGACTTCCAAGAGTTCATGGTTATGCCAGTGGGCGCAACTAGTTTCAGTGAAGGACTTCGTTGGGGCGTTGAATGACCGGAGATTCCTATTGTACGAAAACAGGTAAGCGCGCATACGCGTGATCTTCGAACCCGGAGCGAACACGATTTCAGTGATGTTGTAAGTGCTGCCCTGCCAAACGTCATTGAACGTGGTCACACTGTTCGGAATCGTCAACTGCGCAATTTGCATGTTGCCGAAACCTCCTGATGTCACCGACGTGACTGGAAGCCCATCGATCGTCGAAGGGATCGAGACGGACGCATCGACGCACAAGGTCGTACAACCAGTGACGGTGACGCTTGTTCCGTCACTCGTGTAGGTGAAGTAGCCCGAAGAGTCGGTCGAATCGGCACCAGCGGTGCTGGCCGTCAGAACTGGAGACGCGAATGCGACCAGCAACATAACAACCAATGCGGTCAGAACTTTTCGGAGGCGAGTGGCCAACATCGGGGATTCCTCTAATTCTCGAATTCACCGGGCAGACCGGTTTGAGGTTTTGACAACGATGATGACTATAGCGCTTTGACCTCAATGGTGTCAAGGCACATGTCCACCTCGCCCTGTGACTTGGGCCACCTAGAGTGAGCGGTGAGATGGACCCTTCACCACGAAAACGAGCACCACGTATCTCTGCTGAGGAGGTCTCCAACCTTCTGATCGAGACCGTGATCGACTTAGTTCTGACCACGCCAATCGAGGAAATCACGACCCGCTCCATCGGCGAGAAGATCTCGATGGACCCTCAGGTCATCTTCCGAAATTTCGGTTCGCTCAACAACCTGTTCGTCGCCGTTTCGAAAGAGATGGGCGCTCGATTCTCCCCTGCGGTGACTGCGGAGAACTTCATTGAACATCTGCCCGTCCTGATCCCGCGGTTCAAGCTCCTCACCTATCTCCTCGGCAACGGCGTACCGGGCGAGCAGTTGATGTTCGACGACGACGCAACGTTGAATGCCGTCCGGTCACAGCCTGAGATTGATGGCGTACCCACTCGCGTCGCCAACGCGATGGCCATTCTCAATATCTATGTGCTCGAAGGTTTCTTGGCCTTCAACAGCATTCACCGATTCACGATGGAAGAAACCATCGATGCTGCCCAACTCTTAAGCGCGCTCACCGCCAACCTGGGCACTGTCGCAAATGACCTCGGCTGGGCCAACAACGGCGACTAGTTCGAATCAACGAACTGCTCTTACAAGTTGATTACAAGCCGCGGTTGGTCTCTGCGAGTCCCAGTTTCACCTGTGCGGAATCGATGTAGGTCTTCTCGCTGATAAACGCGTGCTGAGTGCCGGTGTAGATGTCGCGGAATGCTCGTTCGAGACGGCTTCCTTCGCGAATCGCGGTTGTGCCCGCAGCGAGGTGAGCCCACTGTGCAACCTCGCGGCTTGCTTCGGTTGCATAGGTCGCCGCAATGCGCATGTCGGCGCGCATATCGACAGTGAGTTCTCCGCCCTCAGCGACAACTCGCTCGGCTTCCGAATAGGTGTCGACAACAAGCTGGCGTGCAGCGCGCCACATGCCGAGATGATGCGCGTAACCACGCTGGAACGTGGTCTTGTGCACAAGCGTTTCCATATCGCCCATACGCGCTTTCACTTTCGCAAGTTCAGCAACGTCGTCGATCATGCTCTTTGCAACACCAAGCGCCCACGCTGCGTGGCCCGCTGCAGTAATGGCCATGAGACCCATTTTGAACGTCGGCGAACTTCCGCGATGTGGTGTGCGCTCAAAGAGTTCAAAAACGCGATGATCAGGAACAAACAGATCAGTGACGTTGTAGTCGTACGAACCCGTGCCCTTCAGGCCTTGCACGTGCCAACCGTCGGTGAAGTTGATGTCGTCACGATGAACCACTGCCGCAAGAAGGAGGATCTCCCCGTTGGCATCGAACATGAAGTTGCCGTCATCAATGGGAAGGAACCCAGCGCAGACAAACTCAGAATGACCGGTGCCGGAACCGAAGTTCCATGAGCCGCTGATCTTGTAGCCGCCTTCAACCTTTTGCCCTTGACCGTTGGGCGCGAACTGCCCGCCCATGGTGACGCGTTCCGCGCTACCGAAGGTTTCTGCAAAACCCGAATCAGGGAGGTATGCCGCCACCGCAGCGGCTGATGGGAGATTGGCAATACCGATCCAGCCGAAAGATCCATCGAGTTCGGCCATTGCTTGCCAGGTGTTGATCATGTCGGCGAAGGAAGGTTCGGAGCCACCGGCTTCGGCCGGGTTCAGATACGACATAAGGCCGCATTCCCACATGGCGTCAACGATCGCTGGGGTCATGGTGCGGTTTGTCTCGCAGGCCGAGGCTTCGGCGAGGACAAGCTCGGCCATCGAATCGACGAGTGAGGTCCCTGAGTCAGTCAAAGTCATATCCGCAATGTAGGCGGAGTTCCGATCCCCGCAAAAGCAACGAGATCCGCTCTAGCGGTGCCGCCACCGATGCGCCTTGAACCTCGGTCCCAATTTGAGGGTCTGTCGATGCTCCTGGTCATTGCAATGGCACACTGAGCCCGTGATCGATCCCGCAATCAAACGATGTCTCGGACAAATGATCAAGGGCGTGCAGGTTGTCGCAGCGACACATGACGGCCTCACTCGGGCCTACACCTCACACTGGGTCACTCAGGTTTCGTTTGAAGAACCCGTTGTCATGGCCTCGCTCTCTAAGAAACACGACACTTGGCCCATTCTCCAAGAAAGCGGCGCATTCACGGTTTCGATTCTTGCCGCCGACCAAATCGCTGAGGGTCAGTACTTCAGTTATCCAGGCCACAAGATGCGCTACTCGGCACCAGAGTTCCTTGGAGAGATCGATGGCCACCCCGTGGTTCCCAATTGCATCGCTTGGTTCACTTGCGATGTCTTTGACCAGATCAGCTTGATCGATCACGAGCTCGTCTTTGGTCGAATCACAGCTTCTGGTGAAGGTCGCCTCAAAGCACCTCCGCTTCTCTACTCAAGTCGTCATGGCTGGCGCGTCACCGGCGACAAAGCGCGTGAGCCCGGCGTCTCAATACGCGATCAACTTTTGTCGCGGATCGTTGATGACACAACGACAGAGTCGGCCACATGAATATTCCCGCCGAACAACGACCATTGATCGATCACAATGTGCACACCCACGAACTTCCCGCGCTGCCACAACGCGAGTCACGAATCATTGCGTCACAGTGGATCGAAGCCCCAAACGAAATCAAGACACTCGGCCAAGACCTTCAGGGCGAACCTGGATATCTGCGACGAATCGGCGTCTACCTACTTTGGCGAGCGGGTCCTGCAGTGCGCGCACGTGCCCACTACGGAGCCGTTGACAGCACGGACCTCAAACGCATCTGGACGTTTGAATTAGATGCCGATGGAAACGGTGACGGGCTCGGACCCGACGGGATCATTCACAGTCGATTTCGTACTTGGAAGGAATCGTTGCGAGATGACCCGGGATTTGGATCCGAGCCCAATGAGACGAACTAGCTCTTTGTCACCAGCGCGCCGGGGAAGTCGCCAGCGGCACGGAACTCATCGAGGTGTGCGTGATAGTTGAGAAGACTTCCCGCGTACACAAGGCCCTTTGCGGCCTTTTCGTCTGGTGCTGACATTTCGTTGTTGAAATAACCCGGCGTGCAGGTAGTGACGTACTCGGCACCGTTACCAATTGCTCCGTACAGCACCATGAGCCAACCTTCTTCGGCTTCAGGAGTTGCTTCAATCGTGGCAATGCCCTGGTCCTCACACAACTTGATGAGTTCGGCAACGTGACGAGCCGAACGACCAAGGAAGTGAACGAAATTAGTTCCGAATCCAGCCTGTACGAGGCTGATCACCATCATGTTCGGGAAGCCACCTGACAAGATGCCATGAAGAGTGTGGGCGCCATGCGACCATGACTCATTGAGGGTCACGCCGTCGCGACCAACGGGGTCGAAGCCAACGCGTGCATCGAGATCGGTGTTGACCTCGAAGCCTGAAGCGAATATCAGGCAGTCGACGGGGTACTCAACGCCATCGACGACAACACCGGTTTCGGTGACGCGCTCGATGCCTTTGCCGTCGGAATCAACCAGGTGCACATTTGGCTTGTTGAACGAAGGCAAATAGTCGTCGTGGAAACAGACCCGCTTGCAGTTCTTGCCGTAATAGGCCTTGAGCTTCGCGGCAGTTTCTGGATCTTCAATGATTGTGTCGACTCGGCGACGAAGCTTTTCCATCGTCTTGAAATCGCTCAGTTCCATCTCGGCAAGATGCTCAGGAGATTCAACTGCTGCCTGAGTATTGCGCCACATGACATCGGTCCAACCATCGCCAACAAGATCGACCTCGGGCATTTCGCCGGTGACCGCTTTGGTGAAGTTCACGATGCGTTCCTGCTGCCAACCGGGCTTGAGACTCTTAAACCATTTCTCGTCGGTCTTGCCGTTGTTACGGACACCAACAGCACTCGGTGTGCGCTGGAAGACGAACAAATCTCCTGCCGCTTCGGCCAGTTTCGGAACGGCTTGAATAGCAGTTGCCCCGGTTCCGATAATGCCGACGCGCTTGTCGCCAAGCTTGTCCATGAATTCGCGCGGGCCACCGCCGGTGTAGTCATAATCCCAGCGGCTGGTGTGGAACATGCGTCCCTTGAACTTCTCGATGCCAGGGATACCGGGAACCTTTGGCTTATGAAGAATGCCGCCAGCGATCACGATGTACTTCGAACTGATCTTGTCGCCACGTGAGGTCGTGATATTCCAACGGTTCGCGCTGTCGTCCCACACTGCACCATTGATGACGGTCTGGAACAACGCGTGCTCATAGAGATTGAACGTGCGGCCGAGGAGTTGGCAGTAACCGAAGATTTCCGGCGCACTCGCGTAGCGCTCGGTGGGCATGTAGCCGGTCTCTTCGAGAAGAGGAAGGTAGGTGTAGGACTCGACATCGCACATGCAACCGGGGTAACGGTTCCAGTACCAGGTGCCGCCGAAGTCGCCACCCTTTTCCACGATGCGGAAATTGTTGATTCCTTGGTTCTGCAAGTCGACACCCGTGAGCATGCCGGCGAAACCGCCGCCAACAATGACAACTTCAGTTTCTTCAACGATCGCATCACGAGTGAAGTTGGGATCGGCGTAGGGATCTTGGTCGAGTTCTTCGAACTGTTCCTTCAGGCCGGAAAACTGCTTCAGACCGTCGGTGCGCAAGCGCTTGAGCTGCTCTGCCGCGTACTTCGCCCGAAGTTCCTCAACCGAAACTTCAATGCCTTCGTTCTGCTCTGCCATTTCTGATTCCCCCTGGAGACCTAACTGGTGACGCCTACGACGTGAATCGACATTGTGGCAGATCTTCAGGATCTGTTCCTGTTTGGATGTGGTGACGGCCTGATGGGTCGCGAATCGCTGGAACTCGCCAATTACCGCATTGCGTTTTTTACGAAGTCCTCGAGGCCGTGGCCTTCTTTGAGGCGCTCACCCGTGTGGAAGCTGCCACGAAGATGGCGGCGAATCCCGCCTGGTGGATCTTCGGTAGCCCGCGCTGCCGAGTGCCAAAGATGGGCATCGTGAAGAAGTACATCACCCCGATCGGCATAGACCGCTACCTCGCCGGGGACCTTTTCAAATCCCGGGGGCATCCCTTCGGTGTTGTGGAGATGGCTCCCCGGCAGCACACGCAAAAATCCATTGGCCGGCGAGGTCCCGTCTATATGAATCGTGAACGCGACAGATGGCCAGATAGTGAGGTGCGGTCCCGACTGCCAATCTGAGTGCCAACCGATTCGCGAATAGCCCGAATCTTTTCCGGGGCGAGCGTCTTGATACACAACCCCGAACCGCTCGTAGTCGAGTAGCCACATGTTCTCGCCCAAGAGTCGTCGCATTGACTCGATAATCACCGGCGCGTGAACCGCATCATCAGCGAGATCAGAACACTCAGTGATGTGACAGACGTAGTGCGCAAACGGCTCCCCTTCGATCAACGCGTCGGGATCATCGAGGATGACAGTTCCGTGTTTCTCGTCCATTGTCCCGGTGAGGAGTTCCGACTGCTGCCGTTCCATCTCTCGTTCAAGCGCAAAAAGTTCAGCGTCCGAATACACATTGCGGATGCGCGCGAAACCCCAGCGATGGAAGAACTCGACAATTTCGTCAATCTCATCGGGATCAAAAACAGCAAGTTCTGGTGATACAGCGAAGCGACCGCCATCGATGTGACGTTCCCTTGAATTCGGATTTGGATGCGATGTAGTTGTCATGACCTGATCACTGTTCGGAAGGTGAGGTTGATTCGCTCGCCCACTGGCTTCTTTGTCTTCGGAACGCGATGTTTCCATAGTGCTTGCGTCGTACCTCGCATGATGACGAGATCACCGTGATGTAGATCTAACTCGATTTTCTCGGCGTGATCATCGACTCGGCGCATATCGAATCGGCGAGTCGCCCCAAGACTTAGAGAACCAATGACCGGCATTGGCCCAAACTCGGATTCGTCGTCGGCGTGCCAATCCACCCCGTCATTGCCGTCTCGGTAGAGGTTGCAGAGAACCGAATTAAATGATGCGCCCGCGTGTTCGCTGACAAGATCCCGCAGCGTTAAGAGTTCTTCTGACCAAGGGTCAGGATCATGGTGAATCCCCGAGTAGGTGTAGTCGAGACCCTCGTCGGCAACCCATGATTCCAGCCGAGGCACAGAGATGAGCCGCCCAAACATCCGGAGATAGTCCTGTCGCCACCCCACATGTTCACGAAGCGCTACGAACGCGGCATCGGCGGCGACTGAATCGACGGCGTTACGGACGAGGATGACATCGAGTCCGGGGCCCTTGGGTTGTTCATCGAACAACGCTGGCTGACTTGTCATCACACCTCCTCCTTATCAAGCACCTTTCAGCCCAACGATAGGTTCACCCCGCCGCTGATGAGCGGCTGGAAGTACGGTAAAGGTATGACTTTTCCAAATCGACCGCCTGAAGGCGACTGGTGTGGCTCGCAGTTCCTGAAGTTCGCGCGCGAGGGTTCGATTGCTGTTCTCACCGTCGATCGTCCCCATCGACGAAACGCTATGACACCAGCGATGTATTTCGGTGTCCGCTACGCCGTCGACCACGTCGCGAAGTCTGACGATCTCGCGGCACTTGTTATTACCGGAACCGGTGATGTCTTCATCCCCGGCGGCGACCTCGGCGGCGACCAAGAAGACAGTTGGGCTGACCTCGCCAATCTGCTTCACATGGACAACGTCCCATTCGATGCGATTCGAAATGCGTCCAAGCCCATCGTCTCTGCAGTGAACGGCATCTGCCAAGGCGGAGGGCTCGTCATCGCGATGCTTTCCGATGTCGCCGTTGCTTCCACGAACGCAACCTTCCGCGCTCCTGAGTTGCTCCGCGGAATTGCCGACACGTCCTACGCCGCGATCCTTCCCGGACAGATCGGGATTCCACGCGCTCGCGACATGCTCATGACCGGCCGCTCCATCGATGCGGTCACTGCGGAGTCTTGGGGTCTTGTTACCCGAGCCGTATCGCCTGGTGCTGAACTCGCCGAAGCGATCGAGATTGCGAAACAAATTTCTCGCGGAGCACCAGGGGCTCGCAACATTGTCAAACGCGAGATCAACCGCCAATACGAAAACTACGACCGCATGTCGATGACCGAATCGCTCTACGGGCCAGAAGCTCTCGAGGGGTTCAATGCGTTCAAGGAACGGCGCAACCCGTCATGGGTGCCTGAAGACCTTCGCACAGAAGGCCGCCTCTGATCCCACTTGGGATCGGTTTCGAAGATGCGAGCGTCACTTGGTGAGATCGAAACGGCACTCGTTTCGCTTGCGCGTTCCGTTGCAACTGATACAGGCGTTTCGAGTATCGAGGGACTTCCTCCGTTCGCTGACGCCGATAGGGCTTGGAGCGCTCTCGAGACAAGCGGGTTACTCAACCTGCGCAATGACGGCGGATCAGTTCTCGATCTAGTGCTGTGTGCAGAACAGTTTGCGGCAGCGCTAAGCGCATCGCCCTTTATCGGAGCAGTCCTCGGCCGTGAACTCGCGGGACCAACGAGCGAACGAATTGTTGCCAGCCTTGATGGCCACATCGCTCCCGATGCACTTGGTGCTGAGAAAGTCACATTTGTGCGAGCAGGTCACACTCACGTAACGAATTCGGATTCGGTGATCCTCACCGCCGATCGGTCTCGAGTCGCGATGACAACTGCTTCTTCCGATGTCACATCGATCAGTGCTGCAGATGAAGCGGGCTTCCTTGCCCTCACGCAACTTCTTTTGGGCGCTGATCTCGTCGGAAACGGAATCACTGCCATCCAGGACGCTGTTTCCTATGCCTGTGAGCGTGAACAATTCGGTGTTCCAATCGGCGGTTTCCAAGCCCTGCAACATCTTCTCGCTGATGCATGGGTTGACCTCGTTGCTGCGCGTAACGCACTCCGATCGGCGGCCTGGAAACTCGGGAACGAAACGAGCGACGCGCACTCGTCAGCCGCGCGCGCATCACTCGTTGCTTCCGAAGCCGGGGTTCGTGGCTGCGAAACTGCCACTCAGGTGCTCGGCGGGATTGGACACACGTGGGAGCACCTCGCTTCGGTCCGTCTCCGACGCGCGCTCATGTCACGAGCGTTGCTGCCAACACCTTCCGACGAACTGCTCTGCGCTCGAATTGGCGTCACTCCTTCTGGTAACGCTCTTCAAGATGGCTTCGATCTTCGCGATGACGCCGTAGAAGCATCGTTCCGTGCACGACTTCAAACCTGGCTTTTGACAAGACCACCAACTACGGATTGGCACCAACGACTTGCGGCAGCCGGATTCGTGGGCGTTTCAATGCCGGCCGAAGCCGGCGGTTTTGGACTTCCCATCACCTGCGAAGCAATCGTTTCAGAGGAACTCGGCGACAACGGTTTTCCTTCACCTCCAGCAATCGCACATCTTGCACACGCGCTCGCCGAATTCGGAACCACTGAACAGCGAGAAGTTCACCTCGCACGCATGCTTAACGGTTCTGTTCGCTGGTGTCAGGGCTTTAGCGAACCCGGAGCCGGTTCCGACCTTGCTTCACTCCGCACTCGAGCAAACATCGACGGAGACGACTTCATCATCAATGGGCGAAAGATCTGGACAAGTGAAGCCGCTCAATCCGAGTGGATTCTGCTGTTGTGTCGAACCGACGAACATCCACATCGTGGTCTTTCAGTGCTTCTCCTCCCCCTCGATTCTTCCGGTATCGAAGTGTCGACCATCGTCACGGCGTGGGGATCCGAGGAATTCGCCGAAGTGTCATTCATAGATGTGCGTGCACCGAAGTCTGCGCTCCTTGGCGTCGAAGGTCAGGGCTGGGAAATCGCGATGTCGTTACTTGCCGTCGAACGTGGGCCAGCTGATATCGGTTGGATCTCAAAGTTTCGGCGAACAGCGTCTGAGCTACTTGGCGATCCGCTCATCGCAGCTCGGCCCGACGTGCAACATGTAGCGGCGTGGATCGAAGCGCTCGATGCCACCGTTGCCGTCACATTGACTGATCGACGAAATGGCACATTCGATCCAACCTTAGGTTCGATCGACAAACTCCTAATGACCAAAGTCGACCAACTTCTTCACGATGTCGCGCTTCAATCAGATTCTCAAGCACTTTTCCAAGAGACGACCGAAACGCTTGAGCGCTACCTATGGGCGCGTGCAGCAAGTGTGTTTGGCGGAACTAGCCAGATTCAGAAGAACATCGTTGCTCAGCGAATCCTTGGCCTTCCGCGAATCTGAAATTCAGTTCAACCACGAACCCGAGCCACAGCCTCTCGGACTTTGTCTTTCTGAATCTTCCCCATTGGATTGCGTTCGATCGCCTCCACAAAAACGATTTCCTCCGGGCACTTGTACTTGGCCAACCCAAGCGAGATGCAATGTTCGGCGAGACGAGAAACATCAATTGAACTGTCGGGAGCAAGAACAATTGCGGCACACACACGCTCGCCAGTTCTTGAATCGGGAAGCCCAATAACAGCAACGTCAGTTACTGACTCGTGAAACAGGACGGCTTCTTCAACTTCTGTCGCTGAAATGTTCTCGGCATTGCGAATGACAACATCTTTCAGTCGACCAACGATGCGAATTCGGTCATCATCAGAAATTTCAGCGAGATCTCCGGTTCGAAACCAGCCATCGTCTGTGAAGGCTGCAACGTTAAGAGATTCGTCAACGTAACCAAGGAAACATTGGGCACCTCGTAACTGAAGTTCGCCATCGATCACACGCGCCTCAACTCCTGGTCCCGCCGGGCCGACATCTCGACCAATGTCGGGGCCATCAAACCATTCACATGTGCAGTTCGGAACTTCAGTGAGTCCGTAAGCCCCCACAACTCCCGACACTCCAAACGTGTCGATGAGTTCTTGATTCACGTCCCCGGGGATCGGGGCCCCACCGCCGACGCATCCGCGCACGTTCGGAAATAACGAACCGCCCTCGTGACGATGTTCTGCCTCAAGGAATGCACGGAAAAATGGAACAGCGGAACCCAACATTGTCGGATTGTGCGTGGCCATGCGCTCGGCCGTCGTCGCCGGATCGAAGACATCGAACAGCACGAGTCGAACACCGGTGTTGAGCGAGGTCACCAACATCGCGATCCCACCGATATGAGAAAATGGCCATGCGATCGGGTACACATCGTCTGGCCCGAACCCCAAACGCTCCGACAGCGATAATGCCGAAGCCATCGCCGACGTATCGGTATGGCGAACACCTTTCGGCGCTGCCGTTGTCCCGGACGAGAAATAAATCCAGCGACCGTCATCATTCGTTCTTGGTGGCGCTGGAAGCACGGATGGATCACCCTGCGGTAATCGCAATGGCGTTGTCGCGTCAACCAATGTTTCGTAGTCCGCAGCCCACGCTCGCAGGCCAAGTTCATTCGCCATCGCTTCGTGGTCAAACCCGCGCCATTGTTCGGGGACGATCAAGAGATCGGTTCCGATCTGACTAGCGATATGTCCAACTTCCGCGTGGCGGAGCATTGAGATAATCGGATTCTGAACAACTCCAAGTCGCGCGCACGCGACGAGCATGACCACCGCTTCAAGCGTTGTCGGAATCTGCCATGACACGACGCCACCAGGAACCACGCCAAGTTCAAGCAGACCTGCAGCGACCCGTTCAGCAGAGTCACGAAGTTGACCGGTTGTGAGCGAACGACCGAAATCGTCAACAGCAACCACACGGTCGGGATACTGCTGTGCAGTCGAGTTGACGAAGTCCCAGAACGTCTCAGCCATTCGGTCAGACTGCCACGCCTGATCGGATCAGGGCGGATGCCACTCGAATGAGCCTCTGGTGCGTTGAAAGATGTGATCTAACCAGCCAAAAAGACTGGCTGAATTTTAATCTTCAGCGAGAACGAGGTCGACCCGTTCGCCGGCGTCTTCCATCGTGGTGTTCCACGACACGGCGAGTTCCGACACAAGAATGCGACGAGCACGAATCTGCATTGCTTTCTCGGCGCTTGAAAGTGATGACTGGCGATCGCGGAGTGCGAGGTTACGAACAACCTCGGCACATTCGTAGATGTCGCCAGACTTCATCTTCTCTTGGTGATTCTTGAATCGACGTGACCAGTTCGTGGGAACGCGAACGTTACGAACGGCAAGCACTGCGAGTACGTCTTCAACTTCTTCTTCAGAAATTGCCTGACGAACACCAAGATCTTCTGCACGATCCTCGGGCACTGACACCTTGAGGTTGCCGCCGCGCCATGAGTCGTCGCCAGCAGCAACTGACAGCTCGAGGTACTTGACCTTCTTGCCATCGACCACTCGGGTCGAGCGACCGGTGACCTCGGCTGTGCCGTGAGCGGGATAGATGACCTTGGAACCGACGGTGAACTTCATGAATGCCTTCCTGCAAACCGGGTCACAAGTATGGCCAATGAAACGAGAGATCACACCATTACTGCAGCAACCTCAAGAAAAGGCGGAGGACGAAGGGGAATCATTCGGCCCTCGACCCTCGGGATCTAGGCCTTCGATGGCACGAAGAATTGCGATTCGCTCGGCCAACGGCGGATGGGTATCCATCAGACGGCCGAAGGCTCCCTGGATGCCCTCGCTCCCACCACGCTCAAGGGGTGACTCGATCCACAGGTGAGCACTCGCCGCTGAAGGACTCGAAATCACGGTCGTATCGGCCTCAAGCTTTTCGAGCGCTGAGCGAATACCGCCAGGCTCTCGAGTGAGTTCGACTGCCGTCGCGTCAGCCATTCCTTCTCGCTTTCGAGAAAGCGCCGCCCGCATGAGCATTCCGGCAGGAACAGCAATCAGGTAGAGGACGATGCCCACAAGCATCATCGCCCCGGCCGCTTCATTGCGTCGGCCGCCGCTGAAGAAGCCGATACGGATTCCGATCTGTGCGATGACCGCAATCGCTCCGACAGCCAGCACAGCCAGCGTTGTGACTGCAATGTCGCGGTTCACGATGTGTCCCGTTTCGTGAGCAATGACTCCGCGCAATTCTCGAGGAGACATCACCGCCAGCAAACCAGTCGTCACAGTAATCGCAGCGTGCTTGGGATTACGCCCTGTTGCGAATGCGTTAGGTGCTGGATCGTCTACAACAAAAACTGCAGGTACCGGGATGCCTGCAGCGATTGCCATCTGCTCGACAATGTTGCGCAATTCTGAAAACTCCGCGCCGTCGGCTGGCCTCGCTTTTGCCATACTGAGCGCTGCTGACGCAGAGAACAACCACGCAAGAAGTAAGTATCCGAGCACAAACAGAACTGTCAGGATCAGAACAGCGCCATTGAAATTGAAGCTGCTCTGACAATCCTGCGAAATGCGGCCGTAGATATCGCGAGTTGCTACACCACATTCCTGTTTTGAGTAGCCCCCAAATATGCCCACGATGAGATTGGCAACGACAAAAAGAAGAGCGAAAACGCCAGCGAGGATAACGAAACTCGCACGCTTGTTCTTGCGCTTGTGGTCAATGAAACTTGCGGCGTCAGCCATTGAAACCCGCGATCAAGCTCAGTATCGGGAATGGCTTCAGAACTCGACCTTTGGGACGGCACGATCGGTGTCATCTGCCTCAAACAATTCTCGATGAGGAAAGTTGCCCATCTTCACGATGGCCACACCTGGAAACGTATCGATCTTGTTGTGATAGCGAGTAACTGAATCGTTGTAGAACTGACGGGCATACGCGATGCGATCTTCTGTCGCAGTGATCTCAGACTGCAACTGCCGAAAGTTGGCATCGGCTTTAAGGTCCGGATACGCCTCGGCAAGGGCGAAGATTTTGCCAAGAGCGGAAGCAATCGGTCCTTCCGCTGCAGCTGCCTGCGCTGGAGAGTTTGCGGCAACGGTCGCGTTACGGGCGGCGACGACCGCCTCGAACGTCCCCGACTCATGCGCGGCATACCCCTTGACCGTCTCGACAAGATTTGGGATGAGGTCTGCGCGACGTTTGATTTGCACATCGATTTGCGACCAACCGTTGTCCACCTGGTTTCGCATTCGAACGATGCCGTTGTACGCGCCGACAAGAAGAAGTCCGAGAAGTGCGACGACCACAACAATGATGATGACAGCGACCATCTCTGGTCCTTTCTGACCGCTCAGGAGGTCTGAGTGATTGTTCTCCATCAAGTGAACCATGCCGACAACCCAGTTGCACCGTCACCCCTACCAATGGCTCACCTCTCAGTGGGCAAATTGATCGGAATTTCTGAATCAAGGTCACCAACCAGGGTCTCAGCATCAATGATCGCCGAGCGGTGAATCGCCTCTTCCTCCGCTTCAGACAAGACCTCCTCGGTTGAACGACGAAGAGAGGGCCACGCCACCGCTGCGGTGATGAGACATGCCAGGCCACCAGTGATGTACGTCGCCCTTGGGTCGATGTTCTGGCCAATCCAACCAATGACCGGACCACCAATTGGAGTCGTTCCGATAATGGCGGTGATGTACAGCGCCATCACCCGTCCGCGAACAGAGACGGGAGAGGTGAGTTGGAGTGTCGCCGAGTTCATCGTGATGAACGCGACGCTGCCACTTCCAACGAACAGCAGAGCGATTGCCATTGTCCAAAACGTCGGCATGAACGCAGCGACCAGCATCGTTACCCCAAGGAACGTCGCAGCGAAACCCATTCGCCTATGCGTCGCGCGACCAAATCTTGCGATCAGTAGTCCCCCGGCTACTGATCCAATCCCCATCATTGATGACAGCACCCCATACCCGGTTGCTTCTCGATCAAACGTGAATTTCGCGAACAGCGGTAGCGCAATCTGATTTTCGTAGGCAAGCATGCCGATCACCACGGTCATCAACATCGGAGTACGCAAACGCGGATCCGCCCAAACAACTTTCACGCCTTCACGAATCTGCCCCTTCTCCCGCTTTACCGGAGTCTTCGGCACAAATTCAGACCTGCGCATCAAAAGAAGCGCAATAGAAATCCCAAGGAAACTGACCCCGTTCACCAAGAACGGCACCGCGAGTCCGAACGCCGCAATAAGAATTCCGGCGACGGCTGGCCCAAAGATTCGGGCGATGTTGTTCGCAGTGCTTCCGATCCCAACCGCACTTGTTATGTCGTCAGGCCCTACGAGCTCGTAGACAAACGATGAGCGGATCGGCATATCGAAGGCATTAACCGTGCCGAAGGCTGCCGCAAGCGCAAACAGGCTCCAGACAGAAATCGTGTCGGTGGCCACCATCACGCCTAACGCCGTTGCGATCGCTGCAGCGAGAACTTGTGTGATCTGCAACATGTGCCATCGGCTATGTCGGTCGGCGAGTGTCCCGGCAAAAGCGCCAAAGAGCAGCGTCGGAGCGAATTGCGCTGCGCTGACAAGGCCGAGCATTCCGCCGCTACCAGTCACTTTGAGAACAAGCCAACCCATCGCAACGGTCTGCATCCAGGTTCCGGCTTGAGACACAACTTGACCGGTGACATACAAACGAAAATTGCGATGGTGCAGCGCGGAAAACCCGCCGCCTTTATTTTTCACTAGTGGTCCGCTTGTTGCTTCGAGCCGTGCGAATCCGAGAAACCACTACTGGGGCCTGCGCCACGACCAGAGCAATTGCGGTCGTATACGCAAGGTTGGAGGTCCAAATACCGACAGCTGCGGCTGCTATTGCAATTGCAATCTGCAGCGGCGCAAGGTCAAGGACCAGTAAGGCGTGACGAATTCCGGCATAGGCGAGAAAGCCTCCCAGGATCCATACCGGTAAGAGCCCAAACATTTCTAAAACTTGATCTGAGAAAAAAACGCCAAGCGTGACGAGCACCCCACCCAACATTGCGTTCATTTTCCACGTCTGTGCCCCCATACGAACATGAGCGGAAAGCCCGCTTGATCCGTGGCACATCGGCATTCCCCCGAATGTTGCCGACACCACATTTCCCAATCCACAAACCAACGCGACTCTCGACGGCGAAACACGATCGGCACGTTCCCCAAACTGCTGATGAGCCAAGTCACTGACACCGACAACTGCGTTGCCATAAGTCAACGGGATCTGTGGAATCACCAGCAACACAAATGCAGTGCCAAAAACCGACCAAGGAGGAATCGAAAACGTGGGGAGATCGATTGACGGCCCACCAAAAGATGGTTGCTCAACCAGCAATGTCACGATCACGCCGACGACGACGAGCACAATGCTCAAGACATACCAACGTCGCCACGCGGCAATCATCACTACGCCAACAGTGAGCGCTGCAAGAAGCAGACCCGTTCTTGATGACGGTGAATGCACGAAAACCGCTGGCGGCTTGAGCACCAACTTCACCGCAGTCACCACCAACAACCACCCCACACCAAACTGCAATGCCCGAATTACGGGTTTCGTGAACAACTTGGAAAGCCATGTGGCGAGTCCCGTCAAGGACATGAAGAGCAGGACTACGCCGATCTCGAGACCTGCGGCATGAATCACATCCGGAGCAAGGTGCTGAGCTACCGCGAGAGCAGTTAGGGCCTTGAGCGGCTGCACAGGGAAGGGGATCCGAAAAACCAATCCCGCGGTGACAACAAGGAGGCCGGCAATGAGAAGCACCGAACCGACATCGAGGCCGTTGACCACGACAAGGGCAGCGGTGAGCGGAACCAAAATTCCAAGATCGGCCAGCGCTCCCGAGACGTCTCCGGTGATGGTACGAGTCACGAATCGAAACTAGACGAGGCTCCAGTTCCGGGCCGCTACCTGACCCAGCCCCGCCAGTAGGAGGGGAATTTGTCCACATGGGGCGGCGGTCCGATAGAGTGGGATCACCGATCTGGGTGGCGAAGAAGTGTTCGCAGTCCGGTTGGGCGGATGAAGACAACGGTGGTTGAAGCAGGCCACGGAATTCTTTATCGCTCTGGGCTTCCCCATTCCGCCTAGGGCAGCAGGACACGTAGCAACCGATTTCCTCCTGGGTGAGGGGCGGAGTGTTGCGGAGCATGACCGGTGCCGACTGGGGATCAGGCGCCACGAGCAGACGCACGGGTTGCGTTTGCACGAAACCACCAAGGACGTTTGTGCCTCAAGACGACGAGATCGAACAGATCAATACAACTGAGCCGACTTCGGCAAGTTCCAGCGCGCCGTCAATCGACGTGCACGGCGCCCGCTTTGAGACACTCGTTGAATCGGCTGCCTGGGGCGAAGCTTCTGCCGAAGATCTTGCGATTCTCGAGGCCCACAATGCCGCATGGCAACGCGTTCTTGTCGAACGACTGAACGACACCGACGAAGCACTCGACCGTTTGCGTTTGCGCCGATCACCTGACGATCAACAAGTCATTGCCGACCTCGAGAATGAACAGCGCAAACTCGAACTCGCCCTTGATCGTCTTTTGGGAATCGAACCTGAAGTCGGCGAACTCACTCTTGGCGTTAATGCGCTGCAACTTTCCTGGGTCACCGGCCGCCTCGTGGCATGGCTCGGTGGTCCCGATGCACCGCCAACCACCGTCGAACAACTTCGCACGTTCCTTGCGGCAACCGATGCTCCCGAAATGTGGGGCGGCCGTTCACCCGTCACTCTTCCGAGTGGCGAAAAGACCGTTGCGCTCGAAGCCAACACCAGCGATGTTCTCGGTTGGTTACTCGCACTTTCCGCAGATCCACCCGAAGAGGAAATCGGTCCCTCTGCTCGATGGATGTCGATCGTCGCCGCATGGGCGGTGTCTCTCGCTGCACGAGGCGCAATGATTCCGACGTTGCGACGCTCACGCACTGGTCGTCGTAATCAAAATCGAAGTGCATTCGGCGTCACATGGCAGCCGGCACTTATCGATTCCGAGCGACTTCGCGTCATCGGCGATGCGATGCCTGGAGCAGTCGCTGCACTTTCACCTTCGGTCGACGGGGCCACAATGACTCGCTCTGTCTTGGCAGAAGTTGTCGATGTCATTTGCTTCGACGCAGCACGTCGCGTCGAAGTTGCGGCT
>CAMCTW010000036.1 GCA_945878645.1 Bifidobacterium breve
CCGCCAAGGGACAGGCCCAAGTGAATGCCGTCGCCGGAACGTACCGAGAAATCGATAGGGCGAGCCAAGCCATCAGAGGTCATTGTCCAACCCTAGCGAAGGGCCCAATCTGTGTGCTCTTAGCGCACGAGCGCAATCGCTCCACTCGTTGCCAGTACGAGAAGAAGCACACAACCCAGCAGGGCAAAGCGTTTATCGCCCTGACGCACCCAATCAACAACAAGCCACCCCACACGAACGACTGGGGCAGTGATCAAAATCACGATGCAGGCGGTACCACTTGCTTGACCTATTGAACCTGGGATGAACGCGCCACCAAGAGCGAACGCAAAAGTTACGAAAAGCGCAATTTGCAGAATGCGCCCGAGCAATTTGAAATCGTTCATCGGCGCACGATCAAGACGACGCCAATGACGGCGAGAATGACGGAAAGGCCGCGTCGAACAAGCGGCGGCGGAAGTAGATGCTGAAGTCGAACACCGACCGTTCCTCCGATGAGGCCAGCTGCAGCAACAAGTGCGGCATCGGAAACAACGATGCGCCCTTGTGATTCATAAACCAATAAACCCACTGCTGCTGTGACACCAACCGTGAATGTCGATGTCGCTGCTGCAACCTTTACTGGGACATGCATCACTTCTGAAGCAGTCGGGGTCTTCACCCAACCTCCGCCAACTCCTGAAAGTCCCGATATCAAACCGGCCATCCCCATTCCCAGCAAACCAAGTGGAAGTCGGTTTGCTCGATAGGGGACGAACCCATCGCCAAGCGGATAAACACCGGCGAGTGTTCCCGGCGTCTCGCCAACATCAGCTACTGAGAGCGATGAATCGGGAAGATTCCGTACTCCCTTGCGTCGGGCTCCGGCGAAGGCCGCAACCAATGCGACGACTCCGAGCAGAACTGCGAGCACTGACTGGCCGATTAGTCCAGAGACAAGAGCACCAATCAGCGCCGCAGACGATGCAACGATTTCTGTTGCGACCCCAATGCGATGATTCACTACGCGCGCCGCAAGTTGATGTGGCGCAGCAGCAAGCGAACCGGCTGCGACGGAAACCAGCCCCAGCGGTGCCGCATATTTCGCTTCCATTCCCGACAGCACAAGAACGGGAACGAGAAGGATTGCTCCACCCAAACCGCCAATAGTTCCAATCGCCGCTGTCACAAATGCGGCAAACGCAAGCGCGACTGGATCCACCCCTCGAACCTACCAAACCTGATGGCCTTCGAAAGGTGAGGTGCCGGTCTTGGCAGTTTGAACTATCGCTTGATGGAGATGGTGATGTCAGGAGCGCTAATCGTTGCGGTCTTACCCGAGAACCACGATGCATCTGGCGTGCCAGCAACAAATTCATTGAGGAATGCGACCGTGAGCCCCGTGCTCAGTTCCATGTCGCGTGCGTACGGCATGAAGCCTTCGCCGCATCCTTCCGTTGCTTGCACCTGGATGGCAGCCGCAACTGCTGCAGGAGCGGCAGGCAACTTCGGAATTTCATCGAGGTACATGCACACATCGGTGAACGACTGATGGGCGGCGTCGGTCATGACCACAAGCACTACGGGAGGACCGGTGATGAGATCGAATGGTCGTTGCGAATCTTTGGCAAGCGTCGTGGTGATGTCTTTCGTGCCGACCATCAACATCACGGGAATCTTGATTCCGGCAAGTTCAGAGTCAGAGAGTCGGCGGGTGTAAGGCGCTTGGCCAACGACGGCTTTGATACGAGGATCGGGCTTGGTTGTTCCGGCAGGACCAGTGTGACCGCCAACGGTTGCGAGCGCGGTGTAGCCGCCGTAACTGTGACCCACGAGACCGATGCGCTTTTCATCGATGGCGCCCTTCAGCGCTGGATACGCGCTAGCGGAACCGGAGGCCTGCGCAAGAGCCCAATTGATCTCTGCTTCGACAACATTGGGACGAAGGAAATCGTTTTGATCCTCGGTAACTGATGTTCCAAGTAACTGGTCGGCTGCGGTGTTACCGGCATGATTGGCTGACAACACGACATAGCCGTGGCTGGCAATGTCTTCAGTGAGGAAAGACGCAACAAAACTCTGGCCGCCGCTGCCGTGGGAGTACACAACAAACGGGAACGAACCTGCGTTGTTGATTGGCGCTTTTTCGATCGCAACCTTCGAATCGAAATACGCGGTCGGAAGAAGTGAGTAACGAGTGGGAGTGCCCGTCGCTCCATCAGCAGCCGGATACCAAAGATCGGCGCTAATCGTTTTTCCGGTTGCTGGGTCAGGAATCGAAATGGTGTCGTGACCGACTGCGTAGGTGCCCGACCGGGCCGGCATCGGCGCCGGCGTTGCGGCTTTCGAACTACTACTTCCTCCGCAAGCCGCCAGAAGAAGCGAGCCAACGATGACAGCGAGGGCGGGCAGAGAAAGGGTTTGAGTGCGCTTTGACATGGGCGAGACATTCCCACAAGAAACCTCCACCCCTGTGATCAAGCGCTATTCGGAACACGGAACCCTTCGGGTGACTACGTTGCTTGGAGTACAAGGGGGAATCTGATGGAGCACACGCACGACCTTCCCGATGGGATGGCCGAATGGATTGCTGAAACTGGTGGCGGGGAGATCACGGCTCTTCACCGACATGTCGCAAGGCGTGAAGCCTGGGTTGTCGACGTCACTCGACCAGATGGGTCGGTTCTCAAGGGGTTTCTGCGCCTGGAACGGACCCCTGCCGGTCCGAAGTCATCGACCTCGCTGACACGAGAGACCCGCATCATCCAAGCGCTCGCACACACTGACATTCCCGTGCCTGAGGTCTATGGAGTGAGCCAAGAACTCAACTGCACGCTCTTTGAGCGGGTTCGAGGACGCTCAGACATCGACAAACTTGATGATCCTGCGCAACAGCGCGCGGTCATGGAGGACTTCATTCGAGTCATCGCCCGCCTCCACACTCTCGACCTTTCCGACCTAGGTCTCGACGATGTGATGCCGTATCTGCCGACGACTCCGCAGGAAGCGGCACTCAACGACGTCGACCTTGCGCTCGAGCAGTGGTCGTCGTTTCTTTCTACATACTCCGACCCACTCATTACCTATGGCATCCGTTGGCTCCGCAACAACGCCCCTTCTTCGATCGCCCGTCTCTCGCTTGTTCAAGGCGATACCGGCCCTGTGAATTTCATGTTCGACGGCAACGAAGTCAGCGCGATCATTGACTTGGAGTGGGGCCACTACGGAGATCCGCTTGAGGACCTCGGTAACATCTGCGCTCGCGAGTTCTGGAACCCAAGCGGTGGACTCACCGGCCTGTTCCATCTCTACCAAGAAGTATCAGGAATTCCGTATACGAAATTTGCGGCGCAGTACTACCGAGTCCAGCAAAACGTTCGCGGCATGATTCCTATTCATGCGATTTCCGTCAACGCGCACCCACGAGAATCGCTGGCGTGGTTTCTTTGTTACCGATACCTCGGCGATCGAGCCACCTGTGAATCGCTCTCCGAGGCAGCAGGAATCACTGTTGAGAAGCCACCAATGCCCGATGAACTTTTCGGTCCCGGCGAAAAAGATGTCTTTGCTGATGCGGCGATTTGGTCGCTCGAAAAAGACGTTGCCCCCCATCTTTCCGATGCGTTTGCACAGTCCCGCGCCGGCGATGCGGCCATTCTCATCAAGATGATGGACCGCAAACGCCGATTTGGTGCACAACTCGATGCAATTGAGTGCGACGAACTTGAGCTCTTACTTGGATCTCGTCCCGTCTCGAGGCAGGAGGGAATGGATGCACTCAACGAACGAATCCTCAGCGACGAAATCGATGACACCGCTGTCATTGCCTATCTCACTCGCCGTGCCTATCGAGATGAATGGCTGCATGATCCCGCGGTCTCTCTCTACCCGACACGCACGTGGTCGAAACTCGACGAATAGTTACGAATGCGGCGTAAGCAGGTCTTCGATTTCGGAAGGGTGAGCCACGAGTTCCCTCGCGCCCGCTGCTTGGAGTTCACCGCGACTGCCAAAGCCCCACAACACGCCAATGAAGTGAGTTCCGAGCGCCACTGCCCCATAGCCATCGTGTTCTCGGTCGCCGATCATCACCACCGCGTCTGGATCAGCAATTGCCATCTGCTCAAACACTGACCGCATGACCACTGGTTTCTCGGCGCCGGCGCCATCGCGCTCTGAGCCCACCACGATCTCGAACTGCGAGGCGAGACCAGCGTGCTCAACAACTGGTCGAGCAAACCCAGTGCGTTTCGAAGTTGCCACCGCAAGGCGGAAACCCGCGTCGTTCAAACGCGTAAGGAGTTCAGGAATCCCGTCATACACCGAGTACTCGTACATTCCGCCGGCGCCGTAGTGCTCGCGATACACGGCGATGAGTGACTCGATCAGCGTTTCATCTGAACCCACGAAACCAAATCCCGTTGTTAACGGAGGCCCAATGAACGAAGAAAACTGTTCATCGGTAATGGCCGGGTATCCGTGATGCGCAAGTGACTCATCGACGCAACGACGGATCCCAGGACTGCTGTTGATGAGCGTTCCATCGAGATCGAACAGCACAGTCGTGATTCCCATGAATTCATTCTGACTCACGAAATGAACGACGAGTTCATCGGTGCACTGCAAAACGCAAATGGGCCCCGACCGAAGCCGGGGCCCATTGCACAAACAAACGCTTAGGAGATGAACACCGGATTGATCGGCGAACCGGTTGCGCCCGTGACCTTGAGCGGCGACACCGCGATGACTCCTTCGTAGTTGCCGTCTTCACACGGTTGACGAAGATCGAGATGCTCAAGCAGAAAGATGCCAGCCTGCACAAGAAGAATCTTGTGCACGATAAGGAAGTCGTTGTTATCGAACGGAATGACTTCGACAGCAGCATTGTCGGAACCAACAGCAGTGACATCCATTGACGCCAGCCACTCGGCAGCGTCGGAACCAATACCAGCCTGAGCGAAACCTTCGGGTTCGCCAGCAGCATTGTTGGCCCACCACATATCAAGATGACCGGTACGAATCAGAACAACATCGCCGGCGCGAACTTCAACACCCTGCGCAGCAGCGGCAGCCTGAAGATCGGCAGCCATGATCATGGTGCCGGGCTCAAGCCACTTGTCGGCACCCTTCAACTTCACGATGTCGAGAATGACCGAGCGTGCCGCGAAACTGTCGACCTTTTCGATACCAAGTTTGCCTGCACCACCAAGTGCACGCATCTCGCCGTAAGGGACGCCGTTGTAATGCTTATAGTCTTCGTAAACATGGATAAGAGCGTCCATATGTGAGGTGGTGTGCGAGGCCATGACGAGCACGTCTTCGTGTGCGCCTGTTCCTTCTTTTGCACCGTAAATTTCGTAGATGCCGTCGTCGGTACCGTCTTGCAGCGTCAGACGCATCGGCGTTCCTCGGTAATCGAGCAACGGAACACCCTGGCCCTGAATCGGAATGCCAAGGCTGTACACCTTGCCCGTGGTGATCGAGGCTGCAGCAGCCTTGATGACCTCAGGTGTGAGGTGATTGAGCGCTCCGCGCTCGTCGTCGGCGCCCCAACGGCCCCAGTTATTCGTGCTCATGTGAGTTCCCCCGATAGATCGATTTGTCAGTTCCTGAAAGGTACAACTCCGGCGGCATCGCTGCCGCCGGAATCGCTTAGGCCAGTGCGGGAAGGATTTCGTTACGAAGCAGATCGATCTGCTTCCAACTTTCCGAAATCGGCATCCCACCACAAAGCGGGTGCATTGCGAAGACAGCAAAATCGCCAGCGGCCTTCGCTTCCTCGACCGCTTGGGCCGGAGAGACAACCTGGTACAGACCCTCTTCACGCAGTTCGCCAACGGTCTTGGCATGCGAATGAGCCGAGGACTTGATGTCGGAGGTCTGCCATGAGGAATAGGTCGTGGCTTCGTGAAGGATGTGCTCGCCCATAGCGGCCCATCCGGCATCGACGTCTTCGGCAAAGAAGACATGGTGAAAATCATCAGGCGGAGCCATAGCGAAACCCTGCGTGCCGTACTCGGCGCACTTTTCGTAATAGTGGGCCTCGATCTCAGGAACCGGGGCCGCCCACATGATGGGAAGTCCAAAGCGCGCGGCACGACGGGCTGCGGGCTTTGAGGTTCCGCCAAGAAGGAACATCGGGTGTGGTTGCGTGTACGGACGCGGCGTGACCTGCACGGTGGTGCCACGATATTCGAATGGTTCGCCGGTCCATGCCTTGAGCATGACGTCGACGCATTCGTCCATGATCTTTCCGCGATCGGCCCATGACTTGCCATGCGCTGCGTATTCGCTCGGGCGATAGCCAAGACCGCCAATAACCGTGAGGCGACCCTTCGACATGAGGTCGATGACGGCCATGTCTTCGGCAATGCGCAATGGATCGTGAAGAGGAATAAGCAACGCCGAAAGCGAAACAGAAACGTTCTTCGTACGACTGAGAATCGCTGCAGCCATTGTGAGCGGAGAGGAACTCCAACCATTTTCGGCGCCGTGATGCTCTTCGAGCGTCACCATGCCGCCACCAAGTTCATCAAGAACCTGAGCCATGTCGAGCATGGCGTTGTATCGATCGGCCATCTCATTTGGCTCGAGTCCTGGCTGGATGCAGTTGAAACGCATCATGGTCATTGCCATGTCATGTCCTCCCCTAAGTGGAATGTGATTCTGCCCTATTTGGAGCAGGTACTGCGACGACGTTGTGGTTGCTAGTGCGCTACTGCGCAGCCTCGGCCGAGGCCAAGATTTCTATTGCCTTCTTGATCCGCTCGGCGTGTTTGGTTTCTTCACGGCCGTTACGAAGCAACAGTTCGATGATTTCGGGATCGGTTTCGTGGGACGCCCACTTCTGATAGCCGAGGTCTCCTTGGAGTTCGCCCTCAACAATCATCGGTAATGCCGAAGCATCGACCGAATCAGGAAGGTCAACTTCAAACTTCTCGAGCACCTCGGCCGACGGCACGTATTCGGTGCCGGTCTTGAGCGAAATCACCTTCATCATGCGACGAGCGTGACCAACCTCTTCGCGCCCATTCTTACGAAGAAGCTCGGCGGCCTCTTCGTTATTCAAGCGTGCGGCAAGTTCGTTGTAGAGAACGTCGCCGCTGTTTTCGACTCGGATGAGAAGTTCGGCGGTTTCGATATCGAGGGTCTCGGCTTCGCCGAGCTTCATGTTCGCTTCGAAGAAATTCATGGTGAGAATCATCGCGCCTAACGCGAGCGTCCGCCCTGTCGACCGGCCGAACGGCTTGATCCCTGACGGGAACCGGAGGTTGACCCGCTGCCGGAACCACGGCGTCCACTGCTTGGGCCGCCACGCTTCGGCCGACCAGACGCTGACGGAGTCGCCGAACGCGGGTTACGCGAATTCGGACGACCACCGGGCGTCTTGGGCGGTTCGGGAACATCGAGCATTGCCTTCACTTCAGAGGCGCTTTTCTTCAGTCGCTGACCGGGAGCAATTTCCTGCAGTAGCGGTGAATCAGGGCGCACTTTTGTCACGGTGGGTTTAATACCCGCCTTGCGCATGAGTTGATCAGTGTCCTTGCGTTGCGATTCCGTTGCGAGCGTGACAACGACTCCTTCGTTTCCGGCGCGTGCTGTGCGTCCAGAACGATGGAGATATGCCTTGTGCTCCATGGGCGGATCGGCGTGGATCACGAGCGATATGTCATCGACGTGAATTCCGCGCGCTGCAATATCGGTAGCGACCATGGCCGCTGCCGTTCCGTCGGAGAACGCCGCAAGATTTCGCGTGCGGACATTCTGCGAAAGATTTCCGTGCATCTCGACCGAAATAACTCCGTGTGCGTTCAACTGACGCGTGAGTTGCTTGGCGCGATGCTTCGTACGAGTAAAAATAATTGTGCGACCAGGTGCAGCAGCAAGATCGATAATGACGGGAAGTCGATCATCGTTTGTTACGTGCAGCACATGGTGGGTCATGGTGTTGACCGGCGACTGTTCGGAATCGACGCTGTGCGTGACCGGATCAGACATGTAGCGCTTAACGATGACGTCGACGCCCTTATCGAGCGTTGCTGAGAACAACATATGTTGCGCATCGTCGGGCGTGCGATCGAGCAATCGCTTCACACCGGGAAGGAATCCGAGATCGGCCATGTGATCAGCTTCATCAAGAACACACACTTCAACGCGATCGAGTTTGCAGAAGTTCTGGCTGATGAGGTCTTCCAGACGACCGGGACATGCGACAACAACGTCAACACCCTTGCGAAGCGCATCGACCTGAGGGTTCTGACCAACGCCACCGAAGACGGTTGTGGTGCGAAGTCCAAGGCGGCGTGCAAGCGGCGCAATAGTTGCGTCGATCTGCAGTGCGAGTTCGCGAGTGGGGGCAAGGATGAGCGCACGCGGACGGAACGGTTGACGCTCAAGCTGCAGCATCGAAAGTCGAGTGAGTACAGCAAGACCGAATGCGAGGGTCTTGCCGGAACCGGTGCGACCACGGCCGAGTACGTCGCGACCCTTTAATGAGTCGGGAAGTGTCGACACCTGGATCGGGAACGGATCGGTAATGCCTTCGAGCGCAAGTGCGCCACAAAGGGTCTCGGGAACGCCGAGGGCGAAGAAGCCGTTGTCGGGAGCTAAAGCCGGAAGGGCCGCTTGCGGGGCGAGCGGCTTTTCGTTTCGGGGTCGATCGGAACGTGGTCGAGGACGCGCGCCCGATGAGGAACGGTTGGAACGGGGGCGTGGTGGCGCCATATAAAAAGTCTCCTACTGAGGTCCGCTGAGAAAGCAAGGGCCAAGTGGTGAGCACGACCGAAACTGTGTGAGTTACGGGGTGCTGGGGCCTGAAGCGGTTCAGCGGCGCCGCTCCGGAAATGGAACGACCTGATCATTGTAGTGCGAGATGACGCGAAATCCCTCATCGCCCCCAGTGTCAGTAGCGCGTGCGAGGCTCAGACCATGGCATTCGGACAGCAATCAGGCCCACCAGCATCGTCGAAACAGGTCGAGGAACTCCTCGCGTTGTTTGAAGGTGCGGGCTACTCCTCATTCCGAGAAGCACGCCATATCTATGGGCTTACCCAACGTCAGGCGGGCGGAAAGTTCACTCGTGGCGAGGCCGACGAGCTCATTGCTCGTCTCGCTGCTGGCGAAGGCGAACTCAATGTTGAACAGGCCGAGCGCGCAATTGCCTCGTCATCCGATGCCAACGAACGGGCGGCAAAGCGCGCCGCCAACCGTCAGGCCGAGGCTGTTGCTGCCATGCCCGACGAAGTTCTGGCCGACGAACTCGTGCGTCGCGGCTGGGTGTGTATTCCCGGCGAGTAGTTCAGCCAGTGAAGCGGGGTGCCACCGGGACGGGATCAACCGGAACGAAAGCCTCAGGCGTTACCGCGGCCGACACCTCAGAAAATTCAGCTATGTCGTATTCCGGCAATGTCAACATTCGGAACTCGTAGGAAACGCCATTGGTGAGGCCGAGTACCTCGCATTCGGTGTAGTCCTCAAAATCAATATCACCACACGAACCTTGTGCGACATTCACCCAACCGTCATTCTCGCTGGAGACGCTCAGACCCTCAGAGACCTCGCGGACTTGCATAAGGAACCCGTCAACGTTCCCACCGAGTCGTTGGGTCGGATTCGTCCACGACATGGCGACCTTGGTGTCCCCTGCGGTTGCCACCACATTGGTGGGCGGTTTACGTGAAAACGGTGAGACGAAATTGCACCCTGACCCCGAGATGGGAAGAACTCCATCGGCAAACAACTCAATGATGATGCTGCACAGACAAACTGGGGGTGGCCACGACACTCCGGCCACATGTTCTCCACCCTCGTAGTACACCAATGACGCATCGACACCGTTATCGACGTAGTACTGGTGCATCCCCACACTCCACGGGTATGGAGTCGCGGTATCTCCAAAACTTCCGATGATCAATGGCGCCGGTGTGCCTACCGGCAGTGGCAATGCCGGCCACACCTTGACGGGCTTTGTGTCATCGGTGACATCGATGCCGCTGGGGAACAGCCCCTCGCAGTAACCCAGGGCAGGAACATAAACCCATCCCAGATAATTCACTGGGTTTCCGGATACGAAATCCGAGGCTTCCTGGACCATCTCCGCCGTGGAGGAGGGAACCCCAGGCATATCAAGGCAATTCACGGCATCCAGCATCAGACTTGAATTGAGGGAGGCACGAATCTCGCTAGGGCTGGCTGTCTCCGGGTCATCGGCCAGAACATCCAGCAACGGTTCGCCGACAAGAGGGTCGGGGGGAGTTTCGATTGCAACATTGAGACCATTAACGACAACGTCATAGGTATCGGAAATGAAACGGGCAGTCTTGGGCCACGAGGGTTCACTTCGAAGCGCACCCGAAACCTCCGCGGTAAAGCTCGCAAGAGTGACCTCAGCCTCTTGGCCATCGACGGTGGCCGGAACCACCACTCCTTCAACAGCACCGGCAGTGGGATCTAGCCCAACAGGAGCAAGCGGAGTAAGAGCAGCAACAACCGCGTAGAACTTGTCACCGATCCCGTCAGGCGCGGCGGGGGCGAACTGAATGTCGAATTCTATGTCGGGCGGACCGGTGCGCTCGGTGTACCAGTCAACGTAGGTAGATGCGGGATCCACTGCCCCGCTGAGCACGAAGGCGCCGGCGTGGTTCCCGAAATGCTGCAGGTAGACCTCACCGAGGCGAGTCCCGTACGAACCACCGAAGAACGCCAGTTTCTTCTCGCTACCCCGGCCAATATCTTCTGCTCGCCGGATCCAGTCCATATCTGCCGCTACCTGCCTCGTACCCAAAAATCCGAGGTACCTCGCGGTCGCTGCCGAACACATCGACTTATATGTCCCTCTGGCTGGGACAACTGCAGCGAAATAACTCGACCAGTCGGGATCCAGAACATTGCCAAGACCGTCCGTACTGTCTTCTGGATAAAGGCAATAAGGCGCCGGGGAACTTTCCCCGATGCCCCGGGGATCGAAACCAATGATGTCGTAATCCTCGGCAAGAGCAGTGCCAGCGTAAATCTGAGACATCCCGCGGGCGAACGACAGGCCGGGACCTCCAGGGCCACCGGGGTTCATCAGCAGAGCACCGTTACTTTGACCGCTCGTGGCCGGGAACCGGTTCACCGCAATGTCGATGACCGTGCCGCGTGAACCGAAATGATCAAGCGGCACCGACACTGTCGCACACTGCTCACCTTCGATGGCCTCGGCGCTCTCACAGTCGCCCCAATCGATGGCGCCAGGCGTGAGGGAAGCCTTCGTCGGCTGTGGGGCTGACACCACCTCTGCAAGAGGGGTCGTCACGTTAACTCCCCAGCTGTTGCCGCTGCACGAAATGGCGACCTGTGTTGCTTGGACCCACGCAGAAACGGTATCGAACAATTGCAGCGTCACCGTGTAAGTGAACGTTGCCCCCGCATCTACCAAATCACCGAACCAAACATCATCTACATAGGGTGCTTCCGGCGGGTCCACGGTTGGCAATGGACGTATCACCGGAGTGTCGACACTGCCCAACGACGTCTCGACAGCAGGGTTACCAGATGACACAACCCAAGAACTGCGAACAGTCCAACCGTCAGGCACATCGGTGAGACTCATGGATGACGTAAATCCCGTTTGATCTGCGTTGAATTGACCGTTAACTGCGACCCCATTGGGAACACAAGTCACGTCATCGAGGTCAATACTGAGAGCCACTGTGGGATTCCCGCTCGTAGGAACCAACTCGTCGTTCGCCTGCACCGGCGCAATGGGAACAAACGTCAACCCCACCATCACTGCCGCTACCGCAACAACACCAACCAACCTGACGGCACTACGACCAGAACCTCTACGACCCGCACCCAAACCCCGCACTGGATTGCTCTTTTCCACAATGGTGAATTTTTCACGCTTAAATAAAAATCTACACCATTAAGACAAATCGGCATGCGGTATAACAACTTCGACGACTTCAATCGCTCCGTTGCGTGCGAGCGGTGCATGACGTGAATCAGAGGTTGGCGCGGTCATGGCGAAGAGGTGTTTGCCTTCTGGCCCGCCGAGCATGCACGCGTAGGTGTTCATCGTTGTCTCGACCTCGTCGAGCACGACGCCACCTTCGCCAATGCGCATGAGACGCGGCGCAAGCGCATTCGCGATCCACACTGCGCCTTCGGCATCGAGACAGATGCCATCGGGCGCAGCCATGTGTGCTGAGAGGTCGGCCCATACGCGTCGGTTCGAAAGTGAACCATCAGCGCCAATGTCGAACGCAGTCAGTCGAAGCGCAAGCGTTTCGGCCACGATCATTGTTTTTCCGTCAGGCGTAATGACCATCCCGTTCGGAAAGATCAGACCATCGGATGCAACGTTGATTGTTCCGTCAGGATCAACGCGACACATCACGGTTGTGAGTGAGTCGGGATCGGCAAACAATCCTTCGATCCCCTGCTCATCTAAGAACACTTCGTAATCGAAACCGAAGTTGCCGATGTAGGCGCGCCCTTGCTGATCGACAAGGAGATCGTTGGCATGCCAGGTGAAGTGATTGCCGAGATCGGCATGCGTTGTCAGTTTGCTGCCATTCCAACGCATGAGCTTGCGATCGAGCATCGACGTAACGAGCAGGTCGCCATTGGGTAACCAGCCAAGGCCCGAAGGCTGCGATTCCACTTCGACAATGCGTTCGTCGTTGCCATCAAGGTCAATGGCGTGCACCGCGTGGTCATAAAAGTCGGAATACCAAAGTCGACCTTTGTGCCACCGAGGGCCTTCCCCGAAGAACAATCCGGCCTGAAGGATGGTGGTGCTCACGATGGAAGTTGGGCGTTCTTCACGACAGTGCGGAGGTTGACGGCATCGGCTTCGAGGATGTTGCCCTTGGCTACCGCGTCATCAAGCGATGCGATCCACGAAGTGTCGAATGCCGGGCGACCGTTCGGAAGTGCCCACGATGCAAACGCCGCGGGTGGGGCACCCGTCGTTGTGCCAAACAATCCGCAGAATCTGGAACCGGTTTGACCAAGTCCTGACAAGATCGCAACGGGAACATCGACATGTGGTGTGCGAATGCCGCCAGCGGCATTGCCCTTCGCGTCGAGTACAAAAGCACCGCTCGTGACGTCGAGCGGCGGACGCGACTCGGGAGCTTCACCAGTCCGGATCCATTTGTCGAGCGAGTTCAACGATGCACGCAAGACATAGGTATGCGGTCCGGCGTTGATTGGCGTCGAACATGAAATAACACCGCCGTAGATAGACGAGGGCGGGGTGAGCATCGCTTGGAACAACGCTGCGTCCCCGACGCCGTCACCGTTGTCGGCATCGCCGATACCCAAGTTGTAAGCATCGGCATGCGCGGTGCCCGCGACTTCCCACGTGCGAATCAAGTCGGTATCGGGTTGGCGGGCGCCGATGAAGTTGAGAGCTCCGTACAACATGTCGGTTTCCGATTGGAACTGCAGAACAGGAACCTTGAGATCGGTTCGGATCTGTTGATCGGCAGGCATTTTCACACCGACATTAAGAGCCGCTCCCGCGTTGGCTCGACTGTGGATGAGATAGCCATCCCAAATGTCGGTCTTCGGGCCAATCGCGTTCACATACGTCGTGAGTCGGAACGCAGATTGCGATTCGCCAATGGCAATGACGCGCTCGGGCTTCAGACCACCGAGCAGAACATCATTAGCAAACCACACCGCCGCGCCGGTTTGTGTGTACATGTCATAGGAGTACTGATCGCCAGGATGCACGAGTGATCCATAACGTTCGGGATCAGCTGCTTTGAGTGTGAAACCGGCAACAAGGGCCATTGATGGTCCGCCATCGATACCAACAACCTGCGCTGACAAACCAACCCACGCGTAACCCTCGCGAATGAGTTCGACGTGTGTGTAGGTCCAATCCGGCGCCGCATCAAGACCACCGGACACGTTCAACCACTCAATGATGACGTTGCCATTGAAATTAGCCGGATCGGTTGGACGACGAACGATGGCGCGGGTCTTGTACGCGGCAGTTGTCGCTGGGTCGACTGACCAGTTGCCGTCAGCTGTCAGCGGTTGCCCTGACTGATACGCCGTTGCGGTTCCACTTATATAGAACTCCGACTGCTCGTAACCGGCCGCGGCAAGATCGCCGCTGGCAGCAGCAATAAACGCTTGGCCTCGACCACCCGTTGCAGGAACAACAGTGGGCACCGTGACCGAATCGCGTGATGGTGGCGAGGGTGCAACCACTTTGGGGCCTTTCGACGACGAACTATCCGATGAACAGGCCAGGAGCCCAACCCCCAAGAGAGAGACAGCGAAAAGGGCATACAAGCGTCGCCGAGTATTCATTCGAGTCACTTTCAATGGGGTCGACAAAAAACTGATTACTGCAGAACCTTTGATGCTTTCGCCGCGGCAATCAAATGATCGACATCGTCGTTAAGAATTGCCCCAGCCTTGGCGGCGTTCTTCGTTGCTTCGGTGAACTTGACAACGAATGCGTCGTGGGTTCCGTACTTCGCGGTGAGAGCTGTCGAGGTCAACGGAACCGTGCCGCCAAACAATGAACAGAAGGCGTTGCCTTTCTGTCCCAGGCCTGTCAACACAGCAATGGGTACATCGACATGCGGGGTTCGAATTCCGCCCTTCGCAATTCCAAGTTCATCGACGTTGTAGCCGGTACCGGCAGCATCGACTTCAAGACGCGGCTGCGACGCAGGGACCTGATTCTTGGTGATCCAGAGATTGAGGTCGCGCAGTGCGGCCCGAAGGATGTACGTGTGTGGCCCAGTGTTGATTCCATCAGCACACGTAATGAGGTTGTCGTACACACTCTTCGGTGGAGCCATCATCGAGTTGAAATAGGTGATGTCGTTCTTCCCGTCGCCGGTATCAAAACCACCGCCGCCGAGGTTGTAGTAGTCGGCGTGCGCAGTTCCGGTGGCTTCCCAGCCGCGGAACGTATCGGTATCGGGCTGCCGAGCTTTGACATAACCCCTCGCACCAGCAACGTCGGTTTCGGCGCTGAAGGTCAACACGGGTTTACCGAAATCGGTCCGGATCATCGTTCCTAGAACTGGTGTCACCGCCGGCAACGGATCGACAGAGAGCGGAGCAGCGTTCCCGCTGCGACTGTGAACGAAGTAACCGTCGAACACGTTCGCAGTCGGCGCAACTGCATTCACATAGGTGGTGAGGCGGCTTGCCGACTGTGACTCACCCATTCCGATGACGTTTTTAAGTTTTAGATCTCCGAGCACCGTTGAACTGTTTCGACGAACCGCGGCACCGGCTTGGCTGAAAATGTCATAGGAGTAGTTATCGCCAGGATGTGAGAGTGAGGAATAGCGCGCCGGATCGAATGACTTCAGAACGCGATCGATACCCAGCGACATGCCGCCACCTTCGATTCCAACCCTCTGAGCTGAAACTCCAACCCATGCAAATCCCGATCGAATGATTTCTGGCGCCAAGTAGGTCCAGTCGGGGGCGGTATCAAGACCAGCAGTGACGTTGAGCCATTCAACGATGACAGTGCCGTTGAACTTCTTCGGATCGCTCGGACGACGAACCACCATTCGCGAGGCATACGGTGCTGTTCCTGCAGCGCGAGTCGTCCACATTCCGTCTGCCGTTAATGGCGCGTCACTCGTGTATGCAGTTGCGTTACCAGAGAAGAAATATTCGTCCTCTTGATAGCCAACAGTCTTGAGATCAAACACCGTCGGCTGCTGACCGTCTTGTGGCGGCGACGGAGCAAGCACAACAAACCCTTTGCCGCCGGTGACTGGTCCGGTGATTGCTGCTTCAGCAACAGGACTCGAGAACACAGTTGTTGTCGTTGAGGACGAATCATTCGATGAGGAGCAAGCAGCTGCTGTTCCTCCGAGCGTTACAAGCGCGACTGCCGCAGCAATGAAACGTAAAGAAGATTTGTAACGCATCGTTCCCCCCGGACCGTTGTTGATCAACGCCCACATCATTTCACATGCTCGGCGTGGAACGCCGGCTCGGGCGTACGATCACGCGATGAGTCAAACCTTCGTGCGTCGGGTAGTCACGGGCATTGATGACACTGGGCGTCACGTCATTACTGAAGACGGTGCTGCACCCAACACCATCGTGACCGACACCGTTTGCGTCAGTGAAGTGTTGTGGCTTGACGGGCCGCAACCTTCGATTGGCGACGCTCCCGATAAAGCCAATTCCGGGTTCGCACTTGAACCACCACCGGGGGGCGCCAGCGCACGCATTATCCGGATGCCCGGAATTCCTGCTGGCGCCGATCCCGACACCACTTGGCTGCGCGTTGCTGGTGACTCCGAAAGCACACCTGGCATGCACGCCACCGACACGCTTGATCTCATGGTTGTGCTCGAGGGTTCGGTAGTGATGGGGCTTGAAGATGGCGAGCGCGTCATTGGCCCCGGTGAGTTTGTGATTCAGCGCGGAACCTTGCACCGGTGGCGACCGGCCGACGAACACGGCTGGACCTATTTCGTTGCGATGCTTCGCCCTGATGTCAACGCGAACGCCGACATCGTCGGTGTGAAGCCCGTGACCGCCGGAGATAAACCAGTTCGTCGCGTTGTCACTGGTTCGCCAGTAGTTGATGGCGGTTCCGCCGATCGTCGCGTTGTTACCGGTCCCCCCGTTGTCGATGGTGGCGCTGCCGATGCGGTGTCCTCGCCCACGACAACGATTACCGACCTATGGCATACCGGCGGCCCGCTGCAATCAGTCGAGCAGGGCGGCGACCCCGACGGACCATGGTCGCTTGTCCCTCTTGCTGGTGGCTTGTGGTTCCGCCTTGTTGAGTTCACTCCCGCGCCGCCCTCCGAAGAAGGTTGGCATGCCACACCGACAGTTGATGTCGATGTCGTGTTGCGCGGACGCGTGTTGCTCGAACTTCCCGATGGGGTCCAGACCGAACTCGGTCCCGGCGATGTTGTGATTCAGCGAGGAACGAATCACCGCTGGACTGCGGTTGGCGACGAACAGTTCGCGATGGCGTCAATGATGATTGACGCCTCTCAGTAACAATTGTCTGCGATCGCTAACGGATCAGTAACGAGCCATCAGGGCAGCACGATCGAGAACTTCGGGTCGGGTGGATCGAGCAATGCGCGAATCGAATCAAGTGCGCCGAGATCGCCTTCAGCTGTTGCGATGCCCTGTTCAACCAACGCCTCGAGTGTCACTACTCCGACGATAAGCAGAAGCAGTTGTGAACGCGGAACAGTCACCGACAACACCGCATCGCCAGCATGTCGATTCGCAACATTCGACAGCACCCCATTTTCGAGACGAAGTAAATGGCGTTCGCCTGTCTCGGCAATCGTCCAATTGATAGCGAACTGATGCTCAGACGCTTTGATTCCATCGATTCGAATAGCGACCGCATCGAACACCTGCGTCACGGAAATATGGGCCATGAGTGCAAGCGCGTTCTGGCCTGTAGGACCAGCAACCTCGATGCCTCGCAACTCTTGCGCGCCGGTGAGGAAGAAATTCCGCCACGTGGCGTTCTCTTGTGCGTAACCCATTTGCGTATAGGTGCGAGCGAGTAGCTCGCGCGCTTCCATATTCGTTGGATCGGCGAACACAACATGGTTCACGACTTCAGCCACCCAGCGATAGTCGCCTTCCTCATAGGAAAGTTCCGCCTTCGCCAGCACGACATCGGCACCACCCATGAACTCGACATATCGAACAGCAACTTTTTCGGGTGGGTGCGGCCACAGGTGCGCAGGGTTTCCATCGAACCAACCCATGTATCGCTGATAAACGGCTTTCACGTTGTGACTTACTGATCCGTAATAGCCACGGCAGTGCCACGAAGACGCGAGTGTGGACGGGAGTTCAATCATCTCTGCAATTTCTGCACCGGTAAAACCGCGATTGAGATACCGAAGCGTCTGATCGTTTAGGTAGGCGTAGAGATCGCGCTGTTTCGACAGGTAGTCGACAATGTTGTCGGTTCCCCATGTTGGCCAGTGATGTGATGCAAACGAAACATCACTGTCAGCAGCGAACATCGCAATGCTTTCATCGATGAAACCGGCCCATGCATGCGCATCACGTACAAGCGCTCCACGCAGCGTCACGACGTTGTGCAAGTTGTGTGTTGCGTTCTCGGCCATGCACAACGCGCGAAAATCGGG
>CAMCTW010000037.1 GCA_945878645.1 Bifidobacterium breve
GTTGTTGTTCTTGAACTCGAATCGAAACGCAACCACCCCGAGTTGGGTTGGTCCGCTCGCCAGGCATTACGTCAACTTGAACACTGGCGCGTCAAACACGGATCACTCACGACCGCATTCGCTGTGAACGATGCCGGCGGCACCCTCCGCGTGGAGATCAATCATCAAGATCTCGGTGCACTTCCGCCGTCGCTTGCTGGTGACACCAATGATCATCGGATCTTGGCAGTGGCTCGAAACCTCGCCGCTGAAGGCAACCAGGTCACTGTGGTCACAAAGGACCTTCCCCTGCGCCTAAAGGCGTCGATCGTTGGCCTGAATGCCGATGAATACCGAAACGAACTCGCCCGCGACGACAGTTGGACCGGCATCGTTGAACTTGCATGCGAAAGCTCCTTAATCGATGAATTGTTCGAACTCGGAACAGTTGAAGACGAACGAGCTCGCGACCTTCCGTGTCACACCGGTGTCGTCATGCATGCTGGTTCGCAATCTGCACTTGCTCGCGTTCACGCCGACAAGTCCCTGCACCTTGTTCGCCGTGATGGCCAGTTGTTCGACGTTCGCGGTCGCTCGGCCGAACAACGCATCGCCATCGATCTTCTCGCCGATCAATCCATTGGAATCGTGTCACTGGGCGGCCCTGCAGGTACCGGTAAAAGCGTGCTCGCGCTCGCAGCAGGGTTGGAGTCCGTTTTAGAACAACGCAGCCACCAACGCGTTGTTATCTTTCGACCGCTCTATGCCGTCGGCGGACAAGACCTTGGCTACTTACCCGGTTCGGAATTCGAGAAGATGAGCCCATGGGCTGCGGCCGTACTCGATGGCCTCGAAGCAATCACCGGTCCCGAGGTCATCGATGAAGTCATCCATCGTGAACTCCTCGAGGTCCTCCCCCTCACTCACATCCGTGGACGAAGCCTCACCGATACGTTCGTCATCATTGACGAAGCCCAGAACCTCGAGCGTCCAGTTCTCCTGACCGCGCTTAGTCGCCTCGGCGAAGGCAGCCGCGTTGTGCTCACCCACGATGTCGCCCAGCGCGACAACCTGCGCGTCGGCCGGCACGACGGAATCATCACGGTGATCGAGGCCCTCCGCGGTCACCCGATTTTTGGTCATGTCACGTTGACTCGATCCGAGCGCAGTGAAATCGCTGCCGTCGTCACCGAACTGCTTGACGGTCCCCTCGATTCCTAAATCGGCAACAGTGACCTGACTGTCGGACGCACGACCTAGCGTGAGAGCTGTGAATCTGAAGCCATCGACATTTCAAAGTGTGAACGTGCGTGAGTGGTCACAACACCCACCCGTCCTTCCGTTTGCGGTTCTCGATGTCGAAACCACTGGTCTCAGTTCCGATGGGGATCGCGTCATCGAAATCGCTGTTGTCCGATGCGCATCCGATGGATCATTCATCGATGAGTGGTCGACCCTTGTCGACCCTGGTTGCGATCCTGGCCCCACTCATATCCACGGCATCAGCGCCGCCGACTTAGTCGGCGCACCCACATTCGCCGAGATCGCAGAAGAACTCGCCGAGCGTGTTGAAGGGGCAATGGTCGTCGCGCACAATCTTTCGTTCGACGCTGGCTTCTTAAGTGCCGAATACGCGCGGACCCAAACACCTTTGCCGGATCAACCCGCTTTATGCACCCTGCAATTAGCTCGCCACGTTCTCCCCGACAACGGCGGCTATTCGCTCGCCGCGTGCGCGGCGGCGTTAGGAATCGACCACCCCAACGCCCACCGAGCTCTCCCCGACACGCGAGTAACGGCGTTAGTTCTGCAGGCGATGCTCTATCGGTTATTCCCACCGAGCGATCAAGACACACTCCCTTTCGCGTAAGCGGCCAAATAGCCCTTGCCGCTTTCTCGGGAAGCCGCCAGATTGCATTGAGGGATCGCGATCACCCAGTACCGATCGCCGTTGTCAACCGACGCGGAGAGATCGTCATGCATACCACAGCCGTTGCTGTTGAGACCCTGGCCCAACTCACGCTTGACCTCGAATCGTTGTCGCCAAACATTGCAATGTTCATCACCTATACCGGTGATGTCATCACAGAAATTCACCAACTCGATTCCACCGACCCGGTCACAGCCCTTCTTGGCCGATCTGCCGCCGATTCCATCACTGCGGTGGGTGTTCGCGCCCCGGCCGAGATCACCAATCCAACGAACGAAGGAACGTTCCCCGCTCATCACACAGTTGTTCATGTCGTGAGTCGAAATGGTTGCGCCGTCACTGTCTTGGGCGACGAGGCTGACTCCCGATGGTTCGGGCCAACAATGTCACCGCAACAAGGTCGAGTCCCCGATGCGTGTCGGCGCACACTTGGGCTCCCCACATCACCCCCAACAGAACCAATGACCAACTTCGTTTTGGCCGCGTGGCTCGAAGTCATTGTGCGTCACGCTCTTCATCAGCCCGGACTGGAATGGTCACACATCGTTGGGCTGCACCCAGCGGGGACTTCGGCAGACTGGCCCGTCACACCCGCGACGCTCGCCGAAGCGACTCGGTCGCTCGGGACCTCACTTGATTGGGAACGGTTTCGCAGAGTGATCGCGACGGTAGGCGGATTCCCCTTCGGGGACGACGCAACCAAACTCGCAGCCTGGATGGATTGCGGGATGTTCTCCCGATGGGCCATGGAGTCACTCCCCGATCGCGCCGACCTCATCGATGCTCTCGAAGCGGTACTCGGGCCAGCGACCTTCGACCGACTCTGGGCAACCGTTCGATTCTGCGAGTGAATCGCCCCCTTGCCCCCGTGGAGAATGCACCGCCCATTGCAGGCCTGGTCCATCACAATCGTGCGCAGTCGCAGAGTGGCTCATCGCACTGCACCCGAGACATAGGCGGAACTTCACACCATCACCATCCCACTCGGCTTTTACACTCGACAACTCGGCGGTGACCACGCGATAAGCATGAGCACAGCTATCGGAACGGGCGTTGTCGGCCGACAATCAGGCGCGTAGCGCGCACAGTTCCTAATTCGGTCGTTGGGCGACTACGTCCACGTACCGAACACCGGTAGCGTTCTCCAGTGCCCAGCGATATCCCTGTTTCGGGATCCCCCTTTGATCGGCGACGCTTTCTGATCTTGGGCGGGGCCGGACTCGTCGCAGCCGCAGCGGTTGCCACCGGATGTTCCGACGGTTCCAGTTCTTCAACCGGCACAGTCAAGGTCAAAGAAGCAACCAAGATTGCTCCACCCAAACTCGACCCGGCCTATAAGCCTCCGCCGTCGTCGACACTTTTCGACACGGCCATTTCCGGCGGTCGCGTCATGGATCCTGCGACAGGATTCGACTCAATCGCCAACGTAGGACTCATCGGTGGCCGAATCGCCCTCATCACCACTGATGCGATCAACGGTAAGACAACAATTGATGCCAGCAACTTGGTCGTCGCCCCCGGCTTCATTGATGTGCTTTCGTACGAACCCAACTCTTATGGCGTTTGGTACAAACTCGGCGATGGCGTCACGACAAACCTCGGCATGCATGGCATCAAGACGCCAGTCGATGCCAAGGGTTTCTTTTCGAATTACACAGGCAAGAACGCTCCACCCATCAACTTTGGCGGCGCGTTTTCTGATCAGTGGTACCGAGACTCCATCGGCGTGAAATCAACTGCGACGCCCACGCAACTCTCCCGACTGAGCGACGACCTCAACAAACAACTTGACGCCGGTTGGATCGGGCTCTCCGTCGACCCCGAATACGCACCCTCAATCAACTTCAACGAATACGCGGCACTCGCTCAAGTTGCCAAGCAAGCGGAAATGCCCCTGTTCACTCATATCCGTTATTCCTCGCCTGGGCCCGAAGGAAAAAGCTCACTCGACGCGATTGACGAAGTACTGAATGTCGCTCGACAAACTGGCGTCTCGTTGCATGTCGATCACATTCCCTCAATGGCAACACACGTGATGCCTGAAGCCATTGCGAAAATCGATGCCGCCCGCAGCGAGGGACTCGATGTCACCGGATGTTTCTACCCCTACACATTCTGGGGCACGTACCTCGGATCTGCTCGCTTCGCTGGTGACTGGCAATCGAGATTCCGCATCTCCTACAACGACCTTCAACTCGCAGGCTCGTCTGAACGCCTCACGCCCGAATCGTTCAAGAAATATCAAGCACAAAACAAACTCGTTGTGGCCTATGCGATACCACAAGAGGATGTCAATGCCGCACTCAGCGCGCCATGGTCGCTGGTTGGCTCCGACGCGATCCCTGAGTCGTCGAACAACAACCATCCCCGCGGTGCCGGTTGTTTCTCTCGCCTCCTCGGACCATATGTGCGTGACATGGGTGCGCTTTCACTGATGGACGCACTTGCGAAGTGCACGATCCTGCCCGCAAAGCGCCTTGATGCCCGCGTCCCGATGCTCGCCCGCAAAGGTCGACTTCAGATGGACGCAGATGCCGACATCACCATTTTCGATCCTGCAACGATCGCCGATACATCGACCGTCGAGAAGCCGGCCCAAATGTCGAAGGGCATCTCGTATGTCTTCGTTGCTGGAGCGATCGCCAAGGATCCAAGTGGCGTGAAGCGAGACAGCCACGGCGGTCAGGCGATTACGGGTCAACCCGCCTAATCGCTGACTGAACCCGCAGAGAAAAACCGCGCAACCTGCTCTCTGGCATTATGGTTCGAGGTCTATTGGACAAATAAGTTTCATTTGATCCTGCATCATCTCTTACGAAAGGTCGGGCCACCATGGTGAAAGTCAGCCGCCAGCGCTCTGCAGAGATTCGAATCGAAATCCTCGATGCGGCTGCCGCCGAGCTCCTTCGGGTTGGCTACGACGCCATGGCGCTCACCTCTATTGCCCAAACCTGTGGGTTTGCCACGAGCGCGATCTACAACAGATTCCCCACCAAGGAAACTCTTATCGAAGCACTCATAGTCGAGCGGATCGAACCAGAACTCGGCGCGCAATCAGACGCAGAAGCGATCGCATTCTGGTCCGGTTCAACAGATCTACCGAAACTCAACATCGACCAACTTGGCGTCTTAGCCGAACTTCTCTTGGCCGCGCGCCACACTCCCTCTCTCCATGAGTCGGTGTACGGGTTTCTCCGACGTCGCGCAGATATCGCGCTCGTCGAACGCAACAAGGCCGCTACTCGCGGCGAGTTGCGGAACAATCAAGATCCATTAATCCAAGTACTCATGCGCGCTTCGAGCTGGATTGGCGCCTACGTCTTTGGACTCGTGAGCGAACCACCTAAGCGCTACATGAAACCCATCAATGAACTCATGCGCTTGGCCATGACCAACGTTGCGCCCTCAACCCCGTTGCCTGCTGAGCGTCCGAACAAAGTGCGAAATGCACCCGTTGTTGTACAACATGAAAACCGTGAGCACGATGCAATCCATGAAGCTCTCGTCAATTCAGCTGCTGAGGTTTTTGCAGAGAAGGGCTACCACGCAGCGGCAGTTGCTGACATCGCGCGGCGAGCCCGACTCACAACTGGAGCTATTTACAACCGCTTTGCGGGAAAGGCGGGCCTCATAAATGCGGTCATCATCGACAAACTCAGCGTTGGCGCTCAGATCGTCGGATTCGACGTCGTTCAAGTGCTCGCGTCATCCCAGGCGATTTCAGATCCAGCGGTTTCGGACCTCATAGTTCGTTTAAATGACAACTCCGGATTAGACAACCGTGGGCTTCGCCTCGCTGCGCGCGATGCATCACGACACGAGCCCGAAGTCGCCGCCGTGGTTGGACCACTTCAAGAGGCCACGCTCGCCAATATGGCGAATTTCGTGAGGAACGCCCAAGGCGAGGGACTCCTCCGATCAGATATTGACGCCGAAACTGCAGTGTGGTTTCTGTCGGTCAACCCAGTGGGGGCTGGTCTCGTTTGCGCAGCCTTCCCTGAACTCAAGCCAGAAGCAGCGACCACGTTTTACACAATGGCGATGGAAGTCATGCGAACACAGCCGGCCTGAATATCGGCACGCGTAATTTCCTAGCGATAGTTTCCGAGGATGACTTCAACTTCCGACTTCGCTCAACTTGATGCCACCGCGCAAGCTGAACTCGTCCAGTCGGGCGAGGTCCGACCCCTAGACCTCGTTGATGCAGCGATAGCGCGCATCGAAGCGATCAACCCAACACTCAACGCTGTTATCCATGGGCGATTCGAGAAGGCTCGGAACGAAGCCGAAGGCGAACTTCCCGAAGGTCCGTTTCGTGGCGTGCCCTTTCTCCTCAAAGATCTCGAAACCCGCAGTGTGGGTGATCCTCATCACGCTGGCACTTCATTTCTCAAAAACGCTGAGTACATCTCCGATCGAGACGACTACGTCACCTCACGACTGAGGGCAGCGGGCGTTGTGATCGTTGGACGAACCAACACTCCAGAGTTCGGCACCACCATCACAACTGAACCTGAGTCACACGGCGCCACTCTCAACCCTTGGAATTTGGGCTATTCGACAGGCGGATCCTCTGGCGGATCTGCGGCTGCAGTCGCGTCGTTCATGGTGCCTGCCGCTCACGCCAGCGATGGCGGTGGTTCAATTCGTATCCCGGCGAGCGCATGCGGACTCGTTGGGCTCAAACCAACGCGTGGTCGAGTTCCACTGGGACCAGCCATTAGCGAATCCTGGGCCGGTTCAACCACCAACGGCGTCGTCACTCGAACAGTGCGTGATACCGCTGCCCTTCTCGATGCAATGTCTGGTCCGATGCCAGGAGACGCCTACGCCACTCCCCCGTTGCAACGACCTCTTGCCGAAGAAGTTGGCCGCGATCCTGGCTCACTGCGCATCGGAATCCTCGACCACCCTCTCCTCCCTTACGTCGAGACCTCGTCGGAAATGACCAGCGCCGTTCACTTTGCTGTGTCGCTGCTCGAACAACTCGGACACAAGATCGAAGATTCGCACCCAGAGGCAATGGGTGACCCTGAATTCACCAACGCATTTACAACCGTCATCGCTGCCCATATTGCCCACAACCTTGACGACTGGGGACGAGTACTCGGACGAGAAATTACTGAAGTCGATGTCGAAGAGCGCAACTGGATGTTCGCGACAATCGGCCGTTCTTTCACTGCACCTCAGTATCTAAAAGCAATCTTTTGGCAGCAGGAATGGTCTCGCCGTATGGCCACATGGTGGGCGAGCGATTTCAACCCCAATGGTTTCGACATCCTCTGCACCCCAGTGCTTAACGGTGCACCGCCAAAAATTGGTTGGCTCAGTGATCCGATCGAAGGCCTCGGTCGAGTCACCTCGACCATGCAGTACACCGCGCAATTCAACGTCACCGGGCAGCCCGCGATTTCGCTGCCGCTTTGGTGGACCGAAAACGGGTTACCCGTTGGAATTCAGTTTGTTGCACCGTTTGGACGCGAAGACTTACTCATTCGCCTTGCCTCGGAAATCGAAGCTGCATGCAATTGGAATGAACGGGTTCCAGAAATTCACGCGTGAGCGACTCCGCTCGCGATCATCTTTCGACGCAGCACATCTTCCGAAAACAGAATCCAAAAACAGAAACGGCCTGACATTCCATAGGAATGCCAGGCCGCTCTAACTCACACCTATTACGCAAACTCAGTAGGCACGTGCCTCTGCTGGTTCGTCGTCAAGAATGCTGTCTGAAGGGCTGAGGAATCGCCATATGAGTCCGGCGATAATCGCGCCAACAATCGGCGCAACCCAGAACAGCCAAAGCTGACCAAGCGCCCAACCACCCTGAACAATTGCCGGTCCAGTGGATCGCGCCGGATTCACCGACGTATTCGTCACTGGGATCGAGATCAAGTGGATGAGTACAAGCGCGAAGCCAATCGCCATCGGCGCGGCTGCCCCAACTGCTTTCTTCGCCGTCGCTCCGAGAATCACGAAGAGGAACCCTGCGGTCATCACGATTTCGGCGATGAGGCCGGCGGCGAGGTTGAACCCGCCCGGCGAATGCGCGCCGTATCCGTTCGCGGCAAGTCCATCGACCTTGAGGTCAAAGCCTGCACGTCCGGAGGCAATCGCCCACAACGTCAGCGCGGCGAAAATCGCACCGATCACTTGGACAATGACATAGGGAAGTACTTCCTTCGCCGGGAAACGCTTTGAGACCCAAAGTCCGATGGTGACGGCCGGGTTGAAGTGGCCGCCAGAAATATGTCCAACCGCATAAGCCATCGTGAGCACGGTGAGACCAAACGCAAACGACACACCTAGAAGACCGATACCCAACTGAATGCCATCGCTGCCACTAATAAACTTTGCCGCCAGCACAGCACTGCCGCAGCCGCCGAGAACCAGCCAGAACGTGCCGATTGCTTCGGCAATGAGCTTCTTGCCCATGTCCATTGTGCCCCCTTGGGGTGTCATGTACCGCCGGGAGTCGGCGACGGCGAAAACGGTAGAAGCACCAGTCGCGCGAGGGGTGGATAGACGAATAAATTGCGTTCAAGTCGCCGGAATCTGGAAAAGTGAAGCTAAACACCGCCACATGACAGGCTCACACCGTGACTCTTGAGCTTCCCCTCGCAACAGACCTCCGCACGCTGCTCACCCTCGAAGCGGTGAGTCCCGATGCGTTCCTCGCCCCCAGCGCGCATACCGGCTGGGGTCGAATTTACGGTGGTCAAGCAATTGCTCAAGCCCTTCGTGCCGCCGCGCTCACCGTTGACGATGGACAAATCCCTCATTCAATGCACGCCTATTACGTCCGCCAAGGCGATGAAGCGGCTCCCGTTCTTTATGAAGTCGAACGAATTCGCGATGGCCGGTCGTTCTCCACGAGACAGGTCGTGGCATCGCAGTCGGGCGGAGCGATTCTTAATTGCATCGCAAGTTTTCATACGCCAGAAGAAAGCGAAGAGCGCGAGGCAACGTTTCTGCCCGCCGATACACCGAGACCTGACGCACTCGAGGACGAAGAAACGCCCCTGTTCTTTCAGACTCGAGCCCTCCGTGATACTCACGGCATGGCCAAGACTGCATGGATGCGGGCCAGTGAATCCTTCGGCGACGATCCGGTGATGAATGCATGTGCACTCGCCTACCTCTCCGATGAGCACCTCCTTGGAGCGGCACTCACAGGACACAGCCTCATCGGCGATTTTGAGAAACTCATGACCGCAAGCCTCGACCACGCACTTTGGTTCCATCGCCCGCTGCGAGTCGATGACTGGCTGTGTTTCACCCTTGACGGTCAAGGAATGTCTGATGCGCGCGGACTTTCGATCGCTCGAGTCTTCAGCCAGGCGGGGATGCACGTCGCCACTGCTGCTCAAGAAGCCCTCGGTCGGCCTCGTCGCTGAACCGTTTCTCTGAGTTCATCGGATATTTCCGAAACTCGGCTGCGCACAGGGTGCAATCTGTGTCATCGTCGGAAGGCCATGCCTAATGATTCCAACTTCTCGACAGAATCCGACGCCAACGCTGCCGGCCCAATGACGCCCCCGCCGGCCACCGGCATGGGAACCGAACGCCCAGAGGATGTCCCTCCCACTGGCGGACCAATTGCTCTCGAACGAACCTTTGCGTTCATTGACATTTGCGGATTTACCGCCCTCACTGAACGACATGGACCTCGACGCGCTGTGCGCGCGCTTGAAGTATTCCGCTCAGCAGTGAAAGAAGTTGCCGGACGACGCGGCGTGCGCGTTGCGAAATGGTTAGGCGATGGCGTCCTCCTCGTCGGCGTGAAGCCTGGCCCCATCGTGGCGACCGTTGCCGAAATGACGGGCCGATTCGAATCATTCGCAATCGACCTTCGAGCTGGGGTCGCCAGCGGAACAGCGTTGTTGTTCGATGGTGACGACTACATCGGTCGCCCCGTCAATCTTGCTGCTCGGCTTTGCGACGAAGCCGAACCTGGCCAATTGCTCGCGCATCCGTCAGCACTTAATGGCGTGCCCGATTGGGTTGAGATCGGACCGCCGAAAGAGGTCACCGTTCGGGGAGTCGGCCCTATCGAAGGCGTTTGTCCGCTGCGTCCATCTGCCGATGTCCAGTTTCCACCCGAACCAAATCGCGACTCAGAGCTCTAAGCGGAACTTCATCGCCGCGTCATCGAGCCATCGCTCAGCGACCACTTGGTGTCTGAACTTCACCCCCCGCTATGCTCACTCGGCTGCTGAGGCTTTGCCCAGCAACGCAAGCGTGACACCGGCCCCCATCGTCTAGCGGCCTAGGACACCACCCTCTCAAGGTGGACGCACGGGTTCAAATCCCGTTGGGGGTGCCACGCGATCGACTCGAGAATCGGCGAGTACCGCCGCATCCGGCGTGATGGAGTGCGGTCGTCGCCGGAGCCCCTGGACTAGGTGAACCGGCCTTCGCTTTCAGTTGACGTCACCAACAAATCGTCGGTTGCCTTATGCCATCGAGGAATGCGTTGCGAGTAACAACCCGATCAACGATGCCGGAAGTCCAAAGTCATAGATCAACACAAGAGAATTACCCGGCTTGAAGTTCTTCTCGCGCACCATGAGCACGACGTGCTGTACGCCAGCAAGCACGAGAAAAATCGAGGCCACCGCCGTCATGATCAACCAACTGTCCCAGTCACGTGATACTGCCAAGATCCCACCGATGCCGAGCCCCCATGAGACAAAACCCAACTCGTACTGGAAGCCATTGGTTTTCCAACCGATGCCTTCCGCTGTCGACTTCGCGAAGACTGTGTGCATGAAACCACTCACGATGAACTGAATGCCTGCGGGAAGAAACAGCATCCACCGCATCGCCTCTACCGCAAAATCATCGCCTACTGAACTCCCGTACGGCGTGAGTCCGAATGCAGCAAAAACCCAAGCCAGCACGACCATGAGGGGAAGAATCAGGATGCCCATCGACAAAGGGTAGAAGAGTGCGAGCGTCATCGTCGTGACGCTGAAGGTCTCCTACGCTTCGTCCGTGTCCACGACCGCTTTGCTCCTTGCGCTTTTGGCCGCCCTCGCGGGTGCGGGGGCCGCAGTGTTTCAAAGTCGTGGCGCCCTATCAGTCCATCCGGCCCCACCGAACGTCGTTCGACTCCTCCTCCAACTCGTTCGCACACCGATCTGGTTACTCGGCGCCGCATTTGCGGGCCTGTCGGGCCTCTTCCATGCCGTCGCCCTGAGTCATGGTTCACTCATCGAAGTCGAGTCGATCATGGTGACCTCACTGCTGTTCGCTCTTGGACTGGGCGTGGTCGTAAGCAACGCTCGCGTCTCACTGCGCGACTGGCTCGGAGCGCTTGCAACCATCGTCGGGCTAGTTGCGTTCCTGCTTTTCGCCGATCCCCAAGATGGCAACTACGACATTCCACTCCGCACCGCTGTCATCGGAACGTTCGTCTTCTTCGCCGTCATGGCGACGCTGATCGTTCTCGCTCGTCGCGCCACCGCCCCCAATGTGCGTGCTGCACTTTTTGGTTCCTCCGCAGCGGTAGCGCTGGGCTCAGCCGCAGTGATGCTCAAAGTGATTGACACCAACCTGGCCAACCACAACCGACTGCTTTCGCTCCTCCCTGTCCTTGCGTTCCTTGGACTTTGCGAACTCAGTGCGCTCGCGTTGCAGCAGGTGGCCTTCCGTCAGGGAAGCCTCGCCGCCGCCCTCGCCCCATTCGTCGGCGGCAATCCCCTCGTCGCCGGTGCTGTCGGCATCGTTATCTTCGACGAACGGTTCCACCACAGTCTCGGCGATCTCCTCGGCGCCCTCGCCGGCATCGGTCTTGTCGTCGCCGGAATCGTGGTGTTGGCCGCCTCTCCCCTCGTGGCTGCCGGATCAGGGGAGACCGCCGACCCCAAAGTTCAGGCCAATTAGGGCGGTTCTCCCGACCCGAAGGTGGACCCACTCCCCGTCTCTATTAGTGTTCCGTGACCACTGACACGTCTTCCGCTGTCTCAGCACCGATCAAGGGGATCCGTATGACACTCGAGGGAATCGACCTCCTCGACCTCGACCGCTTCCAGCGACTCGAGCACTACCAAATGTTCGATCGCCTGCGCGCCGAAGATCCGGTGAGTTGGCACGAGTACCCAGGCGCCCAAGGGTTCTGGAACGTCGTGAAGCACAAGGATCTTCTGACGGTGAATCGTGACACCGCTTTATTTTCCTCCGAGGCCGGTGGCATCTCCATCCTGACCCCGGACGAACTGGCTAGTGGCGCCGGCGGCGGCGACCCGCGCGGACTCATGATGCTGTACATGGATCCCCCGAAGCACACGCGCTATCGGTTGCTGGTCAACAAGGGATTCACACCACGCATGATCGGAATGCTTGAGAAGTACCTTGAGCATCGAGCCATCCTTATCGTTGACAACATCATCGAACGCGGTTCGTGTGACTTTGTTGTTGATCTGGCATCGGAACTCCCCCTCCAGGCCATCGCCGAAATCATGGGTGTCCCGCAGGAAGACCGCATGATGCTGTTCGACTGGTCGAACCGCATGATCGGCCTCGACGATCCCGAGTACGCCACCGAGGACAACGCTTCGGCCATGGTCGAGCTCTACTCCTATGTCAACCAACTCGGTAAGGAGCGAGCAAACGACCCTCGTGAAGACATCATCACGAAGTTGATCAATTCCGAGATCGAGGGCGACAAGATGAGCGAACTCGAGTTCGACATGTTCATGGTGCTACTGACCGTCGCCGGCAACGAGACCACCCGAAACACCACGTCATGGGGCATGTGGGCTCTCATGCAGAACCCAGATCAATACGCTGCGCTCGCCGGTGACATCGACGGGAAGATCGATCAAGCAATTGAAGAGGTCCTTCGCTGGGCAACGCCGGTGTACCACTTCCGCCGCACCGCCTTGGACGACACAATCATCGGTGACAAGGAAATCAAAAAGGGCGACAAGGTCGTCATGTGGCACATCAGTGCCGATCGCGACGAAGAGGTCTTCGACGATCCCTATCAGTTCAACATCGAGCGTTTCCCGAACGAGCACATCGCGTTCGGTGGCGGTGGCCAGCATTTCTGCCTCGGCGCCAATCTCGCCCGCATGGAACTCAAACTGATCTTCCGCGAGATCATGGAGCGAATTCCCGATATGCGCCTTGCTGGTGACGTCGAGATCCTGCGCTCGAACTTCATCGGTGGCGTCAAGCACATGCCGGTCACTTACAGCACTGGTGCTCGTCGTAACCCCGCGCCCTTCGCAACTGCGTAAGCACTGTCACTTCGATAGTCACAAAAGAAGCCGTCGACCTGAATTGGTCGACGGCTTCTTTGCGTCAGGGCAACCCAATCATTGATGAGCAGAAATCCCAAACAGACTCAGTCTGTGGATTGATACTCCGCAAACATGGAAACTTCTTGGTCTTTTTTCGGGTAGGCGAACCACACCAACGCCATTCCGAGCGCCATGGCGAACGCCCCAGCAGCAAACGCCCAGTGTTGGCCATCAAGGAATGATTCTCGGGCTGCGTTCGTTATCTGCGATGCATATTGCGGATACGTCGATGCCACGTTTTCTGCACTGGAAAATGACCGAGTCAACTGCCCCACAACTTGGTCAGAGACGGTCGCCGTCTGAGGCGTGGATTCAATCTGCGAATCGAAAGACTTCACATAACCGGCTGTCAAGAGTGCACCGAATATCGATTGCATGATCGCTCCACCGAGATCACGCTGTAGATCCGCCGTTGCTGAAGCCATGCCGGCTTTTCGCACCGGCACCGCACTTGTAAGCGCACGCGAGGCAGGAGTTCCGGCCAATGCGACGCCCGCTCCCAGAAACACATAGCCCAAGCTGACCATGGCAAACGATGAACGTTCGTTCCAGAGAAACAGCATGACGCCGAATCCCAACATGCAAGCGACGTAACCAAGCATCAGCGTTACACGTGAACCATATTTTTCGATGAGTCTTGCTGAATGCGGCGCCAACAGCACCATCACAACGGCTGCGGGTAACACGCTCAGTCCCGCGGTCCATGTCGAATACCCAAGGACATTCTGCAGATATTGCTGCCCAATAAACATGGCCCCCATAAGGGAACCAAAGACCAAAATTCCCGCAATTGCTGCGACCCAAAATGGCCTACGACTCGCATACTGCAGGTCGTAGAGCGGAACTTCCACCCGTCGCTGGCGAAGAACGAAAGTGCCGATCGCCGCTGCACCGACGATGGCAAAGATCAGAGCCCGCGTCATCATCCCTGGTTCCGGCGCAAAGCTTATTGCCAGCACCACAGCACCCACCATGACAACGGAAAGGATGCCACCGAGGTTGTCTACGGGTTCGGTCGACTCATGCACATGTGATGGAACAAATTTCCACGCGCCGAGAAAGGCAACTGCAGCCAGAGGAAGCGTGATGAGAAACACCGAGCCCCACCAAAAATACATAAGCACTGCGCCTGCAGCCAGCGGACCAATTGCGGCCATCGCTCCGCCAAGTGCCGACCAAAGTGCAATCGCTTTCGTTCGAGCCGGGCCACTCCACAATGCTGCAATCAGTGACAACGTCGTGGGGAATGCCATGCCCGCGGCAAGACCTCCCAAGATCCGGGCACCAATCAGAACCTCGAGGCTTGGTGCCCACGCGGCCAAGATCGATGCGGGAACGGCGAGCCCGGTGCCCACCAGCAGCATCATCTTGCGACCATGACGATCGCCCACGGCTCCGAGCCAGAGGACTGAGGCCGCAAGCCCGAGTGAGTAGGCAACTGCCACCAGATTGAGGCCAGTTTGCGAGGCATCAAAGTGGCGTCCGATATCTGGCAGGGCAACATTTGCCACAGACAGGTTCAGGTTCGCAACGGTCGCTACCAGGATCAGCGAGCCAAGTACGAGCCCGGCGCGAGCGGGATGATTCGTGGCGGTTACGTCGGTCATGGGGGCATTTTGGTCCAGAATCACCGATCCTCGGCGCCAAGATCGCGATGCGAAAGAACATTGACATAGTCCACTACCTGCCGTACGGTCGCACACGTGCCCACCTCGCCATCTGTCGCTGACGCCGAACGATCACTGGAACGACTCTTTCGGCTCACCGTGAACCGAGCCGTGCACCATCGCCAGACTGCGACCATCGGCGTTGACGTCACTCGCGCTGGATACGCGATCCTGCGCTCTCTTGCCGATTCAGGTGAGATGCCAATGGGACAGCTCGCACGTCGTTGCTCGATGGACCCCGCCGCAGCGAACCGACAGGTTCGCGTTCTGGAAGACGCCGAACTTGTTGAACGCGTTACCGACCCAGACGATGCTCGTCTCGCCGTTGCCCGGCTAACCGCCAAAGGGCGTCGCGCTCACGACCGCATCGTCGGCCTACGTGTCGAACAGATGACTGACGTACTCGGCGATTGGTCTCAGCAGGACTGCACCGAACTTGTGCGCCTCGTTGACCAACTGGTCGCCGATCTTCGATCAACACCAATACGAACCGACACACTCACCGCCAAGGAGCAACTATGAGCCGCATTAACAGCGAACGCCGCATCGATTACGCCGGATCAGTACACGATGAACGGGAGATCGAAGCCGTTGTCGAAGTTCTTCGCGGTGGACCGACCTCGATGCGTATCGGGAAGAACGTCAAAGCCATGGAACGTCGTGTTGCCGACCTCTTCGAAAAGAAGCGCGGCGTCATGTGCAACTCCGGGAGTTCTGCGTTGTACCTCGCTTATGAAGCCATCGACCTTCAACCTGGAGATGAAATTGTCACAAGTGCGGTGACCTTCTCCACCGACGTGGCGCCAGTCGTGCGCAAAGGCGCAATTCCCGTCTTCGTCGATGTCACGCCAGATACGTTCCAGATCGACGTAAATCGGATTGCCGAGATGATCACACCCAAGACACGCGCCATCCTTGCCCCCAACCTCATCGGCAACTGCCCCGATTGGGACGTCATCCGCGGGATCGCCGACGAGCACAACCTGCTCGTCATCGAAGACTCATGTGATGCCCTTGGACAAACGTTGCGAGGAACCCCAACCGGTACTCGTGCCGATATTTCGCTCACCAGTTTCGCCCTCTCTCACATCATCACCGCCGCGGGAACCGGCGGCATGGTGTGTTTCGACAATGACGAACTCGCTGACCGCGCATTGTTGTTCCGTCGTTGGGGTCGTCGCTCTGAACTTCAACTTTTCGGCTCACTCAAGGGCAAGGAAAACCGCTTCTTTAGCGCCCTCGACGACGGGCTCGAATACGACAATATTTTCATCTTCGATGAAAATGGTTGGAACTTCGAACCTTCAGAACTCTCGGCTGCATTTGGACTTGTTCAGTTGGACAAGCTGGACGAAAACCTTGCGCGTCGCCAACGCAGTTTTGCGATCACGAGTTCTCATCTTGCCAAGTACCCCCACCTTTTCATCCTTCCTCAACTGACCGACGGGATCGAAACGGGATGGCATATGTTCCCGTTCATTATTCATCCCGATTCAGGCATCCGTCGCGCCGATCTTCAGCAGTGGATGGAATCCCACGGGGTCGACACCCGAATGGTGTGGACGGGGAACATCACTCGCCAACCAATGCTTCGTGGTCAGGAGTTCCGCGTTCCTTCCGATGGCCTTCCCAATGCCGACCGCGTCATGGAATGGGGTCTCATCGTTCCCAACAATCATTCACTCTCTGACGACGACTGCAATTACATCGGCGAATGCATCGCCGGATTCGTTGCGGAAAAGGGTTTGTGATGGCCGGTCGCTTCGAAGGCCGCCGTGTCGTGGTCACTGGTTCAAGCAGAGGTATCGGCGCAGCGATTGCTGAACGAATGGCCGCAGAAGGCGCAAACATCGTGCTCACTGCGCGCACGCTTGACCAACACGAGAGTCTTGAGGGAAGCCTCAACGCGACTCGCGACCGGCTTGCCCGTTATGGCACCACCGTGGCCATTGTGGTGGCCAATCTCACCGACCCCATTGATCGACTTCGGGTGATCCCCGAAGCAACGGAAGCACTTGGAGGTCACATCGAAATCCTCGTGAACAATGCGGCGGCTTCGATCCAGGCACCTCTCACGGGTTTCTCAGTGAAGCGCCGCAACATCATGTTTGAAGTCAATGTGAACGCTCCAACTGATCTCGCTCTTGCCGTTGCGCCGGCAATGGTGGAAGCCGGCGAAGGTTGGATCGTGAATTTGTCGAGCGGCAGTGCCAAGTTCTGGGGCGGACCTTCGGACCCGATCGAACCAACCTCACCGAACATCTCTGCTTATGGCGCTTCGAAGGCTGCACTCAATCGCATCACAAACGGTCTCGCCATGGAGTTGTACGGCTCTGGTGTGCGCGTCAATACCGTGGAACCCCGGGCGGCGGTGCTGTCCGAAGGTGCCGCTGCACTCGTGGGCGATCGTTTGCGTCCCGATCAGATCGAATCGATGGAGGCCATGGTCGAAGGAACACTCGTACTTTGCGATTGCCCACCCGACATCACTGGTCGTGTCACCGTCAGCCTCGACAACATCGAAGAATTTGACCTCGAGGTACGAAACCTCGATGGGAGTTCTCGCCCTTAGCGAACGACGGACTCGCCGGAAAACGCCGGATCAGCAGGGTCATCAAGCGCTATAGGAATAACCGCAGGACCAAGTAGTAGCGTTTGAGTTTTCCGAAGGGGGAACACCATGTTCGATCTCAAGATCACCAATGGCACAATTGTCGACGGCACCGGTGCCGACCGATTCGTTGGCGATATCGCCATCACCAACGGCGTCATCGTGGCAGTTCAGCGCGGCGGAGGACTCCAAGGCGATGCAGCCGAAGTTATTGATGCCACCGGCATGATCGTGGCTCCTGGCTTTGTCGATATTCATACCCATTACGACGGTCAAGTCACGTGGGACGGCCTCCTTGAGCCTTCGAGCCAACACGGCGTCACCACCATCGTGAGTGGCAACTGCGGTGTCGGCTTTGCTCCGGTTCGTCCTGGTTACGAAGACGCTCTCATTGAACTCATGGAAGGCGTCGAGGACATCCCCGGCACTGCCCTCACCGAAGGTATGACTTGGGGTTGGGAATCATTCCCCGGTTATCTCGACAAACTTGAAGATCTCGACCTCGCTGTCGACTTTGG
>CAMCTW010000038.1 GCA_945878645.1 Bifidobacterium breve
GCCACCGGCGCGTTCACGCTTCAGTGGTTCGATAACCCTGCGCTTGACGTGACCACGAAGAGCGACGGAACTCCAGTAACCGAGGCCGATCGCGGAGCCGAGCAAATCGTTCGCGAGCGCCTCGCGGCCCTTCACCCCGAGGATTCGGTCCTGGGCGAAGAACTTGAGGATCACATCGGCACGAGTTCGCGAACCTGGATTGTTGATCCCATCGATGGGACGAAAGCCTTCACGCGCGGCGTGCCCCTCTTTTCAAATCTCTTGGCCGTCGTCGATGAACATGGCCCGCTCATTGGTGTCATCAATCTCCCCGCATTGGGGACGACCGTTTACGCCGGACGCGGCCTTGGTTGTTTCCGCGACGGTCGTCGGGTGAGCGTCAGCACACGAACCGAACCATCAACATGTGTGCTTTCCACAAGTGGTTTTGGAACCTGGAGCGATTCCCAGTTACTCGGAGTGATGCGCGCCGGATTCGAAGTTCGTACGTGGGGTGACGGTTACGGCTACGCCATGGTCGCGTGCGGAGCTCTTGATGCCATGGTCGATCCCCAGGTTTCACTTTGGGACATTGCACCCATGCCTGTGATCTTTGTGGAAGCCGGAGGCCGATTCACCGGAACCGACGGCAACGAAGTTTCCCTCGTGCCTGGCTCAAACGTTTCCGGCGTGGCCACCAATGGCCATATCCACGATGCTGTTATTGCCGCACTCGCCGCCGACTAATGCTGCGCTCTCAGTGCGATGACGAACGTTATTCGTCGTCTTCTTCACACATTGCGTGATCGTGTCCGTGAGCATGGTGATGGGGATCATCGATCAACACCATGCCATCGGCAAGACGCAAAAGTCTTCCGCCGTAGGCTTCGGCCAAATTTGCAGCCGTAAGCACCTCGGTCGCCGACCCGCTCGCGACAACGCGACCAGCGAGCAACAACACGTGGTCGCTCTCGGCCGCTTCGGAAAGATCATGCGTTGTCACCACGATGGTCCGGCCGGCCGCACGTTCCTCTGCCACAACATCGAGGATGTGTTGACGACTTACGATGTCGAGGCCGGTCACCGGCTCATCGAGCAGCAAGACGGCGCCGCCCTGCGCAAGACCCTGCGCAACAAACACTCGTTGACGCTGACCTCCAGAGAGTTCATGGAGATGTCGGCGAGTGAGATCGCCTAATTCAAGGCGTTCGATTGATTCATCGACAATGCGGCGATCTTCGTCGGTCATCTTCCCAAACGCGCCGCGGGTTGCGAATCGTCCCATGGAGACGACTTCGCGAACCGTGACTGGAAGTTGATCGTTCACCTTCGCCGACTGCATCACATAACCCACGTGACGCCGCATTTCGGTCGGAGGTCGACCCGACACCGTGAGTGTTCCCGATTCCACCGGCAACAACCCAACGATGGCATTCAAGAGACTCGACTTTCCCGATCCATTCGGACCCACCAGCGAGGTCACTGCTCCGACTGGTAGCGAGAACGTCGCATCGCGCAAAACTGGGTGCCGGCCGTAGGCAAGGGTGACGCCTCTTCCCTCGACCGCGCTCGTGCTGGAGAACTCATCCATGAGTCACCCCGCGTCGGCCTGCTGCGGAGGAGAGAATACGATTCAACACCTAGACATTCTTGCCCACCCGGCGGAAAACGAGAACTCATGTCCCGCACCGCCCGACAACTCGCTGCTGTGGTCGCGGTGCTGATCGGCGTTCTCGCTCTTGGTACTGGCATCGCGTCGGCCCATGCCACCTTCCAGTCCTCCACGCCTTCCGATGGGGCCTCGCTTCCATCTGCCCCCAAAGAAGTAAGCGTCACCTTCAGTGAAAACGTAAGTGCCGTTTCTGGAGGACTCTCGGTTCTCAATCGCGACGGGAAAGGGGTCGACGACGGCACGAGTCATGTCAATAATGGCCGGACGCTTGTCACGGGAATCACCGACTCACTCCCCGATGGCACCTATGTCGCGACCTACCGAGTTCTGTCGGCTGATGGTCATCCAGTAAGTGGGTCGTTTCTTTTCGGAGTTGGCTCGGGTGCGGTGGATGCAAATGCTCGACCAACTTCGAGTGGTGACCGCCTTTGGGAAATCATCGGCGACATCGCACGGGCAATCATGTATTTATCGGCTCTTGTTGCTGCTGGTGTCGCATTCTTCCTCGCATTCATTCATGACCAGGCCGATGATCGTTGGCGGCTCGTTCCGTTTATTCGAATCGGTTCATTCCTCGCTGTAGTTGGTGCCGTGGGAATCGTGATGAGTCAAGCCGCGCTTCTCACCGGAAACGGCGCTGGCGCGATCACCGATACGAAGGTGCTTCGGGATGTGCTCACCGAAAACCTCGGTTGGTCGCTCGCGATGTTGATGATCGGTCTGGCTGCGGTTCATCTCTCGACCGACATCACCAAAAAAGTGGTCGCCCAATCACTCGCTCTCTATGGCGGGCTCGTCGTTACCGTGTCATTTGCGGTGTGGGGTCACGCTTCAGAACTCACACCCACTGCGTTATCACTCGTGGCCGATGCGGTTCATGTCACCGCCGCCGCGCTGTGGTTGGGCGGCATTGTTGGTCTGCTGATGGTGCTCAGGATCCGATCGGCCAGCACGGTTCGCTCCACTGCACTCATCATCGGTCGCTTCTCGCGAATGGCGTTCTGGACGGTTCTCGCGCTCGCCATTGCCGGACTGACACTCACCCTCACAGGATCAAACGCGAGTCTGCAGTCACTGTTCACAACAACCTGGGGTCAGCTCGTTCTCGCCAAGATTGGCCTCACCCTCATCATCGTGATCATTGCGGCATGGAATCAGCGCACGCTTGTGCCTTCGCTCACCGCCCCGGTCGAAGACGATCCCGCGTTGCCCGTGCGTTGGGCGACGCTTCTGCGCACTGTTCGAGCCGAAGCACTTTTGTTGGTCGTCATTGTTGGCCTGACGGCAGTTTTGGCGAACACTCCTCCTGCCCGTTACGCCGCCACCGCAAAATCGGAGCGTGTGGCCATCAGCCAACGTGTCGATACTGGTCAAGTGGAACTTACGGTTGACCCCGCTGTGGCCGGGTCAAATCGCGTTGAAGTTCGCTACACCGATCGGACTGGACAAACCATCAACGTGGCAAACAGCATGTCCATCGAGTTCTCGCAACCAACTGCCGGAGTGGCGCCGATCACTCGACAAGTTCTGGCCTCCGAACCGGGAGTTTTCGTGATCGACGGAAACGAGCTTTCCGTTGCTGGCACGTGGACGGTCACCGTTGCTGTTCGAACCGGAGATTTTTCTGAGCAGCGCACCTCCTTCGAAGTTCCCGTCCGTCGCTAACCACAATCAAGGATTCACATGGCCCTCCCCCGACGCTTTCTCATCGCTTCCGCTGCATCGCTCACCGCATTGGTGGCACTTGCTGGCCCGGCAGCGGCCCACGCCGAAGCCAACGCAACGGCCGAAGCCGCTGGTCGCACCGGCGTCACCGTTTCCCTTACTCACGGATGCGACGGCAACCCAACAACTGGTCTTCGCGTGTCATTGCCGGCAGGGGCAACCGCAGTCAAGGGGATCGACTCCGATGGATGGATCTCCTCGGTTACCACTTCTGAAATTTCGTGGATAGGTGGATCGCTTCCAGCAACAAAAGCTGGCGGCTTTGCATTCAGTCTCGTCATCACCCAACCTCCGGGTTCAACTGTTGTGCTTCCCACCATTCAACGTTGCGCGAACAACTCCGAAATTGCGTGGATCGAAAAGAACACCGGTAACCATTCGGAGTCTGGCCATCCCGCGCCGCAATTCGCAGTCCCGATCAACGACAGCGCCGCGGTCACCGTGACCGCAGGAAGTAACGGATCGCCAGCGTCAACCGCTCGAATGGCGACACAATCAAACGCCATCACCGACGAGGGCAGCGAAACCAGCACGGCGGGCCAGTACGTTTTTATTGGAGTGTGCGCAGTCTTGGTGGGCGGTGCCGGCGCACTCTTCCTGAAGTACAGAAAGAAGTCCCCAAAGATCTGACCCGAGGACGGCATCGGTGTGACGCCGAGTCATGCGGTGGTCGGTAGCGAAACTGGTGCCGACTCAGTTTCAGGTTTGTGATCGTTGCGCGGTGGTAGCGGTCCGTAGCGTCCCGAGATTGACCGACGAAGTTCATGAAGCGCATCGGTTCGCAGTTGACTGATGCGCGAACGAGTAACCCCGAATTCGCTTGCCAGTTCCGCCGTTGTCCGGCCGTCAACGAATTGACCAAGAATCACTTCACGCTGGCGACGAGGAAGCGCGTTGATCGCCTCACGCAAATACAAAAGGAGTTCTGCTCGCTCAAGGACTTCAGCGACATCGAGTTGTGCGCTATCGACAAGGTCCTCGCTCCGGAACAGCGCTTTGCCGTCTCCGAAAGGTTCCTGATCAAGTCGACGAACGGTGCTGATTTCGAGAAGCGCTTTGACTTTTTGGACCTTCTCGCGTGAGCTCCCCGATTCAGCGGCAAGTTCATCGATTGTTGGGCCTCGTCCGTAGCGAGCGGTCAGCGCGTTCTCGACCAGCGCAATACGGCGAGCAGCCGATCGAAGTGATCTCGGTGCCCAATCGTCAGCCCGCATTGCATCGAGTACCGCTCCACGAATTCGCGCTGCTGCAAAACGTTCGAACGGGATTCCGCGGTGGGGATCAAATCGCCACGCTGCTTCGACGAGTCCAAGAGCGCCAGCCCGGATCAATTCCCCTCGTTCCACGTGTCGAGGAATATGCGCAGCGAGCGATGCCACCACTTTCGGAACAACCTCGAGACCTCGCTCAACAAGCGCCGTGACCTCGGGATCCATTGATTTCCCGTTCATGACTTGCCCCCCTCGCGCGTAGTGCGCAATCCCGCTCCCAAGAGATGGCGAAACCCCCAGGCCGCCATCGGTCCCGGCAACCGCGTGATAGCCGGATCGACACCATAGGAACGTTCGCGACCCATTTTCTGGTCACCCCGGCCTCTTTTTTCTGGGTCAAGCGGCCCAATCCACTGGGCCAACAACAGAACCGACTCTCAGGCGCCTGATTCGCCCTCAAAAACTGCCGCCCGGACGCCACGCCGGGCCAGTTCGGCAAGAAAGGCGAGGGAATCCACCGACTCGGCCAATCCCGCTGCGCCGACGCGGTTCAATGTTCCATCGACAATGAATCGCGATGCCACGGCGGCCACCGCGCCAGCAGCTACGGCTGGTCGGTCCATTGCTCCGTAGACCACAACTGATCCTCGGCCTTCGCTACGACCGCGCACTTCAACGCGCACCGCTCCGGGGCCGCCTTCGGGATCGGTAGGCCACAACATTGGCAAACGAGACGTCAGACGATCGCGACGAGTTGCGGCAACTCGTGAGGTCACTCGGCGGACACCCGGGAAGGCGGGAACCAGCACAAGCGCATCGGGAAGTTCCGCTCGATAACAATCCTGCGGACCAATGGGATCAGGAAACCAACACAGTTCGCGACCCGAACCACCGGGCCGGAAATCCCATTCGCCATCTCGCCAATCGATCGCGCCGCGACCAAGCGCACGGTGATGCTGGCGGGCACACGCCGGTCCACCCGTGCCCGACTTCGCAATATGAATCTCGTCGATCTGTTCGAATTTTTTTGCAGCATGAGCAGCAAGAACGCAGGTAAGTCCCGGCGCAAATCCCGCTCCGACCACCACGTGAACCTTTCGCTCACGCGCCTGCGCATCAAGGGCGAGGAGTGCTTTGACGTCGATCACGTCATCGGACGTACTGACGACATGAATTCCTTGACGAACAAAGCGCTCCGCGAGATGTGTTTGCGTTCGTGCTGGACCAGCGAGCACAACAACATCGACGTCGAGCCGATCATCAAGCGCACCGCGATCGATGCTCGCTCGCTCGCCGAGGCTCTGCGCGACAATCTCGACGCGGTTTCGCCGTTCATCACGGAGTACGACGTCGTCATCGTCAGTGGACACAAGTTGTCGAGCAAGACGCGCACCAACCGCGCCAACACCAAGGATCCCGATCCGCGCCATGTCAGTCGAGACCAGGGCCAGAGAGCTCGCGCCAGCCGCCCGATCGGGGTGGAGCGACACCCGATCCGCGGAGCCGAACGGCAGCGGCGACAAGCGCCCCCATGCCGATGGCAACTATGGCCCGTCGGATCATTTTCATCGTGGGGCTAGCTGGAATCGAACCAGCGACCTCACCCTTATCAGGGGTGCGCTCTAACCAACTGAGCTATAGCCCCGAACTGGCCGGGGCGTCACCATACCGGACCCCCTCGCAGCCGGGAAAACCAGATCAGGAACGGGGGTTGCGGGCCACCTGCGCCGTCTCGAGTTCGACCACCGTAAATCGAAGCCCACCAAAGACTCCGGCGATCAGATTGAACAGCACGCTGGTGATGACAGCGAACATCGCCCCGGCCACAAAGAGAGCGATCCCGGCGACTGCCGCGCCTTCAAAAACCTTGATTCCATCAATGGTAAACGAGCTTTCGGCGAGCAACTGAGCGAGGAAGTTTTCGACCTTGCCGAGGCTCCCGGTCGCCACCGCTCCCTGCCACAGCAGCACGGCGGCCACGTCGATAATGAGCCACAAGCAGAACGCAAAGGACAGCGAGACCCGCAACATTGACCAAGGGTCAATCCGAGTCACCACCCGTTCGACCTGACGAGCCTTCAAGGCTCTGCTCTGCGCCCTTGCGGCCCCCGTCCGGGGAGGAGGAGGGGCTCCGGGGGTCGGCGACGCCGAGAAGGTGACTCCGGGCGTCTGATCGACGGTCATGGGCGAAGTGTACGCACCAACCAGCTCAGCGCACGACAGGGTCACCACTGGCGCCGGGCACGAGCGGTGGCCCGTTCATCCCCAAGTCGCACGACAACTTCGACCTCGTAACCGCGAGCCTCAAAGGATTCAAGAACCACTCCATTGGCCTCGGCCACCGACCCGGCACGGTCCTCTCCTTCGACCGCCCCCGCGAGGGCGACCGCATCGGCCGCGGACTGCGCCTGAGCTCGCCGATCAACCTGCATCCCAAGTCGAACAACGAGCAGACCCATAAGCGCAACGACGAGGAGGACGACCGCCACCAATGGAAGGATTTGTCCCGCGTCGCGGCGATTGGCCTTGCGGCGGTTGGCTTGATCTCGAGGCTCCATGGAGCACTCCCCCGTTAACGGATAACTGATCCGCACTTTCGAACGCAACGACGGATGAAATCCGTGATGAACCCTGGGGAATGGCCACGGGCAAAACGCTCGTGGATGGGAAAGGTTTACGCGTCGTCTTCTTCGGTGCCAAGCACCGGAGCAACTGAGGCGACTGTCTGACCGCTCGTGACGTTCATAACTTTGACGCCGGTTGCATCGCGGCCTTGGGAAGAGATTTCACGAACCTCCATGCGGATGACCGTGCCAATGCTATTGATCACGAAGATCTCGTCGTCGATGCCAACCATGAATGCAGCAACGACCGAACCCTTCTTCTCGTTGATCTTGATGCCACGAACACCCTGACCGCCGCGACCCTGACGATTGAACTTGTCGAGTTGCGTGCGCTTTCCGTAGCCACCATCGGTAACGATGAGTATGGCTGCGTCGTCGCGAGTGACATCGCAAGAGACAACTTCGTCGCCAACACGCATCTTCATGCCGCGAACACCCGCCGCAGCGCGACCCATGGCACGAACTTCGTCTTCGGCGAATCGAATGGCTTGACCGGCCTTTGACACCATGAGGATGTCATCGCCGCCGTTGGTGGGAATGACACGAACGAGTTCGTCGGTGTCTTTCAAATTGATGGCGATAAGACCAGCGCGAAGCGAGGAGTCATATTCGGTGAACTTGGTCTTCTTGACCTGACCGTTCTTGGTGCAGAAAAACAAGAACTTGTTTGTCTCGTAATCACGAGTATCGATGATCGCCTGGATCTTTTCATCGGGCTGCAACGGAAGCAGGTTGACCACGGCTGTGCCGCGAGCAGTGCGTTCCTTCATCGGAATTTCGTGCGCCTTGAGTCGATACACCCGACCGCGAGTTGAGAAGAACAGCAGATACGCGTGCGCGGTCGTATGGATGATGTGCTGGACGTAGTCCTCATCCTTGAGTTTGGTTCCGGCAACACCACGACCGCCGCGGCCCTGCAGCTTGAATGAATCGGAAGACACGGTCTTGATGTAGCCCTTGGCCGACATCGTGACCACGAGCTCTTCATCGTCGATGAGGTCTTCGATATCGAGGTCGCCGACATCGAATGTGATTTGGCTGCGGCGAGGCTGCGCGTAGGCCTCGCGCACGGCGCCAAGTTCTTCGCTGATGACCGACCGCTTCTTTGCTTCGTCACCAAGAATGGCTTCGAGCCCTTCGATGGTTTCGCGCAGTTTGGCCATTTCCTCTTCGAGTTGCGAGCGACCCAAACGCGTGAGGCGTGACAACTGCATATCGAGGATGTGCTCGGCCTGTTCGGTGGAGAACTCGAACGGCGCGGCCATGAGCGCTTCGCGAGCGGCCTGCTTGTCGGCCGATGCGCGGATAGCGGCGATGATTTCATCGATCAGGTCGAGAGCTTTCAGCAAGCCCTCGACAATGTGCGCTCGGCGTTGCGCTTCGTCGAGGCGATATTGCGAACGACGGGTAATGACTTCGAGCTGATGGTCGACATAGGCGACGAGCGCATCACGAAGGTTCAGCGTGCGAGGAATGCCGTCGACAAGCGCCACGGTATTGACCGAGAAATTCGTCTGTAGCGGCGTGCGCTTGTAGAGGTTGTTGAGAATGACCAGGGCCGGCGCGTCGCGCTTGAGGCGCAAGACCAGACGCATTTTGCCCTTGGCCGATTCATCGTTGAGTTCGGCGATGCCCTCGAGCTCGCGGTTATCGACCAGTTCTTTGACCTTCACGATGAACTGATTGGGGCTCACCTGATACGGAAGTTCCGTGATGATGATGTGATCGGCGCGTGCGCCCTCTTCGATTTCTGCTTTGCCACGAAGCTTGATTGACCCGCGACCAGTTCGGTACGCGTCGATAATTCCTTGACGGCCCATGATGAGCGCGCCCGTCGGGAAATCGGGGCCCTTCACGAATTCCATGAGGTCATCAGGAGTTGCTTCGGGGTGTCCGAGGAGGTGATTCACGGCGTCGATAACTTCAGCGAGGTTGTGCGGCGGAATGTTGGTCGCCATGCCAACTGCGATTCCCTGTGACCCATTTACCAACAGGTTGGGGAAACGGCTGGGGAGAACTACTGGTTCCTGAAACTCACCCGAATAGTTGTCGACAAAGTCGACGGTGTTTTCATCGATGTCCGCGAGCATGTCGAGCGCCATCGCAGCAAGTCGACATTCGGTATAACGCGCTGCTGCCGGTGGTTCGTCGAGCGAACCGAAGTTGCCCTTCGGATGCACGAGCGGATGACGCAATGAAAACGATTGGCCCATTCGAACAAGTGCGTCGTAAATCGCAGAGTCGCCGTGGGGGTGATATTTGCCCATGACTTCGCCGGTAACGCGGGCGCATTTCATGGTGGGTCGATCGGGAAGCGCACGAAGGTCGTACATGCCCCACAGGATGCGGCGGTGAACCGGCTTCAGGCCGTCGCGGGCGTCGGGAAGGGCACGCGACACGATGACCGACATCGCGTAATCAAGAAAGGAGCGTTCCATCTCCTCCTGGATCTCAATTGGCTCGATGGTCCCGAATGTCACCGGGGGCGCATCGCCTGTGCCGGTGTCGTCTCCGGAGTTCTCGCCGTCATCCGATGTCTTCTTCTTCGCCATCTGTTGCCTGTGATTCCTATCGTCGGGCGGCTTCCTCAGATATCGAGGAACCGCACATCCTTCGCGTTTGTCTGAATGAAGTGCTTACGGGATTCGACGTCGTCACCCATGAGCACCGAGAAGACCTCGTCGGCAATTGCCGCTTGTTCCACTGTGACGCGAAGCAATGTGCGCTTCGTGGCGTCCATCGTGGTGTCGCCGAGTTCGTCGAAATCCATTTCGCCAAGACCCTTGAGGCGCTGGAACTCTTTCTTGTGTTCCGGCTTCTCGTTCAAGAACACGGTCTTTGCAGCATCGTCTTTGAGGTAGATCTTTTCTTTGCCGACAACCGTTGAAAACAACGGTGGCTGCGCGATGTACACGTGCTGCTGTTCGACAAGTTCTTTCATATGACGAAAGAAGAACGTCAGCAGGAGTGTGCGGATGTGAGAACCATCGACATCGGCGTCGCACATAATGACGACTTTGTCGTAACGGATCTTTTCTACATCGAATTCCGCACTTACACCCGCTCCGATTGCGGTGATGAGCGTTTGGACTTCGGTGTTCTTCAACATCTTGTCGAGGCGAGCGCGCTCGACGTTGAGGATCTTGCCGCGAATTGGGAGGATCGCCTGGGTACGAGGATCGCGGGCGGCGACAGCAGAACCACCAGCGGAGTCGCCTTCAACGATGAACAGTTCGCATTCCTCGGGATTGCGACTGGCGCAATCTTTGAGTTTGTCGGGCATGCCGGCGCCTTCGAGCGCGGACTTACGTCGTGTCGCGTCGCGAGCGTTCCGTGCGGCGAGGCGAGCCCGTGCAGCAAGGGTTGCTTTCCCAACAATCTTGCGAGCCTCGGTGGGATTCTCTTCAAACCAGTCGCCGAGAAGTTCGTTCGTGGCTTTTTCGACCAACGAACGCATGGACACATTGCCCAACTTGCCTTTGGTCTGGCCTTCGAACTGTGGATCACGCAGTTTCACCGAAATGATTGCGGTCAGACCCTCACGAATGTCATCGCCGGTGAGGTTTTCTTCCTTCTCTTTAAGAAGCGACTTTGCCCTGGCGTACTTGTTCACCACATTCGTGATGGACTTTTTGAAGCCTTCTTCGTGCATGCCGCCTTCGATGGTGGCAATGCCGTTTGCGAAGGAGTGCATCCCGTCGGCGTTGAAGCCAGTGTTCCACTGGAAGGCGATTTCGACTTCTTGGTCTTCTTCGGCCTGTTCGTAGTAGCCGACCTTCTTGTACAACGCCTCTTTCGAAGAGTTCAAGTGGCGAACGAAGTCGATGATGCCACCGTCGTACTTGAAGACGACTGGCTCGGTATGGGCGCTTTCTGGACGTTTGTCCTGGAATCGAATCTCGAGGCCCTTGTTGAGGAACGCCATCATCTGAAAGCGCTCGAGCAAGGTCTGCGCTCGGAAGACCGTTTCGTCGAAAATGGTGGGATCGGGCCAGAAACGAACCGTGGTGCCGGTTCGACCCTTCGGGGCCTTGCCGCGAACCTCAAGTTTGGTGGTGAGTTTCCCGCCGTTGGTGAAGTCCATGTAGTGGCGGTTGTCCGAGTGGTCGATCTCGACCTCGACTCGCTCCGACAGTGCATTCACGACGGAAATACCCACGCCATGCAGACCGCCGGAAACTTTGTAGCCGGCGCCGCCGAATTTGCCGCCCGCGTGGAGCACAGTGAGAACGACCTCGGCCGCGCTCATGCCCTTCATCTTCGGATCGGGATGTTTATCGACCGGAATGCCTCGGCCGTCGTCGACGACTTCGCAACCCCCATCGGGCAACAACGTGACTTCAATACGAGAGGCATGTCCGGCCATTGCTTCATCGACAGAGTTGTCGACGACCTCATAGACCAAATGATGCAGGCCCGCTGGACCGGTCGAACCGATATACATGCCGGGTCGTTTGCGCACCGCCTCGAGACCCTCGAGGATCGTGATGTCTTTTGCGCCGTACTCTTCGGTGGTTTTCGCCACGCTCTGGGCTTCCCCTTACCGGGACTTCGCCGGTGGATTGTTTGCGTTACCTACACGTGCAACTTTTGCTGTGGGTTTTTGCTGGAAATGTTCACGGTGAACGACAGCGTCACACGGCACATGAAACAGGGTTTCGGTACTGCGTGAACTGCGAGCACTGCGTGTTTCACAGCCCTGCGATCCTACCAGTGAAACGCGTGTTTTCCGGGTATTGCCGGCGGCAAATCATGGCGCGCGCAGAACAACAGAGAACAGGGTCAGCTGGCCTGTTCTGGTCGCACGCGAACCTCGATCGCGTCGATTGCATTCGGTCCTAGTTCTGTTCGCAATCGATCGACAAGATCGTGTTCAAGGAAGCGCAGTTGTGTTGCCCACGCCGGATCGGAAACAGCGACAACAAGTGTGGTTCCACGCATTGAAACTGGCCGACTCTGTGCAGCGATGGCCTCGCCAACGAGATCGGACCAGCGACCAAACACTCGTGTCGTGACATCGGCAGAAGGTCCACCCAGGTGGCGAACGATGCGATCGAGGCTGGCGTTCATTGACACGGGATCGCTCGGCGCGGCGTCAGGCAGTGGTTCCCATGGCATAAACGCAGTGTAGAGATCGCTTCCGACAACGGGGCGATCGTTCGTATTACTCGGGGCGAACCGATGCACCCGACACTCGTAACACCAGTTCGGGCATCGCTCCTGGTGGCAATCCGGCGGCACTCGATAACACCGTTTGGCCCGGCGGCAGATGGGCCAGAAGCGCCGCGCTTCGGTCGGGATCGAGTTCAGAAAACACATCGTCGAGCAAAAGGATCGGGGACGACCCGGTTGCATCGGCAACAACGCGGTGAGCCGCCAATCGCAATGCCAGAGCCAATGATCGTTGCTCGCCTTGCGAGGCGTGTGTTCGCGACGGCAACCCGTCGAGATGAAGAACGAGGTCGTCGCGATGTGGCCCAACGAGTGAAACGCCCCGGCGCAACTCGTCGCGACGCACCGCCTCGAGCGCTGTGGCAAGTCCCAACTCTCGCCATGGTGCGTCATAGGTCGTTGTCACGGGCACCGACCGACCGGCGACTTGTTCGTAGGCGAGGTTCAGTGCGGGAGCGAGTTCGGTCACCAGGTCATCTCGCGCTTGCGCGAGAGCTTCTCCGGTTTCAATCAACTTTGCGTCCCAAACACTGAGGGTCGACTCAATATCGGGAGTAAGCCGACCCCCGGCTTGTTTCAACAGCGCATTCCGCTGTTTCAGAATTTTTTCGAGGTCAGATCTCAACGAATCAAACGCTGGGCGACGAGCCACCAGAGCGTCATCAAGGTAATGGCGTCGTCCTGCTGGGCCTCCCTTTACCAACTCAAGGTCGTCGGGCGAAAAGACCGAGACACGCAACGCACCCAGCAGGTCGCGAGTTCGCGCCAACTTCTGCTTATTGACTTGCACTCGACCGCGGCCCGTTGACGCTAGTTCCGCTTCAATTAAAAGTTGGCGGCCTTCGCGTTCGCCTTCAGCGCGGATGACCGCCGAGGAAGCGCCGGACCGAACCAACGCATCGTTTGGTGCGCCGCGAAACGAAGAAAGCGTGGCGAGGTAGCCAATCGCTTCCATCACGTTGGTCTTACCTTCACCATTCGCGCCAAGAAGTGCTGTAAGTCCTGGTGCAAACGAAATATCTGCACTGGCGTAGGACCGAAAATCGGTGAGCCAGAGACGAGCGAGCCGCACGTCAGTTACGGATCGGCATCAACAAGTACAAGAAATCCTCGGTCTCGTTGCCTCGAATAAGAACCGGGCTGGTCGGCCGGGCAATTTCGATCGTAATTTCGTCGGAAGGTGCTGCTTCGATTCCTGCTCGTAAATATTCCGGGTTGAACGAAATCTCGAGTTCTTCGCCTACGTGTCGAGCGTCGATCACTTCGTCGGCCTTGCCAACATCGAACGTTTCTGCAATCAACTCGACGGAATCGTGTTTGATGACGAGACGAATCTTGGTTGTTTCTTTCGAAAGAAGACCGACGCGTTTCAGCGCGTCGAGGAAAATCTCGCGCTCAATGGTGAGGCGGTTCGGATGGGAGTCGGCGGTCTTGGGAAGAAGATTTTCGTAATCGGGGAAGCTTCCGTCGAGAAGTTGGCTCACAAGGCGAACGCCACCTACCTCAAAAGAGACATACCGCTCGGCAAGGCGAATAGTGACAGTTTCTGCGGTGGAAAGTAACCGATTGAGTTCCTTTAGCGCCGAGGAGGGGACGAGAACTTTTTGGCCCTCGGTGAGGATTGAGGTTCCAGGAAGATCACGAATGGCGAGGCGGTACGTGTCGGTGGCGACAAGCCGAATTCCGGTTCCGTGTGCGGCGATAGAAACACCGGTGAGTTCGAACTTCCGTGATTCGTCGGTGCTCGCAGCCGAGACGACCTGAGAAATTGCGTCGCGCAAAAGTGTTGCGTCGATCGTGACCGCAGAGTCGGTCGCTTCGGGCATCGGTGGATAGTCGATGGCGATGGTTTTCACCGCAAACTGCGATCGACCTGACCCAATGCGCACTTCGTTGTCGTCGGCTTCGAACGTGACCGCGCCTTCAGGAAGATTGCGAACAATCTCGGTGAGAAGTTTCGCGGGAACGAGCACGGTGCCGTCACGAGACCCAGACACCGACGCGGTTGCGATGATGGTGAGGTCGAGGTCGCTTCCGGTTACCTGAAGATCATTGCCAACCAACACGAGGTTGAGACCGGTTAACGCTTGGCGCCCGGAGCTGCGCGGAGTAACGCCCCGAGAGGCAACAGAGATGGCTTCGACGAGGGGATCTCGCTCACAACGGAACTTCACGTCGGCTCACTTTCCTGACAGACGGTGGTACTTGATGTTGTTTTAAAAAAGAAGGAGAAATAGGTAGTGGTAGTAATAAGGGCTGTGGATTGTGGACAAACCACTGTTCTCCCAGCGTACGGATGGTTTTGTTGTCCGACGCTCATCCACAGCGATCCACAGTCTGAACCGCGTGAGTGACAGCGCGGGGGATGACTGGCTGGTCGTCCCCTATTCATGCAGTAGCGCGCGCGCCCTGGTCCACTGGGTTGTCCACCGCGCGAGTGTTCGGACTGACGCGCGGGTGTTCGGGAAAAGGTGTTCGCAGCGAACATGATGATCAACTGTTCCTGATCCGTTGGGTGAGCTCGGTGACCTGGTCGTAGATCTGTCGGCGCTCTTTCATGAGGCCACTGATTTTCTCGACAGCGTGGATAACGGTGGTGTGATCTCGTCCGCCGAAATCGCGAGCAATGGCCGGGTAACTGAGGTCGGTCATTTCCCGCATCACGTACATACCGATTTGGCGAGCGGTTACGAGAGGCCGGCGGCGGCTTTGCCCTTTGATCTCATCGATAGTGAAATCGAACATTTCCGAGGTCTTTTCGAGGATCAACGCCGGCGTGATGGGCCGGGGTTGGGTGTGGGTGAGGATGTCACTGAGGACCCCTTCGGCCAACTCAACCGTGAGGGGGTTGCCTGTGAGGCTGGCGAATGCGCAGACCCGGATAAGCGCGCCCTCGAGCTCACGAATGTTGTTGGTGATGTTTGAGGCAATGAATTCAAGGACATCGGGTGGCGGAGCGATGGGCTCTCGCTCGGCCTTCTTGCGGAGGATGGCCAGGCGGGTTTCCAGTTCGGGGGGGTTGATCTCGGTGATGAGCCCCATTTTGAAGCGGCTGCGGAGCCGGTCTTCGAGGGTGGAAATGGAATCGGGGGGCCGATCTGAGGAAAGCACGATCTGGGCATTGGCTTGATAGAGCGACTCGAACGTATGGAAGAGCTCTTCTTGGAGGCCTTCCTTTCCTTCGATGATCTGAATGTCATCAAGGAGGAGCACGTCAATTTCGCGGTACCGCTTCTTGAATTCCGGCATGGTGTTTTGGCGGATGGCGTCGACGTACTGATTGAGAAATTGTTCGGTTGAGACGTAGCGAACCTGGTGGCCGGGGTAGATCTCTCGCACGTAGTTGGCAATGGCCTGAAGAAGGTGGGTCTTGCCAAGGCCGGCGTCGCCATAAATAAAGAGCGGGTTGTACGACTTTGCTGGTGTCTCGGCCACACTGAGGGCAGCAGCGTGGGCAAACCGGTTCGATGTGCCGGTGACGAAGGCATCGAAGGTGTAGCGAGGATTCACGGGAAGCCCAAGCTCCGCGGACTGGGGTGCTGTTGTCCCCAGATTGGCAGGAGTTGTCAACAGCCCTTGCCCGTTGTTGGGGGTATCTGTGGTTTCAGTTGTGGATTGTGCTGGGGAGAAGTTCGCAGTCGGGGGGGCAACGTCGGTGTGGACCTGTATGAAAAGCGAGACATCGCTTTGCCCAATGTCGGCCAGCGCCCCGGATACCAGGGTGAGATAGCGCGTCTCGAGCCGTTCTTTCACAACAGAACTAGGCACAGCGACCGAAAGCACCGTTCCATCGAGGTCGAGGGGCGTAACCATGGAGAACGTAGTCATCCACACGGCTTCGGAGACCTGCTCGCGCAAAGCGACCGTGCACTTCGTCCACAATTGTTCGGCTTGGTCCACCTGCACGACGGCCCCTGACAAGGAGTTTGGTTCCACAACAAGGTGCACACTTGTGGAAAAAGTCGACCGCTGTCCACACGGAGTGGTTTGCCGCCCTTCAGCACACGTGTACCCCACCTTCGGAGCACCGTCATCGAGGCTCTGTGGATGGGTGCGGGACCGTAGCACGACCCCGGTGTTGCTGCACCGGGGCTCCACCCTCTAGCGTTGTCATTCGAACAGGTGTCGGGCTCCTTGCGCACGCGTCAGGCCGGGCCCGTTTCCACACCACAACCCTTGTCTAAGAATCAACGATCTGCCGGATCCCTTCTGGATCTCCAGGTCGCGGAGGCCCCTCGTGAAGCGTACGTTCCAGCCCAATAACCGCCGCCGGGCGAAGAAGCATGGCTTCCGTTCCCGCATGGCCACCCGTGCCGGTCGCAACGTTCTGCGATCGCGTCGCCTTAAGGGCCGCAAACGGCTGTCGGCCTGATCTGGCGAATTCGTGATCGCCGCACGTTCGAAGAACTGCGACGGCGCGGTCGTCGGGTTCGCAGTGGCACGGTGGCGATAACGATGTTGGCGTCGTCGGTGTCTGTTGACGAGCCCCCAAGAGTCGCGTTCGCCGTGTCCCGCAAGGTCGGAACCGCCGTTGTGCGGAATCGTCTGCGCAGGCAGGTACGAGCCCATCTCGGCGAGTTGCGGGCCGCAAAAAGCCCGCTGTTTCCTGCTGGTGCATGGCTCTTTGCTTTGCAGCCGGGGGCGGCAGAGGTTGAGCGCTCGGTCCTTCTGGCCGACGTCGAAAGCTGCCTCGGTCGTCTTGTTGGGAGTTCCCAATGAGTGCGGTCTGCGGACACAACCACGATTTGGCGCGCGCAACTGACCCCGAGGATCGCCCGTCGTTTCCTGCGCGTCTGACGGCACGGGGTGTGCGCGGCTATCAATGGTTGTTTGCCGGCCGGGTTTCGCCCTGCCGTTATGTCCCGACCTGTTCGTCCTACGCCCTCGAAGCACTCGAGGTGCACGGGTTCGTGCGGGGTTCCTGGTTGTCGATTCGACGACTGGGCCGGTGCCATCCTTGGGGTGGTTCTGGATGGGATCCCGTTCCCGACAGGAAGGCCGCCTAGGCAATGGAAGCGTTTGAACCGTTTTTGAAAGCCTTCGCGTCAGTGTTGGCGTTCTTCTACGACATCACCGGGAACTATGCCGTTGCCATCATCCTCCTGACATTGGTGGTGATGATCATCGTCACGCCGCTGACCCTCAAGGGCACGCGGTCGATGATGGTGATGCAGCAACTCCAGCCGGAGATGAAGAAGATTCAGACCCGGTACAAAGACGATCGACAGAAGCTCAATGAAGAACTTCTGAAGTTCTACAAGGAAAACAGCATCAACCCGCTTGGCGGCTGTCTGCCCCTTTTGGTTCAGATGCCGGTTTTCCTGGTGCTGTATCAGGTGCTTCGGGGCCTCAC
>CAMCTW010000039.1 GCA_945878645.1 Bifidobacterium breve
GGTGACCAGTGAGGTCTTCGGCCAGCTCAAATCGAGCCGTGTCGTCAGCCGTAACGAGCCGGCGAACAACACCAGCATCCTCTAGTACCGACAGATTTCGGTACGCGGAACTTTGCGGCATTCCGGTTGCGACATCGATGAGTTCAACAACAGTGACTGGGCGATCAGCTGAAGCCATGGCATCGACAAGTGCGCGTCGATTGGCGGTGTAGCGCTGTCCGTCGCGGCGGAGGCGCTCATCGGCGGTGTCGTGAACGTCGATCTGTTTCGGATTCATGGTCGTCGAAGTCTACGGGGGTTAGGAATACAAGCGATGGGTGCGGGGCACGTAGGCTCGCCGACGTGCCCAGTACTGATCAGACGCGTGAATTTCCGGGGGCGAAGGCGCCTGAGCGCACTGGTTCCATCGATAGCAGTGGTCTTCGACTCGCGTTGAACGAATGGGGAGATCCAGACGCTCCTGTTCTTGCGATGGTGCACGGCGGGTTTGATTTTTCGCGCACATTCGATGTCTTTGCTCCGATGATCGCTGAAGCCGGATGGCGAGTAGTCGCGTGGGACGCACGCGGCCATGGCGATTCCGATCATGCGCATATGTATGGATGGTCCGCTGATGTTCGCGACCACCTTGCGGCGATTCAGTCGATCTCAAGTGAACCGATCGTGTTACTCGGTCATTCCAAGGGTGGCGGTCAACTTCTTGATCTTTTGGATGGCCGCCCATCACTGGCAAAAGCCTTTGTGAATCTTGACGGACTTCCGTCGCAGTTTTCTTCACCTGATGTGAATGATCGCGAGCGCCGTCGCATGCGCCGTGCAGATTTGGCATCGGGCCTTGACCGTCGTCGACGTCGGAATGAACTTTCGCGACGGCCCGACACGATCGAAGGTTTGGCGGAACGACGCCAACCGATGAATCCGCGGTTGTCGAGCGAATGGCTTGAGTATCTCGTGACCGTGGGCGCCCGTCACGATGATGAGGGTTGGCGATGGAAGATCGATCCGGTTTTGCACCTTGGTGGGTTTGGCCCGTGGCGTCCCGGATGGTCGCTCGATCACCTCGCCGCACTGGAAATGCCATTCCTCGGCGTGCTCTCAGGGGTTCAAGACGATCCCATGGGATGGAAGAGTCGTCACGGCGACATCGAACCGTATCTTCCTCCCGGTGGGCGACTCGAGTACTACGACGACATCGGACATTTCTTGCACATAGAACAATCGCGATTCATCGCTGATCTTGTCCTCGAATTTTTGGAGCCACTCCGATGACGAGCTCAATGGAGTTTTTGGTTAACGGTTCGCTCCGTCTTGCTCTGCACACGTTGGCGGAAGGCGAAGGACGTCCATTGCTGTTGCTCCACGGTCTTGGGGAGCAGTCGCCGATGTCTCGGCCGGAGTGGACTTCGGTATGGAATGGTCCAGTTCTCGCTCTCGATTTCACCGGACACGGCGAGTCGGATGTTCCGGTGAGCGGCGGGTACACCCCTGAAGGCTTGATGTCCGACGTTGATGCGGTGCTCGCTGAACGTGGTCCCGTCACCATTGTCGGGCGCGGATTTGGAGCGTGGGTCGGACTCTTAGTTGCCGGAGCACGGACCTCGCACGTTCATGGCGTTGTGCTTTTTGATGGAAGCGGCGCGGTTGGTGGCGGTTCACAGCCGCCAACTCCATATGTGAATGTTCTTCCCGCTTCAGGAACCACGAAACCTGATCCGTATGCGCTTCTCGAACTCAGTCGTGATCCACGGCCGCCCGATTACGCGCTCGATTACGTGCGATTCATTCTTGAAGATTCGGAAATCGAGAATCCGATTGTGGTGAGCGCGCGAATCCGACCAGAGTGGCTGGCTGCAGTTGCCTCCGACATCGGTGTGATTGAACTTCCGCTGGAACAGGCAATCGAATCGTTCGCCTGACGATCGAATTCGTTAGAGGTCGCGAGTTCCGACATAAATGGCGAGGGCTTCGAGCGCTTGGCGTGCCTCGGTTGTCACGTCGATGATTTCGAGAGCCTTGATCGCTTGAGCGGTGAGCTGACTGATACTCGATTCGATCTCCGCTAACGCACCCGTGTCGGTAAAGACAGTCTGAATCGCCAGAATCTCGTCGAGGCTGAGGTCTAGACAACCAATTCGTTCGAGAGTTCGGAGTTGTGTGGGCGTTGCGCGCTCATGGGCAACGGCCAAAATCGGCGTTGGCTTTCCTTCGCGAAGATCATCGCCAACAGGTTTACCCGTGCGCGCGCTGTCACCGAATGTTCCGAGGATGTCATCGCGCAACTGGAATGCTTCACCCAGTGGCTCGCCATAATGAGAAAGTGGTTTCTCAAGTTCATCGAGTCGACCGGCTAACGCCGCGCCAACATGCAACGGACGTTCGATCGTGTACTTGCCCGATTTGTAGCGGACAATTCGCCGAGCCGTCTGCAGGTCAACGCCGCCTCGGGCAGCCCCAAGGACGTCGAGGAACTGGCCAATATTCAGTTCGATCTTCAACTCGTTCCAAACCTCGAACGCAGCGGCCGGAGCGTTTGACATGAGGCGGTCGGCGTAGACCTCAGCGAGGTCTCCGATAAGGATTGCGATGCCTTCACCGAATCGCCGAGCCTCACCGTTCCATGCGCTTTCTTGATGATCTGCATCGAACGTGACATGCACGGTTGACTCGCCTCGTCGAATCGAAGATCCATCCATGACATCGTCATGAATCAGCGCAAAGGCATGGAGCATCTCAAAGGCTGCCCCTGCATCGATCACGCCGCTGTCTCCAGGCGCGCCGCCGGCACCGACAAATGCCCAGTGGCAGAACGCAGGTCGTAAACGTTTTCCGCCATCGAGTACGAATCGAGTCAATACATCGATCGGCGCTGCAAGATCGGCATCGACTGCGACCCATCGGGCGCGTTCGGTCTCGAGGATCGAACGAAGTCGAGCCTCAACGGGAGCGGCAACCGTGGTGAGTGCCGCGGGAACTTCGGTGGGTGGTGAACCGATCACTCGTCGTCGACATCAGCGTCGAGTGCATCGAGGTCGGCGACGATGCGAGTGACCTCAACTTGAGCGTTTTCGAGGCGACCGCGGCACAGCTCAATGAGGTCAGCAGCACGACGAACCTGTTCAGCGAGTCGATCGACATCGACATCGTCTGCTTCGAGTTCAGTGAGTATGGCTTCTAGCTCAGTGACGGCCTCGGCGTAGCCAAGTGAATCAGCAGAGTCTTTCTTCGTGGCCATTGGATCTCTCAATCAGTTGCGGTTGCGGTGCTGGTGATGGTGCCGTCAGAAACGGTTGTGACAAGGGTGTCACCTAGAGACACATCGGCGCTTCGGCGAACGACGGTACCTCTCTCGGTGCGAGTGATTGACCAGCCGCGCGCCAGAGTCCGAACCGGATCGACGGCACTGAGCCGAGCGGTAAAGAGTTCGAGGCTCTGCTTTTCTGACTTCATCGTGGTCTCAAGGGATCGGTTGAGACGCGAGGTCGTACTGGAGAGCCGATGTCGCTCCACCGTGAGTCGGGTTCGGGCTCCGAGGGCGGCGTGGCGGGCCGAGCGGGCGAGCCGTTCGCGTTCAACCTCAAGAGTTGTTGAAACGATTTCCGCGATGTCACCCCACGCCGTTTCTCCACGAGTGACGACTTCCATGGCGATGTCGACGAGAGCTTCTGCACAGGCAGTTGGAGTCTTGTTCGCACAATGGGCCACGACATCGGCGACGCTTGTATCGATTTCATGTCCGATACCGGTGAAGACGGGAACCGATGACGTTGCTATTGCGCGAGCCACAACCTCGTGGTCAAAGACCGCAAGGTCAAGGCGCGAACCACCGCCGCGGACGAGGGCGATGACGTCGACCTTGTTGCGCTGTGCGGTTCGGAGAGCAGCAGCGATAGTGCGTTCAGCGCCGGCACCTTGAACTTTTGAGTCGATGAACTCGACCCGCCAAGGAAGTCGGCTCTCGATAAGCGAATGCATGAAGTCTGCCTGCGCAGCGCTTTCGTCGGCAGTGATGAGCGCGATGTGCAACGGCATTGGTGTGAGAGCAAGAGAACGATTGCGGTCGATGAGGTTCTCGGCGCGCAGCACCGCAAGCACCCGCTCGCGTTCAGACTCAAGCGCTTCGAGCGTGAACGCAGGATCGATATCCTGCATCGACAACTGAAGACGGCCACCCGCTAACCACAATTCAAGCGGTCCACGGATACGAACCTTGACGCCTTCTTCCAGACGGACTGTTCCAGCGCTTTGAAGCTTTTGTTCGACCTTTGGTCGGGCGCGACTCCAAAGAGCAACGGGCACCTTGGCGGTGACTGCCCCCTTCTCATCTCGATCTACGAGATCGAAGTAGAAGTGGCCGCGGGATTCACGAGCGCCAGAGATTTCGCCGTCGACCCAAACTGCTCCGCCCAGCCGCGCCTTGATGGCATCGGCAGTCGCAGTCATCAGTTCAGTCACCGTGTAATTCACGCCACTCATAGGCCGCACCGTAGCGGTGTTTGACCTTTGATCGTGGCGCCACAAACTGTTCAGGATTACTCCTGAACGAGCTCGATCAGCGTGCCGAGCGCGTCCTTGGGGTGAATAAACGCGACAGTTGTTCCGCGTGATCCAGGTCGGGGAGCGTCGTCGAGTACTCGAAATCCCTGTGCTTTGACGGCATCAAGCGCTTCGGCACAATTGGCCACGCGATAACCGACATGGTGAATTCCCGGGCCACCACGAGTGTTGAGCCACTTCGCGACGGTTGAATCTTCGCGGGTCGGGGTGAGGAGCTGAATATAACTCTCGGCAACCTTGAGCAGCGCTTCTTCAACGCCGTCGCTTTCGACAACTTCACGATGATCGACAACGGCACCGAATGTTTCGCGGTAGTAGTCGATCGCTGCACCCAGATCAGGAACTGCGATTGCAATGTGGTCGATTTCTGTCAGCAGCGGTTTCTGGTTCGCAGCAGCTTCACTCATTTGAACTCCTGATTCTTCTTCGCCGGGACGGCGAGCGGTGATGGCCATGGTTCGTGTTTCCTCTACGCGCCGTGACGACGGAACGCCGTGATGCGGTCTTCGCCGACCTTGGCGCGGAACTCGGGGTCGTCAATGCCGAGGCCTTCTGATGGCGCAAGGCACAAAACGCCGATTTTTCCTTCGTGCAAGTTCTTATGAACTTGGTAGGCGGCTTCACCGGTCTGTTCAAGCGGGTACACCGCGGAAAGGATGGGTTGAATCTTGCCTTCACAGATGAGTTGGTTGGCAGCCCATGCTTCGGCATAGTTCGCGAAATGTGAGCTGATGATGTTCTTTAATTTCATCCAGAGATGACGATTGTCGTATTCGATCGTGAAGCCACTAGTTGCAGCACACGTAACGATGGTTCCGCCGCGAGCAGCAACGAACACTGAGGCGCCAAAGGTTTGGCGACCTGGGTGTTCAAACACGATGTCGACATCGCGACCGATCATTGAGCGAATGTCTTTGCCCAGTCGACGCCATTCCGTTTCGTCTTGGGTGTGCTCATCGGCCCAGAACTTGTAGTTGGATGCCCGACGATCGATGACGTGCTCGACACCGAGATCGTTCAGCAGCCCAACCTTTTCTGGTGATGACACAACACCCACTGGAGTGCCGCCACCGTTGAGGATGTACTGCACGGCGTAACCGCCGAGGCCACCCGACGCGCCCCAAACAAGAACGGCATCGCCTTGTTTCATTTGCGCGGCGTTCCTGCTCACCAGCATCCGGTAACTCGTGGAGTTGCACAACGCGTTAACTGATGCTTCTTCCCACGAAAGATGCGCGGGCTTTGGCATGAGCTGATTTGCTTTGACAACCGAAAGTTCAGCGAGTCCGCCATAGTTGGTTTCGAAACCCCAAATGCGTTGGTTGTCACCAAGCATTGAGTCGTTATGGCTTGATGGGTCTTGATCGTCGACGTAGTTGCAATGCACGACGACTTTGTCGCCGACCTTCCACTTGCGCACTGCGCTGCCAACTCTTAGGACAACACCCGACGCATCGGAACCGACAGCGTGGAACGGTTGGTCGTGACGTGCTCCCCAGTAACTCTCTTTGCCGAGGCGTTTGAGAAAGCCGAAGGTGGACACCGGTTCAAAGATCGATGACCAGACAGTGTTGAAATTGATTGAGCTCGCCATGACCGCGATTACTGCTTCGTCGGGGGCGAGTTCGGGCATGGCGATCTCTTGGAGATGAAGCGCCTGACGTGGGTCCTTGTCTTCTGACTCCATGCCGTCGAACATCGTCTGTTCGGAGGCGAGAACGACGGTGGCCTTGTAGGACTCGGGCAGGGCGATGGCGGCGAGTTCCTCGCCGGGGGCACCCTGGAGAATGGCATCGATGATCTGTTGCATGACGCGGCACGCTACCGGGCCTGATGGGCCTCAGGCCATGCGGACCGGGCGCCCTGAGGCCATGCGGTGGCGTTGGTTACCGGCGGGTACAGTTCTGGCCCGGGACATCGCCGTCCCTCCCGTCGATCGCCTGTCTGAGCCGGCGACGGGGAACAATTCCTCTTGGGAGGTTCAGACATGGCTGGTTCGGTCATTCTCGCTGGCGCTCGTACGCCTATTGGCAAGCTTTCTGGTTCATTGGCCGGATTCGAAGCCACTGATCTCGGTGCGCTCGCCATCCGCGCCGCTCTTCAGCGTGCTGGGCTCACCCCGGAACAGGTTGATTACGTATTCATGGGTCAGGTGCTGCTCGGCGGTGCTGGTCAGATGACTGCACGTCAGGCATCAACCAAAGCTGGCATTCCCATGTCGGTTCCTTCGACCACCGTCAACAAGGTGTGTCTCTCAGGTCTCAATGCAATTCACCTTGCCGACCTCTACATCCAGTCCGGCGAGGCCGACATCGTTGTTGCCGGCGGTATGGAGTCGATGACCAATGCGCCGTATCTCATGCCCGGAGCTCGCGCTGGTTTGCGCATGGGCGACAGCAAAGTGATCGACTCGATGATGTTCGACGGACTGTTCTGCGCCATTGACCAATTGGCAATGGGCGCTGGCACCGAGAAGTACGCAGCCACCGCCGGCATCAGCCGCGAATCACAGGATGCGCTTGCCGCACTTTCACACGCACGCGCCGTGAAGGCACAAGCTGAAGGATTTTTCAACGACGAGATCGTCAACGTCGAGATTCCGCAACGCAAGGGCGACCCCAAGTTGTTCTCCGTCGACGAAGGCGTTCGCGTCGAATCGACCTACGACTCTTTGAGTGGCCTTCGCCCGGCATTCGATAAGGCCGGAAACATCACCGCTGGTAACGCTTCGCAAATTTCCGATGGTGGCGCAGCAGTCATCGTTGCATCGGAGGCGGCTGCTGAACGACTTGGCATTACGCCGCTCGGTCGCATCGTCGGATATGGCCAGGTTGCTGGTCCCGATGCATCGCTGCTCGATCAGCCTGCCAATGCAATCAACAGTGCACTTGATCGCGTCGGCATGAAGGTCAGCGATCTCGACCTCTTCGAATTGAACGAAGCATTTGCCGCAGTCGGAGTTGCTTCAATGGCGAAACTTGGCATCACCGACGAAATCACCAACGTCAATGGTGGCGCAATCGCTCTTGGTCACCCCATTGGCATGTCGGGAACCCGTGTTGCCCTGCACCTCTTGCTGGAACTCAAGCGTCGCGGTGGCGGCAAGGGCGCTGCTGCACTTTGTGGCGGCGGCGGTCAGGGCGACGCCATCTTGCTGGAAACGATCTGAGCTAGTCGACGTCGCGGCGTCCCTCGAGGGCGCGGCCGAGCGTGAGCTCGTCTGCGTACTCGAGGTCGCCACCGACAGGAAGTCCGCTGGCAATTCGTGTGACGCGAATGCCGAGTGGTTTGAGTAAACGTCCCAGGTACATCGCGGTTGCTTCGCCTTCGATGTTGGGGTTGGTGCACAGGATGACTTCTTCGATGCCTTCGGGCTCGATGCGTACGAGCAGTTCTTTCACGCGCAATTGATCGGGGCCGATGCCTTCGATCGGGCTGATCGCACCTTGAAGTACGTGATAGCGACCTCGGTATTCGCCGGTCTTTTCAACTGCCACGATGTCGCGAGGTTCTTCAACGACGCACACCACGCCTGCCTCGCGGCGTGTATCGCTGCAGATTCCGCAGGAGTCACCTTCGGAGACGTTGAAGCATGTCGTGCAAAAACTGACGCGTTCTTTCACAATGAGAATGGAATTGGCTAACCGAGTGGCATCTTCGGTGGGCATCTTGAGTAAGTGAAACGCGATTCGTTGGGCCGACTTCGGGCCAACACCAGGTAAGCGACCGAGTTCATCAATGAGATCCTGAACTGGACCGGCGTAGATACTCACGCTTGATCGTCCGGGTGGTGTGAATCAATTTCGATGATGTCCTCGGGTGCTCCGAAAAGACCAAGGGCCTCGAGATCGGCAAGACCACCGAGGTCGCCGAGGTCGGGCATGGCTGCGTTCTGAAATGGCCCGAGCACTTCCTGTTGCATCGCATCGATTTGCGCGAGCGCATCGTGAAATGCGGCAAGTACAAGATCTTCGAGCATGGCGACGTCGGAAGGGTCGACTGCTTCGGGAGAAATCGAGACGTTGAGCACCTGCATGCCACCGGTGACACGAATTGCTACAGCGCCACCGCCCGCTTGACCGACGAACTCGCGAGTAGCGGCGTCGGCGCGAGCTTGCTCAAACTGCTGCTGCATAGCCATGGCTTGGCTAAGCATCGAGCCGAGATCGAATTGGTCAGACACGTGGGCTCCCGCAGGGGCGATGGGGTAGGGAATCAGTTTTCGTCGATGAGTTCGGCGCCGGGGAAGATCGCGGCAATGCGATCGGCCCCTGCAGATGGTGCGCCTTTGGCATTTCGGAGGTCGTCGAGATCGATGGATTCATCGACGGGATTTTCGTCGGTTGCGGCCCGGCGCGCAGCAGCGATACTCCGGGGCGCAGATGGATCGGGCGCCGAACCATCGACAACAAGGCGGATGGGAACCGGGGCGCCGAAGTGTGCCGCTAATGCAGATTCAACCTCGGAACGACATTCTTCGCAGCGAACTGCATGCGGTTCATTGGGCAATGCAAACACGGCGACACCATCGACAACATCGATCCAATGCCCACCGGAGAATCGAGCGCGAGAGCGTTGGGGAAGCGATGGCAAAAGTGTGTCGCTCCAGTTGCTCGTCAGATCGATGAGCGCCGGCATGGCTCCACCCTTAAGGGCGGTTGCGGCCGGAGCGCTTGGCGCTGGTTCGGCGACTGGCTCAGGGGTGAGTTCTGCGATTGGTTCTGCGATGGGTTCGGCAACCGGCTCAGATTCCGGTTCAGGTAGTGGTTCAGCGGCTGGCGCTTTGGTAGCGCTGGGGGCAGCGGTTGCGCCGGGACGACCAGGACGAGCGGGACGGCTCGGTGGGCGGGTCGCAGCGCGACTCGGACGTGCCGGTTCTTCGCCACCCGTTCGACGGCGAAGTTCCTCGCGAGCAACATCGGCAGGACGGCTACCTGCTGCTGGCATGGGACTGGAATCGACCTGCTCGTCGTCGGCGACGGGAGGTGGCAGTGCCTTCGGCCGGGCCGGGCCGGGGACCTTGGGCGCCGCGTCGGCCGAAACGACGACGCCATCGCGTTCGAGTCGTGAAATGCGTTCGGCGAGTGATGACAGCGACACATCGGCGTCGTCGCGAGTGAGCCGGACTAACGCGACTTCAAGCGGGATGCGTGGGTCGAGAGCATCTTGAATGCCCACGAATGCTTGTCCGAGTGCTTCAAGTGCACGTGTTGCGCCGGCGGCACCGAGGCGTTGGCCTTGTTCGGTGGCGCGAGCGCGGTCGGTATCGGTCAGACGAGAAAGGTCGGCACCAACCGATGCAAGGAACACATCGCGTAACCGTGCAATGAGGGCTTCGCCAAGAACACGCGGATTGCGCCCGCGCGAGAGTGCACCCTCGACAGCAATAAGAGCGCGACCGGTGTCGCGTTCGCACAATGCTTCGACAAGTTCATCGACGGCATCTTCGGAATCGGGAATTCCGCCAGCGGCAACGACACGATCGAGTGCAGAGAGCGTGTCGCGAGCAGAACCAGCGCCGACGCGCAAGACATAGGAGCGACCTTCAGATGACAATTCAAGGCCAGCATCGGCGACGACGTAGTCGACGAGTCCTTCAAGATCGGCGGCCGAAAGCAGGTGCACTTCAAAATGTTGCGTGCGGCTTCGGATCGTTGGAAGAACCTTCTGCGGATCGGTTGTCGCCAAGACGAAGATGACATGTGATGGCGGTTCTTCAAGGGTCTTTAACAATGCATTCGAAGCCGCGGTCGAAAGCATGTGGACCTCATCGAGGATGTACACCTTGTAGCGACCAGGTGTGGCGAGTGACGCGCTTGAGATGAGATCGCGGATTGCATCGACGCCATTATTGGAAGCAGCATCGAGTTCATGGACATCGAAACTGGTTCCCGCATCGATGGAAAGGCATGAGTCGCACACACAACATGGCTCGCCCGCTTCGGGATTCTGACAATTGAGAACCTTGGCGAGGATGCGAGCGGTAGAGGTTTTGCCGGTGCCTCGCGGGCCAGAGAAGAGATAGGCGTGGCCTAGGCGATCTTCGGTGACAGCGTTGCGCAGCGCGGACACAAGGTGCTCTTGGCCGCGAACCTCACTGAAGCGACTCGGGCGATAGCGGCGATAGAGCGACTGATAGGACATTGGTGGCGAGCCTACCGATCGGCTGGGACTGCCATTGCCCCGATCTGTGGGCAACAGGCGGAAAAAGACCCGCTCCCCCGTGTGACGGTCAGGCGACCTGCGGCACATCGGTGATCCCGTTGAGAGCTGCTGCCTTCCGGCCCTGACTCGATTCGCGGGTTCCGATTGCACAGGACCCGACCGCCACACGCGAGAGCGGGTCGGGAGGAACGATACCCTGTCGGCTCGGAACACCGTCCGGCACAAATGGATGGTCCCCGGGAGGGGTGCGAGAGCGGCCGAATCGGCACGCTTGGAAAGCGTGTGTGGGGCAACTCACCGTGGGTTCGAATCCCACTCCCTCCGCCAGTAAGTACAGACGAACGCAACGTGATCGGAGACTGAATGGGAGTTGCAACTGACACCCCCGAGTCCTCCGATCACGGGTTTTCTGATTTTGACCTCATGGGCTTGGCCCTTGAAGAAGCAAGGCTCGCCGGCGATCAAGGTGAAGTGCCGATCGGTGCCGTTGTGGTGATCGATGGCAAGGTCGTTGCTCGTCGTCATAACGAACGTGAGCAGTCACAGGACCCCACCTCGCACGCAGAACTCCTTGCGATTCGAGACGCCGCGGCGGCCATAGGTTCTTGGCGACTCGAGAATGCCACCGTGGTTGTCACTCTGGAGCCCTGCGCCATGTGTGCTGGGCTCATGGTGAACGCTCGTGTTGGCCGTGTGGTCTTCGGTGCACGGAGTTATGAAAATGGCGCCTGTGGTTCGCTGTATCAGCTCGGGAGTGATCCTCGACTCAACCACGAGTTCGTGACGGTTGCCGATGTTCGAGCAGACGAGTGCAGCGAACTGCTCTCGTCTTACTTCGCTGGCCTGCGCTGAACCCTTTCTGATCCCCACGGCGCGTTGGCCCCTTTCCAACAGGGGCAACTAGTGTCGAAGACGGAAAGTTGCCAGAGCGGACGAATGGGGCGGCCTCGAAAGCCGTTGTGGCCTTCGGGTCACCGAGGGTTCGAATCCCTCACTTTCCGCCATCAATGCCGGCGCCCTAGGGCGCCGGTGGCGCGTTGGGCGCCGAGAGTGAATGTGCTCGGTCGGTCCTAACCTGAGCGGACCATGATGCCTAGTTCCCTCCACATGATGATGTCCGGAAATCGCGACGCGATTGCCAATGCATCAATCGGCCGCCGCACCGTTCTTCGAGTGCTCTCCTATGCCCGCCCCTATCGGTGGGCAATCTCTGCATTCATCTTTGTCATTGTTATTCAGGCCTTGCTTGGGCTCATACCGGCATTGCTCTTCCGACAGATCATCGACTCGGCCATTCCTGAAGGAAATCGTGGACTCCTTCATGTCCTCGCCGGCATCGTGATCGCTGCAGCAGTGTTTTCTTCGGCAATGTCATTTTTCGAGCGGCTCTATTCATCGCGCATTGGCGAAGGATTGATTTACGACCTACGCGTGAAGTTGTTTGATCATGTTTCCGCTATGCCCATCGGGTTTTTCACGCGAACTCAAACCGGCGCGTTGATGAGCCGCCTCAATAACGATGTCATTGGAGCTCAGCGCGCGGTGACGACAACGCTTGGGTCGGTCGTATCAAACGTCATCGTGCTTATCACCACGCTGATCGCGATGTTCTACCTGGAATGGCGCCTCACGCTTATTGGAATCTTGGTTCTGCCAATTTTCATCATTCCGGCCAAGCGTGTTGGGCGTCGACTGTCGGCGATCACTCGTCGGGGTTTCGATCTCAATGCAGCGATGAACACTCAGATGACCGAACGCTTCAACGTTTCAGGTGCTCTCTTGGTGAAGTTGTTTGGTAACCGCAAGCGCGAGACCAAACAGTTTTCCGATCGAGCCTCCGAAGTGCGCGACATCGGTATTCAGAGCGCGATGTACAGCCGAACATTTCTCATTGCTCTCGCCCTCGTTGGGGCAATCGGAACTGCGCTGGTCTATTGGATCGGCGGACAACTCGTTATTTCCGATGCCATCACTCTTGGCACGCTGGTTGCCTTAGCCGCATTAGTGACACGTATTTACGAACCGCTGACGGCGCTTTCAAGTGCTCGGGTCGACATCATGACGGCGCTCGTTTCCTTCGACCGAGTTTTTGAAGTACTCGATCTTCGTAATTCTCTCGACGACAAGGACGATGCAATCCATCTTCCGCCGCCGAAGGGTGCGATCGAGTTCGATCACGTCACCTTCCGCTATCCGTCAGGTGCCGAAGAGTCGCTGGCATCGCTCGAGATAGGTCTGAGCGGTTCGGTCGACGATGGCCCAGGAGCCGAAGTTCTTCACGATGTCTCTGCGTCGATTCTCCCGGGACAACTCATTGCGCTCGTAGGTCCTTCAGGTGCCGGAAAGACCACGATGAGCTCATTGGTCCCGCGTTTGTACGACGTCTCCGAGGGGTCGGTGCGTATCGACGGGCACGATGTTCGCGATCTCACGCTCGACTCGTTGCGCAGCGCTGTTGGTGTCGTGTCACAGGACCCTCATCTCTTTCACGACACGGTTGCCGAAAATCTTCGTTACGCACGGCCCGACGCGACCGATGCCGAAATTGTTGCCGCGTGTCAGGCCGCCCAAATTCATGATGTGATCATTGGCTTTCCCGACGGGTACGACACCGTTGTTGGTGAGCGTGGCCACCGCCTGTCTGGTGGAGAGAAGCAGCGTTTGGCGATCGCCCGAGTGTTGGTGAAGGCACCGGCCATCATCGTTCTCGATGAGGCTACGAGTCACCTCGATTCGGAAAACGAATCGCTTGTGCAACAAGCCCTTGCAACAGCACTTAAGGGAAGAACCTCTTTGGTTGTCGCTCATCGATTGTCGACGATCACCGGTGCCGATCAAATTCTCGTTCTCGAGTCCGGACGCATTGTTGAGCGAGGACGTCACGAAGAACTGTTGGCCGCCGAGGGCTTGTATGCCGATCTTTATCGCACGCTGGTTCGTCAAGACCTCGAAGGCATCGACGTCTAAACGGTTAATGGTTTGCGAGCTCGGCTCGTAATCGGGGAAGGACTTCTGCCCCCAATGCAGCAATCTGCTCCCGAGCGGCTTCGGCCGCGATGCCGGGCGCATGAATTCGCAGGTTGATGCACGTGGTGTTCGTAGTTCGCAGAGCGTCAGCGAGTTCTTGCGCGAGTGCAGCGCCGTCATCACCGCAGATCCATCCGTTATCTCGCCAATGAGAAAGCGCCTCGGTTGTGGAATAGCTCTGATACACCTCGAACTGCGCTTCGAAGGCTTCCTTCGGTGGGGGTCCTAACCACACTCGGCGAATGAGAATTCGCGCTGCTGTACCGCCGGCTTCGAGATAGGCATCGGAAAGCATTCGCAGGCGCTCGGGGTTACTCCCGCCGTCATAAATGACTCCCGCTCCGGCAGCGGCGGATCGGCGCACAGCAGCGGGACTCATTGCCGTGCTGATCACAGGGATCGGCTGTGTTGTGAGTTCGCGTAGCGCTCGGTCTCCATCGATGACGCCAAGTTCGCGACCAGAAAGCATCTCGACAAGGCGCGGAAGATCGCGTTTGAAAACGTCGACCGCTGTGCTTTGGTCGATGTCCATTGCTTCAAAGTCGAGCGGCAACGAACCCGAACCGACACCAATGCCAACGCGACCGGGGTAGCGCGCGTTAAGCCAGGCGACTTCTTCGGCCAACATCGCAACCGGGCGCAATGGCAAGAGCACCGGACAGGCCGCTGCCCATCCTTGTGACATGGAAGCGAGTTGGAAGCCACTGATCTGCAGAGGATTTGGCAAGTAACCGGCGAACCCTCCGTGGTGTTCTGAGGTCATAACCCCATCGAAACCAACGTCAGCAGCAATTGCCGCTTGCGTGCACAGCTGATCGACGATGGAGACGGCATCGAGTTCGTTATGGGGGTAGAGGCGGAGCGAGATCGATCCATCGGCAAACACGGCGGTGGAGTCGGATCGTTGAGCCATCCCCGGAGGATACGACTCGGGGAATGCGGACGCTGGGGTGTGGCTGGTCCTACGCTCCGCCCATGGCATCTTCAGACCTGACTGAGATCGTGGAACGACTGTGGGCGCACGAACAGATCCGTCAACTGGCTTCGCACTACGCCGTTGCCGTGGACTCCCGAGATCTCGATGCACTCGTACTGCTCTTCGTCGACGACGTTCGTGTTGGTCGTGATACCTACGGTCGGGAAGCGTTGCGTGCGTCCTTCTCAGAATCCCTCGGTGCAATCGGGATCTCGATGCTGAATGTTGGGACTCACGCAATTGATCTCGTTGATGCCGATCACGCAACTGGTCAGGTCTATTGCCATGGACAGATCCAAGACGGCGAGCGTTGGATTCATCAATTCATCCTTTACCGCGATACCTACGAGCGACGCGACGGCCAGTGGCTCTTTGTTCGCCGCATTCATGAACTTTGGTATGGCGAAGAAGCGCCGAATTCACCGATGTCATTGCCAGCTGCTGAATGGCCAAAGAATCATGACGGATTGGGCACGGTGCCCGGCACCTGGCCGTCATGGACGGTATTTTGGGCCACCAAGGCCTGACAGATTCTTGAGTGAGAAACCTCGCACCGCTGATGTGGTTACTTTCTCTGAAAAATTTTGAGTGACCGGGTAGCGTCGGCAAAACGGCGCACGGGCGTCGCCTGAGTTCACGGGAGAACTGATGACCGATTTACCGCCACCGCCACCACCGTCACCACCGTCACCACCGCCACCACCGTCACCACCGCCACCACCGCCACCACCGCCGCCGCCACCACCAACCGGCGGTACGCCGCCGCCACCACCACCGCCAACCGGCGGTACGCCGCCGCCACCGATGGCTCAAGCGGGTGGCGCGCCGAATCCGAATAACGGAATGGCTGTTGCTGCACTGGTACTCGGCATCTTGACCTTCGTCTGCCTTGGTCCGATTGCGGGCATTCTCGCGATCATTTTTGGCTTCCTCGGAATGAAGAAGGCGAAGGAAATGGGCGGGACCGGAAAGGGTATGGCTCTTGCTGGACTCATTCTCGGGGCGGTTGGAACCGTGCTTTCGGTGATCTTGTTTATAGTATTTGTTGTTGTTGCAGGAACGACAACGGTTGCAATCATGGATGCGACTGGTGCCGCTGATCCGGCGAACTACAGCATCAAAGTCACTACTTGCGAGACTGATTCCGCTGGATACCCCCTTATGGCGGGCACAATCGAGAACAAGACCTCATCGGTGAAGAGTTATATGTTTGATTATGAGTTCCGAGATGGGAACAATGTCCTGATCGATAGCGGGATCTCATTCTTAGTGCCAATTCCCAAGAATGGAACTATTTCTTGGGATGTCAATTCGTTTAAGAGTTCAAAGGCAAAAGTTGTGAAGTGTGAAATCACTCAGGTGAATAACTGGTTCAATTGAACGATCCGATCAACAAGATCTGATTGAGCAGAGCCCGGCCAAGCGCCGGGCTCTGTTGCGTCTAGGGCAATCGCTAGCGTGACGGCATGAGAGTTGCGTTTGTGACCACAAGTGATCTCGACGCGATTGATGACGACGTCGACCTTCCATTGCAACTCATCGCCTTTGCCAATGCCGGAATCGACCTTGTTCAAGCGGCGTGGGAAGACGAATCGGTGGCGTGGGATTCGTTTGATCTGATCGTCGTTCGAAGTCCTTGGAATTACGTCGAGAGGCTGGACCCGTTTCGAAAATGGCTCGGTGATCGGAGCGGTCTGACGACGTTTCACAACCCCGTCGAACTCATCGAATGGAATATCGACAAGCGCTACCTCGCTGATCTTGCACATCGAGGTGTTCCGATCGTTCCGACTGCCTTTGTTGATTCAATCGAAGAGCTCCGTTCGGCAGCGCAATCTTTTGACAGTGCGGAAATTGTGGTGAAGCCATCGGTGTCGGCAGGAAGCCGGTTGACCGGTCGCTTTCTAAAGGCTGATCGAGCCGCTGAAACGCTTGCTACTGAAATCTTTGCCAACGACCTAACGGTGATGGTTCAGCCGTTTGCAGCGCGGATCGACGCTGAAGGCGAAATCGGAACGGTGCTTTTCGACGGGGTGATTTCTCACTCGTTCAACAAAGCAGCATTGCTGGCTGAAGGTGGTCAGTTTGTGGACGGCGAGTATCGAGAGCAGATCACGTCTGTGCGAACCCCCGACGATGTGGGGGCTGTAGTTCATGCTGCAGCCACAGCGGTAACGGACATTGCTCGTGAGGGCGGTTGGATCTCAACGCACGAGCAACTTCTCTATAGCCGATACGACGTGGTGCGTCTCGATGACGGATCACCCGCGCTCCTCGAAGCGGAACTTTTTGAGCCCTGTTTTTTCTTACTGACTGACGTAGATGCTGCCGATCGATTCGTTGGCGCGGTTCTTCGTCGACTCAGCGCCTAATTCAGGAAGGGCTGGCGAGCGTGCCGCCAAAGATCTGCCAGGCGAGTGCGCTCTTCGCAACAAGGCTGAGAACGAGGTACACCTTTTCGCCATAGAGATAATCGGCGAACTTTCCCTTTCCTCGGTATTGCAGCCATTGATTGAGGGCGAAGCAATTGAACAACAGGAAGAGTGAAATCACGATTCCGTAAACGAACGGTGGTACTCCATCGGCATTTACGGGAATGCCGTTAATCATTGTGTTGTCGGTAACTGCTGAGTAGAGCCCGATCACGATTGCGATCCACGGGATGATCCCGGCAATGCAGCCGAAGATGAATGGCCACCAGTTCACGGAGTCTCGATTTTGGTTGACCTGTTCCATCACAAGCCCGAACAAAATCATCGCTGCGTTGACGCCAAAAATTGCAACGAGGGCGTAGAAGTTGTTGATGCCATTCAGCAGGCAGATCAGCAGGATCATGATCGATGCGCTGACTGAGTATTCAATCCAACGCGCGTAGTTCACTCCGCGAAGCAAGTTGCGTTCATACCAGGCCCGAATGGGGGTCACCGATGTAAGTAGGTGATCGCCAGCAGCGAGA
>CAMCTW010000040.1 GCA_945878645.1 Bifidobacterium breve
TCATTTGCGATTCCTGTGGAACCGTCACTGACATCGACGTTCCGACAGATCTTGAAGACGGCGTAGCGTCCTTCGCCGCTTCGATTGCGAACAGCCACGGCTTCCGAATTGAACACCACCGACTCGATCTCATCGGTGTGTGCCCCGCCTGTTCGACCGCGGCTCACTGACCGCTACCCTCCGACCAATGTCAACTCCGTCTACCGAGGCCTCGCGCCGCCGCACGTTCGCCATCATCAGCCATCCTGATGCGGGCAAAACCACGTTGACCGAGAAGTTCCTTCTCTATGGCGGAGCACTCAGCAGTGAAGCCGGCGCCGTGAAAGCTCGTTCGGGCCGACGTTCTGCCACCTCCGACTGGATGGCACTCGAGCAGCAACGAGGGATCTCCATCACGTCGACGGTGTTGCAATTTCCCTATCGCGATTGCGTCATAAATCTGCTCGACACCCCTGGCCACCGCGACTTCTCCGAAGACACCTACCGCGTACTTGCTGCCGCCGATGCCGCAGTGATGGTGCTCGATGCCGCCAAAGGCATCGAGCCACAAACACTCAAACTCTTTGATGTGTGTCGTCAGCGCGACCTACCACTACTTACGTTTATTAATAAGTGGGATCGTCCCGGCCTTGATCCACTCGAACTCATCGACCAAATCGAAAAACAAATCGGTCTTGTCGTTACACCGGTGACATGGCCTGTTGGTATCGCCGGAGATTTCCGCGGAGTCATCGATCGTCGAGACGGACTCTTCACCCGCTTTACTCGTGTTGCGCGCGGAGCAACGGAAGCTCCTGAAGAGGTCGTCGATCCGGCACAGGCTGCAATCGACGAAGGCGATGCTTGGCAATCGGCACTTGACGGAATCACATTGCTTGATGAGGTTGGCGCAGATCTCGACGTTGAACTCTTTGTTGGTGCGCAATCCACGCCCACGTTCTTTGGATCTGCGCTTACAAACTTCGGTGTTCGCAAACTTCTCGATGCGATCATCGACCTCGTTCCATCTCCAAGTTCTCGCCCGGACGCTCAGGGCGCAATCCGTGAACTCGACGATCCGTTCTCGGGTTTCGTCTTCAAGGTCCAAGCCAACATGGACCCGTCACATCGCGACCGCATTGCGTTCATGCGTGTCTGTTCTGGAAAATTTGAACGCGGCATGGTCATTACCCACGGGACGACCGGAAAACCGTTCGCGACAAAATATGCGCACCAAGTTTTCGGGTCAGAGCGAGAGACAATCGACGAGGCGTTCCCTGGCGACGTTGTTGGCCTCGTAAACGCAACGGATGTGCGCGTGGGCGACACTCTGTGGCTCGACAAACCAGTCGAGTTTCCCGCTATCCCAAGTTTTGCTCCCGAGTACTTTTCGGTTGCTCGGGTGAAAGACACCGGTCGCTACAAGCAGTTCCGTCGAGGGATCGCCCAACTCGACGAAGAAGGTGTCGTGCAGGTTCTGCGCGATGTTGATCAAGGCGATTCTGCACCCGTACTCGCCGCAGTCGGCCCGATGCAGTTCGATGTCGCGGTCTATCGACTGGAAAACGAATTCGGCGCCCCCGTCGAGCTTTCGCCCACCAATTACAAGGTGGCCCGCCGAACCGACCGTGAAAGCGGTTCGAAATTGCAAGGAATGCGCGGTGTCCGGATCCTCGAGAAAGCCGACGGTACGCTCATGGCGCTGTTCGAAAGCCAGTTCTGGCTTGAGCGCCTCGAGGCCGACAACCCCGAACTGGTGCTCGAACGACTGGTAGCCGAAGGCAGCGCCGGCTGATCAGCTGACGTTCACCCATGATCTGAATCGGGTCTCGCCATGAAGCACGCCAAGCCGGTCCCGAAGACTCCATGGAGAGTTTTTGCGCTTGCAGTCGCCGCCGTCGCAGTCATCGTCCTTGGACTCGTCGTGGTCACGAGCGGATCTGATTCGAAGTCAAACAATGCCGACAGCGCATCCTCCGAATCACCAGACACGACCGCCAAGGGAACAACGACAACTACTGAAGCCCCCTATGAGGGTTGGGTAAATCCGAAATCTTCGGGTTCCATGTGGAGCACGAAAGTTCCAGGAGTTCTCACGTTTCGTGGAAATCCAACACGGTCCTTCTACGGACTGGGCCCCGTCCCCTCGGCGCCAAAAATCTTGTGGTCCTACCCGCAGAGCGGCGGCATGTGCGGGAAATCGACCGACGGTTCTGGCACCTCAACATGGTGCGGAACTGGTTGGACGGGCAATCCAAATGTTTATGAGTCCAACGGCAAAACGATTGTGTCGTTCGGTGCATATGACTACGCAGTCCACTGGCTCGATGCAGAGACCGGCAAAGACATCATCAGTCCATTCAAAACTGGCGACATCATCAAGGGAACGGTGACTACCGATCCCGATGGCTTTCCGCTCACCTACAGCGGTTCGCGAGACAACTTCTTGCACATCATCGCCACGGACCGAGGTCCAACACCGGTTGAGCTCTGGAAGCTTTCCGCGTATGACGGAGTTCAACAGGTTTGGAACGATGACTGGGATGGTTCACCACTCATCATCGATGACTACATGTTCGAAGGCGGCGAAAACAGCTGGTTCTACATCGTTAAGTTGAACCGCGGCTACGACGCTGCAGGCAAAGTCACCGTTGCACCTCAGGTTGTGTTCAAGACCCCAAGTTGGGACGCCGAACTCCAGTCAAATATCACTGACCGACAGTTCTCTATCGAAAACTCCGTAGCGATCACGGGGAACACCGTGTACTTCGCGAACTCCGGCGGTCTGGTGCAGGGCTGGGACATCAGCAAGCTGAAGTCGGGCGGAACACCAACGCGAACATTCCGGTTCTGGACAGGCGATGACACCGACGCATCGATCGTCGCCGACAAGGACGGATTCCTCTATATCGGTTCCGAATATGAACGACGGAACGCCAGATCTACCGAAGTCGGACAGATCGTGAAGCTTGATCCGACAAAACCAGACAATCCGATTGTGTGGTCCGTCAAAGACCAAGCCCCAGGAAAACAAGGAATTTGGGCCACTTCTGCGATCGCGAACGGCATTGTGTACGCGGCGACAAATGCCGGACGAGTTCTTGGCATCGACCAGAACACCGGCGAAGTTCTTTGGCAAAAGAATCTCAAATCCCAAACTTGGGGATCCCCCGTTGTTGTCGACAACATGCTGATCGAGGGCGACTGTCAGGGAAACCTCAATGCCTACGACGTTTCGAATCCACGAATTGACCCGCCACTCAAGTGGACCGTGAAACTCAATGGCTGCATTGAATCGACCCCCACTGTTTGGAAGGGTCGAATCTATGTCGGCACTCGTGGTGGTCAGTTGTACGCAATCGGCGATTGATAACCGAGCCTGTGCCCAGAGCCGGCCAGTGGGGCGAGCTCCGGCCCGAACCGAGACCCCATGGGAATGGCCGTGTCCGCGGGGCCATCGGACGCAGTCATACCTCCATGTTCGCACCATCTGGGCCTACTCCCAGCCCTTCGATCGGCCTCAAACCCACCATTTCAAGTCCGGTGACCCGACCGCGGTACTGTTCTGGCCTCGCACGGGCCGGTCCCGTGCGCGTTTTTTGCCCGTTCCGAATTCCACGGAACCCTCACCAGGATGGACCAGATGACCCAGGTTCTCGCCGCCGAAGGTGGCTATCAAGCCTTCACGCTTACCAGCACTGAATGGGGATGGCTGATTTTTGCCGCCGCCGTTGCAGTGTTCGCTCTTGCTCTTGGCGTCGTGCTTATGCGCGGCGTGCTCAAGCAGGATCAAGGCACCGAAAAGATGCAGGAGATCGCTGGCGCGATTCAAGAAGGCGCACTCGCCTACTTGAAGCGTCAGTTCCGCACCATCGGCATGATCGTGATCCCGTTGGCCGTCGTGGTGTTCCTCACCTCGACCGCCATCAACAAGATGCCGATCCTTGAAAAGGACGGAAAGAGCATCATTGGTGGCGCTGAAGTGATGACATTCCTGCAGTCGGGCATTTTCCGTACCGCAGCGTTCATCATGGGTTGCCTCTTCTCTGCGGCAATCGGCTTCTTTGGTATGTGGCTCGCCGTTCGCGGCAATGTTCGCACCGCCGCTGCAGCCAAGCGCAGCGACTTCGATGCTGCGCTCAAGGTTGCCTTCCGCACTGGTGGCGTTGCTGGTCTGCTCACCGCTGGCCTCGGCCTTCTTGGCGCCGTTGTCATCGTGATGCTGTTCCAGAACACCTCAACCTCGATTCTCATTGGTTTCGGTTTCGGTGGCTCGCTCCTCGCCCTCTTCCTGCGCGTGGGTGGTGGCATCTTCACGAAGGCTGCCGACGTCGGTGCCGACCTCGTCGGCAAGGTTGAAGCCGGAATCCCCGAAGACGACCCCCGTAACCCGGCCACCATTGCCGACAACGTGGGCGACAACGTGGGCGACTGTGCCGGTATGGCCGCTGACCTTTTCGAGTCCTTCGCTGTCACGCTCGTGGCGTCGATCATTCTCGGCGTGTCGGCGTTCCAGGCCATCGGCCTTGGCGTCACCAAGATCAACCCCGTCGACGGTGTCACCATCATCACTGGTGGCGGCGTTGCCGTGAAGGGGCTCATCTTCCCGCTGGCCGTTGTGGCCATCGGCCTTGTTGCCTCAATGATCGGTATCTTCGTCGTGAAGGGCCGCCCAAGCGACGACAACGACGCACTCAAGGCAATCAACCGCGGCATTTACACCGCACAGATCATCGCCATTATCGGCGCTGGTCTTGTTGCCTTCTTCTACATCGGTGACCCAGAGGGCTCGACTATTTCGCAGCCCGGCGCTCGTTTGTTCGGCGCAATTGTTACTGGTGTTGTTCTCGGCTTTGTTGCTTCAAAGATCACGCAGTACTTCACCTCGACCAAGACCAAGCCCGTTCAGGACATCGCCAAGGCAGCACGCACTGGCCCTGCAACCACAGTGCTTGAAGGTATTTCACTTGGCCTTGAATCAGCAGTGTGGGCCCTGATCGCGATTGCAGTTGCTATCGGAACTGCACTCATGCTCGGTGGCGGAAATATTGCCTTCTCGCTGTACCTCATTGCCCTTACCGGCATTGGCATGCTCGCAACCACTGGCATCATCGTGGCCGAAGACACCTTTGGTCCCGTTGCTGACAATGCTGCTGGCATTGCCGAAATGGCTGGCGAATTCGAAGGCGAGCCCGAGCGCATCATGGTCGGCCTTGACGCAGTTGGTAACACTACAAAGGCTGTCACCAAAGGCTTCGCCATCGGCTCTGCTGTCATCGCTGCGGTGGCACTGTTCGCCTCGTACTCCGAGACAATCGTTCGTGCCACTTCCGATGTTGCTGATGTTGCCTTCCGCGAACTCAACGGAACGCTTACAAGCCTCGTCAACATCAACGTCGCCGATCCGAAGACCTTCATCGGTCTTCTCATCGGTGGCTCCGTTGCGTTCTTGTTCTCGTCTCTTGCGATTCGTGCGGTATCTCGCACAGCCGGAACGGTTGTTGAAGAAGTTCGTCGACAGTTCCGCGAGAAGCCAGGGATCATGGACTACACCGAGCGTCCCGACTACGGACCCGTCATCGACATTTGCACCCGTGCATCGCTTCGTGAACTTGCCACTCCGGCGCTTCTCGCTGTGCTCACGCCAGTCATTATCGGATTCGGTATCGGTTACCTCGCGCTCGGCGCTTTCCTTGCCGCCGCGATTGTGACCGGCCAGCTCATGGCCAACTTCTTGTCCAACGCCGGTGGCGCATGGGACAACGCAAAGAAGTACATCGAAGACGGCAATGAAGGCGGCAAGGGTTCAGAAACCCATAAAGCTGCCGTCATTGGCGACACCGTTGGTGATCCTTTCAAGGACACTGCCGGCCCGGCACTCAACCCGCTTATCAAGGTGATGAACCTTGTATCGCTGTTGATGCTTCCCGCCATCATCGAGTTGCAACACAACAACATGCGTTACGTCGTCGCTGGCGCAGCACTTGTGGTTGTTGTGAGTGCGCTTGTTATCTCCAAGCGATTCGGCAGTGGCATCGAAGCGCCGGCCGAAACGGTCAACGCCTAGTTACTCCGTTAACGAACGCGAGAAGGGCCGCCCTAGGGCGGCCCTTCTTCGTTTTACAAACTCGTTTAGTTGTCTGCGCCGCTCTTGAGAAGCGGTTCGTTCAGCCATTCAGTCTTCTTGAATGCCCGACGAACGAGATAGGCGTTACCCGCAGCGGCAAGAACCATGCCAATGATGATCGGGTGGACCGCGAATCCGGCGACCACGCCGGCGATCATCAACGGGGTGAACCACAACCAGAAGAAACGGAACCAGGGACGGCTGCGCTGATAGGCAGCAAACCCCACAGCCATACGAGCATCAAGAGCGTTCTCCTGCGGACGACCAATACGCACCAGCCGCCGAACCTGTCGCCGGGTCGGCTTATCGAGTGCATTCCACTCGGCCGCAAATGAGGGGTCAACCTTCGAGCCGGCCTTGGCGCCCTTCGAGGACTTCGAAGACTTCTCTGAAGATGAGGAGGTCATGAGTTTTCCTGCAGTCATGGTTGCCATGGTTGGGCCGGACCACTCCGGCGAGAAAGATTCGCATCCCAGCTTCTCCGTGTCGATCACGGTGCAAGGGATGTCTTGATGGAATGTGCGGACTGCGGGTCGATTCCCGCTCAGTGTCGACCCGGGCGAAACCGGGTCGACACTGCAAGGAGCGTTGACGCTCAGGCGTCGCTCGAGACGAGACCCTCGTGGGTTCCCGAGAATTCCGGATAGGCGAAGACGCCCATCTCGGCCATATCGAGGCCGGCAACTTCTTCTTCTGCACCGCTTCGGATACCGCCCTTGGTAAGGGCGTTCTGAATCTTGAAGAAGGCAAAGGCCACACCCAAGATCAGTGTCCAAAGAACAACCACACCAGCGAGCTGAGCCAAGAGCTGACCCGCACCGTTTCCTCCGTAGAAGAGGCCGGTCACACCGTCGGCAACGCCGTCAGTGACTGACGTCGTGGTGCCGTTCCATCCGATGCCAGCGCCACCTGCGTCGAGGCCGTACTTGCCATTGGCCAGAAGACCAACCGCAATCACGCCAAGAGTGCCGCAGACGCCGTGGACTGCGATTGCGCCAACCGGATCATCGATCTTCATCTTGCGTTCGATGAAGAACACCGCTTCGATGACGACGACGCCAGCAAAGAGGCCCAGTAGCGCTGCGACCCACGGATCAACGAACGCACACGGTGCGGTGATGATCACGAGACCGGCAAGCAGACCATTCGCCATCATGGCGGGATCGGGCTTGCCTGTGCGCTTCCAGATCCAAAGCATTGCCATGAATCCGCCGAAGGCGCCGGAGAGTGCGGTGTTCACTGCGACGACACCAATCTGCGGATCGCTGGATGCGAAGGTCGACGCAGCGTTGAAGCCAAACCAACCGAACAGAAGGATGAAGGTACCGAGCAGTGCCATTGGAATGTGATGGCCAGGAAGAGCACGAGGCTTTCCGTCCTTGCCGAACTTGCCAATACGTGGTCCGAGGACAATCGCACCGGCAAGAGCAGCAACACCACCAGCAGCGTGAACAACACCGGAACCGGCGAAGTCGACGTAGCCGTTGCCCCAGTTCAGTGAGTTACCCAGCTTGGCGAGCCATCCGCCACCCCAGGTCCATGCACCGAAGAGCGGGTAGTACACCGCACCGCAGAACAGACCCCAGATTACGAATGACTTGAACTTCCAACGCTCAGCCATCGAGCCAGTCGGAATGGTTGCAGTGGTGTCCATGAAGGCCACCATGTAGAGGAAGAACGCAGCAGCTGCACCTGAGTAGGCGAGATCGCCACCGTCGAACCAGGTACCGGCCCATCCGCCCTGCCACAGGAAGACCCAGTCACCAGAACCGATGAGTGCGCCACCCGCAGCTTGGTTCAAGCCGTAGTCGTAGCCCGGCAGCAAGTAGCTGTAGCCACCAAACATGAACGACCAACCGACAAGGAAGAAGCCAACAAAACCAAGGAAGAAGATCGCAAGGTTTGTACTGACAACGTGAGCAGCGTGCTTGGCTCGGCAGAAACCAGTTTCAACAAGTGCGAAACCCGCCTGCATGAAGATGACCATGGCTGCGCCCATGACGATCCAAAGAAGGTTGCCGGACTGGATCGCATGATCTGCAGTCTTGGCAACAGTCTCAAGATCGGCGACTGGTGCTTCCTCGGTAAGAGTTTGAGCAAAAGCGTTGCCGCCGAGCGCAAGCAACGTGCCTGCACCGACAACCGCGCCTACAGCAAGACGCTTGGCGTTCAGAGGAATCCTCCGTCTAGTTGGGGCCGTAATGGTCGTGTTGATGATTGAGTCGGAGCTCATCACAGCGCCTCCGCATCTCGTTCACCGGTGCGGATGCGAACCACAGATGTTGCTGGGATGACCCACACCTTGCCGTCACCGATCTTGTCGGTGCGAGCTGCGGACACGATCGAATCGACCACCTGATCGGTCATCGCTTCATCGCAAAGGACTTCGATCTTCACCTTGGGCACAAGATCAACGGTGTATTCGGCGCCGCGATAGGTCTCGGTGTGGCCACCTTGGCGGCCAAAACCCTTCACCTCGTCGACTGTCATGCCTTGCACGCCAATCGCCTTCAACGCGTCCTTCACCTCCTCAACCTTGTGCGGCTTAATGACCGCAGTAACCAGGTTGACCATTTCTCCTCCTTCGTCGGAGCCGAAGCTCAGTAGGGACATCGAGTCTGGGAGGCGACGCCGATGTCGCTCCCACGTCAGGAACCATTCGGGCTCCCGATGCCTTCATGACAGTACGGAGGCGCGATTTCACCGAGGTGTTCGCACTGTTACGCGAGTCCGCCAGTCATCTGACAGAAATCTGACAAGCGCGCCGGGAGGCGTCGCCCTCGATTCCGCCGTTCTCGGGTCAGTCCGACTCAGATTCAGCGAGAAATTGAATGGTAAAGACGGCGCCACCACCCGGCGCATTCGCACCGGTCACTTTGCCGCCATGGGCGCGAACAATCTGATCAACAATCGCAAGCCCAAGCCCTGATCCTGGTTTCGACCGTGCATCTGCCGATCGATAGAAGCGATCAAAAATATGTTCTTGGTCCTCTGTCGCGATTCCGGGCCCATAATCCCGCACCTGGACGAAACCGGGTCGAACAATTACCTCGACCGGAGTTGGGGCATCACTAAATTTTGCCGCGTTGTCTACCAAGTTGCCGATAGCTCGGGTGAGTTCACGCGGTCGTCCAAACATTGGTGCTGGCTCTGCATCTACTTCAACGATGCGCCCGGTGCGGCGACTTGTACGCTCGGCCACTCGTTCCACGATTTGGTCGAGTGAAACCTGTTCTTCAGGTTCATCATCCCAAGTATCGGTTGCAAGTTGCACGAGTTCATCGACAAGTGCCCCTAGTTCTTTCGTTTCCGACTGAAGATCGGTGAGTATCGACTCTCGAGTTTCACTCGGAAGATCTGGATAACGCTGAAGTGTTTCAACATTCATACGAAGACTCGTTAGCGGTGTTCGCAGTTCATGACCAGCATCCTGCACGAGTTGCTGTTGTTGATCACGCGACTGTCTAAGCGCCGACAACATCAGCGCAAATGACCGAGCCAAACGTCCGGGCTCATCCTTTCCGGCAGGAGGAACTTCAACATCCAACCGGCCAGTTGTCGCAACTGCTTCAGCCGCATTCGTGAGTTGCACTAGTGGCTTGGTCGAACGACGAGCAATCAACCACCCAATAAGTGCACTCACAGCACTTGCGGCAACGACAACTAGGAAAAGCCAGATTTTCAACGAGGAAAGCACCCGATTGGTTTCCCCATAGTCGCGAGCAATCTGAACTGCGCCTCCCTGGGCAATTCCAACAGTCTTTACCCTCCACGTCGTTCCATCGCTCGTCACTGTCCGGGTTTGTGTTCCGCGACCTGCCGCAGCAATCACACGATCTCGCGCGTTGATCGGGAGTTCATTTACGCCGATCGTTGCGACTGAATCACCAGATCGGTCAAGACATTGAAACGCAACCCCATCAACCGAACCATCATCACCACCGCGGCGCACGCTCGGCAATTGACGACGGTTCGTCTCACCGGAACACATCACCGCAGCTTGCCGTCCGTCAGAGTCTTGAAAACGCTGCGCGTAGGTATCAAGGTACTGATCAACCTCAGTGCGAACTCGTTGATCGGTAACGACATAGGTGGTTGATGCCACGATGATCGCGGTGACAGCAGTGAGTACCGCCATCGCAATCGCAATTTTTCCGCGAAGAGTCATGATTGTCGAAGTGTGTAACCGACGCCACGAACGGTCTGAATGATTCGCGATTCGTTGCCTTCTTCTGTCTTGCGTCGCAAGTAGCCGATGTAAACCGCGAGAGCTTTTGAGTCGGGACCAAAGTCGTAGCCCCAGATTTCGTCATAGATCGTGGAGTGCGAAAGAACGACACCGGTGTTTCGAGCTAAGAGCTCAAGAAGATCGAATTCCGTCTTTGTGAGTTCCATCTCGCGCTCACCTCGCCACGCGCGACGTGCTGCCTCATCAATAACGAGATCGTCGACCGTGATCTGCGCTGGAGCTACCGCTTCGTCAAAGGTGCTCCGTCGAAGCAATGAGCGAACTCGAGCAAGCAGCTCGTCAAGCGAGAAGGGCTTCGGCAGATAATCGTCTGCTCCGGCATCAAGACCCGATACCCGGTCAGAAATTTCAGTACGGGCCGTCAAGACCAGGATCGGCAATCGAGAGCCGGCCGATCGCAATCGACGACAAACAGTTAGTCCGTCCATGTTCGGCATCCCGAGGTCGAGGAGGAGGAGATCCACATCGGAACCACTTGCCGCTTCAAGAGCGGCAACCCCATCGTTGACGGCGGTAACAGAGTAACCCTCGAGTTCCAATGCCCGTTTCACCGATTCGCGAACCGCCCGATCATCTTCTGCAATTACGAGGTGCGCTCCCATGTGGCTGTTCTAGTCGCCATGGGTGAGCCACGGGTAAGTAAACGCCACCGCTGTCTCGTGAAATTCTTACCTGTTCCCACCACCATGTACGCATGTCACGGTTCTCTCGCACCACCGGCGTTCGGACCGCCCCGGTCTTTCAGGCATCGATCCTGCGCCTATGGTCAGGTAAATGAACTCCCCCACGTCCCCCCGACGCTCGCCGCGCTGGATCGCCGCTGGCGTCTTCGCTGTCACCCTTGCTCTTGTCCCTGCACTCGTTGCGTGTGGGTCGTCATCGCCAAAGGCAGTCGATTGCTCATCAAAGTCATCAGCCACTACCGATTCAACCGAAGCATTGAAACCTGCCGACACCCGCACAAAGTCACTAAGCGCTGTCAAGGCGACTGGGGACTTCGGAAGCAAGCCAACCGTCTCGTTCGATACCCCCTTTGTTGGCGAGACCGAAGAACACATCGTGCTCATTCCAGGCACTGGTGATGAAATCAAAGCTGGCCAGCGCGTCACCGCCGACTACGTAGCAACCGACGGAAGCGATGGCTGCGAACTCGACACCACATACGGAAAAATCCCGCAACGCATCATCCTCGATCAGAAGTCATTACTCACTCCGGTTTATGAAGCAATGATCGGACAGAAGGTTGGCGCTCGCGTTCTTGTTTCTGCCGACCTCACCGCGGATCAAGGAACTTGGATCATCTTTGTCTTCGACATCATCGGCGCACAGGACGTTCCTACATCAGCAACTGGCACGCCAGTCACACCACCAGCAGGTCTACCTGTCATAACGATCGTCGACGGTGTTCCGACAATCACTGCGCCCACGGTTACTGCACCGACCAGCCTCATCACACAGGTGCTCATCAAGGGAGATGGTCCTGCAATTACTGCAGGCCAAACCGTGCTTATGAATTACACCGGCATGATCTGGGCCAGTGGCAAAGTCTTCGATAGTTCATGGGGTTCGGGCGCAGTCGATTTCCCCGTGGGTGCCGGACAGGTCATCCCCGGATTCGATGAAGGGCTTGTCGGTCAAACGATTGGCTCGCGGATCCTTTTGGTGATCCCACCCGACAAGGGTTACGGAACAGACGGCAATACCCAAGCGGGCATTGCTGGAACCGACACGCTGATCTTCGTCGTCGACTTGTTGTTGGCGAGCTAAGTGCAACCGGTCACAGACCGGGATACCCCTTCATCATCGATGCCATCAAGGGCGACTCCGGCCCTTCGGTCGGTTTCGTCGGCACCTTCGTGATTTCATCGGCATGTTCCGCTATGAGCTCCGGTGTGAGTTCACGATTGGTGAAACCATCGTTCACCGCGAATGCAACGCGCGCAACATGGCCGGCGCCAACTGCGAAACATTCGCCGCTTACATCACACGTCTCGTGCGCTAACCAAACGACAAGCGGCGCGACCTTGCTCGGGTGCAACCACTCCGCGAGTTGATCGCTCCACGGAATGGGCCCAAACCCGGTGCCCAGCCGCGTCTTTGCATACGGAGCAATGACATTGACATTGATGCCTGCAGCTTCGCCTTCCTTTGCCATGGCAACCGTAAGACCGATGACCCCAGCTTTTGCCATCGAATACACCGAACTGTTTTCGAACCCGCCATAGCCAGCTCCCGAAGAAACATTAATGATCCGACCGCCGCCGTTTTTCTGCATAACACGCCACGCAGCACGACCAACATTCAACGTTCCCATCAACTGTGTCGAGATGACTGTGTCGATGTGTTCATCGGGGAAGTTGGCGAAAGACTGCATTCGCACTTGCCCGGCGTTGTTGACGCAAATGTCCACCGTTCCAAACGCGTCGAGTGCAGTTTGAATAATTGCGTTGGCCCCTTCCACCGTCGCGACGGTGTCGTAGTTCGCAACTGCCGATCCACCCGCGGCAATGATCTCGGACACAACTTCGTCGGCTGGGTTCACCGCAGGGGCGGCGCCGTTGTCGTCGGTGTCACTGATGGCGACGCCGAAATCGTTCACGATGACTCGGGCCCCCCGAGCGGCGAGAAGCAGCGCGTACTCGCGACCAAGTCCGCGTCCTGCTCCTGTGATGATGGCGACGGCACCATCGAAAACGAGACTGTCCATCGGCCCAGTCTTATGCAGGACTGCCGGCCGGAGTGCCCTCAATCGCCAAATTCAATCTCCTTACCAACCTGTCCTAGGATGACCGCTCCCGCCGGCTCAGGCCGGTCACGGGGCTGTAGCTCAGTTGGCTAGAGCACCTGCTTTGCAAGCAGGGGGTCGTGGGTTCGATTCCCATCAGCTCCACCATTTCGTTTCAAACGCCGCCCCACCCGGGCGGCGTTTGGCGTTCCAAGCACCAGTACTCACGATGACCGGAAATCAAGAGCCCTCGGCGCATGGAGCACCACCACTAGCGTTTCGCTCTATGAAACTGCATCGCCACCCAAAGGCCGCTGTCGATCCCAATCTTCCGGTTCCTTCGCCTCCAACCAGTGCGCAACTGGGTGGGCTCGGTCGGATCGGAAGATTCGTTGCGAAGCGTCACCGCTGGGTGGCGTTGTTGTGGCTCGTGATCATCGTGGCCGCCGGCTCTCTCAATGTCGCCTTTGCAGGGAAGACCTCTGACAGCTTCAGCGTTCCTGGCACAGATTCACAGGCCGCATACGACCTTCTTAACGAGAAATTCCCTTCACAGAACGCAGCGACCGCCAATCTCGTTTTCTGGGTTCCGCAAGGACAAGTACTGACCTCGCCACAAAATGCAGCAGCTGTGGCAAGCATCGTTGCCGCAGTGCAAAAGGTTGACGGTGTTGCGCCCAACGGTGTTCTTGATCCAATTCTCGCCAGTGCGCAAGCAGTGAAACTTGGACTCGGAAACATTCCCACCTTTCTTTCGCCCGATAGCCAAATTGCATACACGAGCGTCACGTTCTCCGACACCGTCCTTGAATTGATGAATCAGTTCCCACCCAACGGCGAGAAAGTCGCGACGGACTACCCCAACCCGTACAACGAATTGCAGAGCGCAATCAGCAGTGTGAACGCGGGCGCTGTTGAGGCAAAAATCGGCGGCGCCATTGCTGACACATGGAACCAACCGGTTTCTTGGTGGGGTTCGCACGCCGACGAAGTCGGTCTTGGGCTTGGAGCAATTCTTCTCCTTGTTGCTTTCGGTTCCGTCTTTGGAATGGCTATTCCGATTTCCACCGCACTCTTCGGCGCAGTCACCGCTGGTGGACTGGTCCTCCTGCTCGCCGACTTCATCACTGTGTCATCGGCAGCGCCCAAGGTGACATTGATGATCGCCATCGGCGTCGGACTCGATTACTCGCTCTTAATCGTGACTCGCTACCGCCAGTTCCTAAAGGACGGCTATCAGGTCAACGATGCTGTCGGCATGGCTCTCGCGACAGCAGGCAAAGCGGCAATGTTCGCTGGCATCACTGTCGCAATTGCGTTGCTTGGCCTCCTTCTGGTTCCAATTCCGCTTGTGCGCACGCTTGGTGTTGCTGCCGCAATCGGGGTGGGCGTGATGATTCTCGCTGCGCTCACATTGCTTCCAGCCTTGTTTGGATTGGCTGGTCACAAGATCGACAGTTTCCGCTTCCCATTCGCGTTTAAGGACACCAGCGCCGACCCTGAATCAAGTTTCTGGGGGAAGTTTGCGACACGCATGTCGACGCGACCATGGACGGCGCTCGTCGTCGGAACCGTTGTGTTGCTGATCTGCGCGATTCCATTCCTGTCGATTGACTTCGGAATGCCCGACGATTCTTCGATGCCCACAAACCTTTCGCAGCAGCAGGCCTTCGTTCTGATGAACGAAGGCTTCGGCCAAGGAGTCAACGCACCCCTCATCGTCGTTGCATCGGTTCCTGGCGCAACCGCAGCAACGCTTCCCGCAACTCTGCAGCCGCTCACCACTGAACTCGGTGTTGGGAAACCCGCGGGCACTGTTCCCGGCGTGCAATACGCAGTTGGACCAATTCCGAACGCTGCCGGCGACGCTGCGATTTACCAGGTCATACCCTCGAGCGGTCCAAACTCAAACGAAACCCAAACTCTGGTTTCGAACCTCCGAAAAGGGATCAAAGCAGAGACCGCTGGGACGAACATTGAGGCCTACGTCGGTGGCACGACCGCAACCCTTATCGACCTCACCGCACTTGTTGTGAAATATCTGCCCTACGTGGTCGGTGCTGTTGTGCTTGGCGCTTTCATCTTGTTGGTGATGGTCTTCCGTTCGATCCTCGTGCCACTCAAGGCCGCACTTATGAACCTCATTTCGATCGCTGCCGCCTACGGCATTGTCGTTGCAGTCTTCCAATGGGGATGGGCAAAAGAATTGGTTGGCCTTCACACAACAATCCCGATTGTGTCGTTTGTACCGCTCATCATGTTCGTAATCCTCTTCGGACTCTCGATGGATTACGAGGTCTTCCTCATGTCACGTATCCGTGAGGAATGGGACACCTACCACGAGCCGCGAAAATCAGTAGTACTTGGCGTCGCCAACACCGCTCGAGTCATAACAACCGCAGCACTCATCATGATCGCGGTGTTTTTCTCGTTCGTGACGATCCAAAACCCCACCGTTCAAGTGCTCGGATTCGGCATGGCCGTCGCCGTATTGCTTGATTCGACCATTGTCCGCATGGTGCTTGTTCCCGCCATCATGGAACTGTTCGGCGAAGCCGCCTGGTGGTTCCCCAAGTGGCTTGAATGGCTGCCGAAACTCAACATCGAAGGTTCACCTGAACTCCTCAATGCTGAAAAGGCAAACGAAAAAACTATGGCTGCAGCGAATGATCAGTGAACGATGACACCACGAATGTTTTTGCCATCACGCATGTCCTGATAGCCCTCGTTGATCTGATCGAGGGTGTAGGTGCGAGTAATCATTCCGTCAAGGTCGAGTTGTCCCTTGCGGTACAGCTCAGCAAGACGAGGAATATCGGCACGCGGATTCGCTGATCCGAACAACGAGCCAACTACCTGCTTCTCACTAAGCGTGAGATCAATCATTGGGATGTTGTTGCTGGCTTCGGTCCACGGGTGAATGTTGGTAACAACAACGCGACCACGCTTGGAGGTAAGCGCCATGATCGATGCCATCATGTCGCCGCTGCCGACACCCATTGTGCAGATGACCTTGTTGCAGCCACGGCCCCAGGTTTCGGCCATGATCAGTTCAAGTGCTTCTTCCACCGATGCCGACGTGTGCGTGGCACCAAACTTCTGCGCTGATTCACGCTTGAACTCGACCGGATCGATCGCAAAGATGCGCTCGGCTCCTGCGAGTTTGGCGCCCATGACTGCAGCCGAACCCAAACCACCGACACCAATAACGGCGACGTTGTCACCCGGCTTTACTTCAGCGGCGTAAACCGATGAGCCCCAACCGGTGGTGGCGCCACAACCAAGCAGCACCACCTTGTCGAGGGGAAGATCGGGAAGCACCTTCACTGCGGACCATTCGTGAACAACAGAATGGGTTGCGAATGTTCCGAGGCCAGCCATGATGAGCGCGTCTTGGCCCTTGACGTGGATACGAGACGTTCCATCGAGCATGCGGCCGCTCATGACCTGTGCTCCGTTGTCGCACAAGTTGGAATGGCCATCGGCGCAAGATGGACACTGACCGCACACGGCGACGAACGAGTAGACGACGTGATCGCCGGGAACTACTCCGCGGACATCGGGGCCAACAGCTTCGACAATGCCGGCACCTTCGTGACCAGCAATCCAAGGGTAACCACCGTGGGGCATATCACCGGTGATGAAGTGCTCATCGGAGTGACACAGACCCGATGCAACGTTGCGCACCAGCATCTCTGCGCCCTGGGGCTCATCAATCTCGACATCTTCAAGAGACCATGCGGTGTCCTCAGGACCCCACAACATTGCTGCGCGTGCTTTCATGCTTACTCCTTGGTGTGAACGTGAGGTGTGCGACGAAATCTCAAGCCGGACGACGAACCGTGAGTGACTTGCAGTTGTCGTACATGATGAGTTGCTGTTCATCGGCACTGAAACCGGCTTCGGTGAGGTCGGTAATAAAGGTGAACGGGTCAGCCATTCCTTCAGTGTGCGGCCAATCAGATCCCAACATCAGTCGGTCGGCACCAAGCGTGTTGCGAAGAAGATCGAGATCGTCTTCGTAGAACGGTGAGACCCACACGTTCTTCTTGAACTGTTCGACCGGATTGTTCGTGAACATTGATGGAGTCTGGCCATAGATCTTGCCGAATCGCTTCAGCAATGGGCGTACCCAGTTCGCACCGGTCTCTACAGTGGCGAATCGGATATTCGGGAATCGATCCATAACGCCATGAAGGATGAGCGCTGCAAAAGTGTCGGCAACTGCGTCGTGCGAAAGTGCCTGACGCAGCGGCTCGAACTTATGCGCTTCCATTTCCGACTTCTCACCCCACATGGTGATGAGGTCGTAATACGCGTTCGCTCCGCCGTGATACACGATCGTGACGCCTGATTCCTGGACGCGGGCCCAGAACGGATCGAAGCGCGGATCGCCCGGCGATTTCAAACCTTCATCGGTGCGAACTGGTCCGGTACCGACAAGAACAACACGGGCGTCGCGATCGAGTGCCCATTCAAGTTCGGCCACTGCATTGTCAACGTCGGACAG
>CAMCTW010000041.1 GCA_945878645.1 Bifidobacterium breve
CGAGCGTTCAATTCTTCGAGGTTGTCGCGCATGATGAGTGTGGACTTCACGAGAAGTCCACTCATACCAATCGCGTCGGCGTTGACCTCGACGGCCTTCTCGATCATTTCGGCAATCGAAATCTTGATTCCGAGGTTGATGACCTCGTAGCCATTGTTGGTGAGGATGATGTCGACAAGGTTCTTGCCGATGTCGTGCACATCGCCCTTGACGGTGGCGAGGACGATGCGGCCTTTGCCACCGTCGTCGACTTTTTCCATGAACTGTTCCAGATGGGCAACCGAGGTCTTCATTGTCTCAGCTGATTGGAGAACGAAGGGAAGTTGCATCTCGCCGGTGGCGAAAAGTTCACCCACAACTTTCATCCCAGCGAGAAGGACATCGTTAATGATGAAGAGCGGTTCCATGCCTTCGCTCATCGCGCGGTCTAGATCAACCTCGAGGTTTTCGCGCTCGCCGTCGATGATCCGTTGGCTCAAAATCTTTTCGATTGTCCAGTCACTACGGTCTTCTCGGACAACGTCCGCGGCTTTTACGTCGGCGAAGATGTCGAGAAGTTTCGTGAGAGGGTCGTAGCCTTCGCTTCGACGGTCATAAATGAGATCGAGCGCTACCTCTCGTTGCTCATCGGGAATTTTGTTCAGCGGCATGATGCGAGCCGCGTGCACGATCGCTGAATCGAGTCCGGCTTTCACGCATTCGGCAAGAAACACTGAATTGAGCACATGGCGTGCGGCAGGTTTGAGGCCAAAGGAAACGTTGGAAACGCCAAGCGTGGTGGAGACGCCAGGCAACTCGGCTTTGATGCGGCGAATCGCTTCAATCGTCGCGACTGCATCGCCGCGCAGGTCGTCGTCGCCCGTAGAAAGCGGGAAGGTAAGCGCATCAAAAATAAGATCACTGGGTTCCAAGCCGTAGCGATTTACGGCGAGGTCGTGAATGCGGTGGGCAATCCTCAACTTCCATTCAATATCGCGTGCCTGACCTTCTTCATCGATGAGAAGACAGATCACCGCAGCGCCGTATTCGGCAGCGAGTTTCATTACCCGATCAAGGCGACTGCCTTCGGTATCGCTGTCTTCGAGATTGGCGGAGTTGAGGATGGCGCGTCCACCGAGCCAAGAAAGTCCTGCCTCCAAAACCTCAGGTTCGGTCGAATCAAGCACGAGCGGAACACTGGACTGGGTTGCGAGCAATTTCGCCAGCTCATCCATGTCGTTGGCTCCATCGCGCCCGACGTAGTCGACACAGACATCGAGAACGTGTGCACCCTCGCGTACCTGATCCTTGGCCATCTGAACGCAAGTATCGAGATCAGAATCGAGGAGTGCATCGCGGAACTTCTTCGAACCGTTGGCGTTCGTGCGCTCGCCAATGATCATGAACGAGGTGTCTTGTTCAAACGGAACGAGCGAATAGATAGATGTTGCTCCGGCCTCGTGCATGGGCTTACGTGGGGCAGGAGTGAGATCGCGGCAGCGTTCAACAACAGCGGCGAGATGCTCGGGCGTTGTTCCGCAGCAGCCGCCAACGATGTTCACGCCAAGTTCGGTGATGAATCGTTCATGGTGGTCGGCCAGACCTTCGGGGGAGAGGTCGTAGTGCATATGTCCGTCGACAACACTGGGCAGACCAGCATTTGGAATGCATGAGATCGGCATGCGGGCGTGAGCGGCCAGATGGCGAAGATGTTCGCCCATTTCGACTGGTCCAGTCGCACAGTTGATACCAATGACATCGGGGTGGAGGGGGTCAATCGCGGCAAGAGCCGCTGCAATTTCGGTACCGGGCAGCATGCGACCGGTGAGTTCCATCGTGACCTGCACCTGAAGCGGGACTTCACGACCCTCTGCTCGCATGGCGCGCCGAGAACCGTTCATGGCGGCCTTCACGGTAAGGAGGTCGAACATGGTTTCGATGATGAGGAGGTCGACACCGCCTTCGATCAGTGCCCGTGCTTGCGCTTCATAGTGGTCTCGAAGTTCGGCATAGCGAATTTGACCGAGTGAAGGGAAGCGAGTGCCTGGTCCGATGGAGCCGGCGACCCAGCGGGGTTGGTCGGGTGTTGAAAAGTCATTTGCGACGCCTCGGGCAAGGCGGGCAGCCGCAACGTTCAATTCGTGAACGCGATCGGCGAGGTCATATTCGCCTAATGGGATAGCGAAAGCGCCGAACGTATCTGTCTCGATGACATCGCAACCCACTTCGAGATAGCGAGCGTGGACATCAGCAATTATGTCTGGTCGGGTGACCACGAGTAGTTCGTTGCAACCCTCGAGATCAGGTCCGCCAAAATCCTCTTCGGTGACGCCACTGGTCTGAATGCAGGTGCCCATGCCGCCGTCGAAGATGACGACCCGGTCATGGATTGCCTCAAGGAATGTGCTCATCGTGGATCTCCTGAAGATGGTTTGGCGCGGAACGAGCATCGGATGTGATCTCGCCGCAAGCCGGGGCATCACGCCCTACCCATCAGGTCAGCTTCGACTGTCACACGGTAGCAGAGCGCGGTTGGGATCAGACGCTGGAGGCGGGTTCGCTGCCTCGCTGCCTCTAGTATCGCGGTGGTGAAGATCTATACGCGCAAAGGTGATGACGGCACAACTGGACTGCTCTATGGCGGTCGTGTCGCAAAAGATTCAGCGGCGCCGACTGCCTACGGGACCGTTGACGAGTTGCAATCGTTTCTCGGACTTGCTCGTGCGGAAGCCGACGCCGGATTGGGCGACCTTCTCGTTCATCTTGAACGTGACCTCTGGATCGTGATGGGTGAACTTGCCGCCGCTCCCGGCAGTCGTGACAAGTTGACCGCAGGCGCGACGCTTGTGACCGACGACATGATTACCCATCTTGAAGACTTGATCGACAGCACAAGCGCGAAGTTCGAACCGCCGACAGAGTTTGTTGTGCCGGGCCAGAATCGTATTGGGGCGCTTCTCGACGTCGCACGAACAGTTGCTCGTCGTGCCGAGCGAGACAGCCTTGCTGCTGCTGGTCCCGGAAGCGCAGTCGTTCCCTACCTCAACCGCTTGTCGGATCTGCTCTGGACTCTTGCTCGCTGGCAAGAAGGAACGTCGTTGCCAACGCGGTCCGTGAAGCCGTAACAATCGTTCCGTTCTCCTGAACCCAACAAAGAGGTCCTCGTGGCTCTGAAGATTTCGCCTGCCCGTTCCGTCCCTGCGACTGTCGATGCTGTCGTCGTCGCCGTTGCCTCTGACAAGTGTTCCGATCGGGCATTAAAGGCACGTGGACTGCCGATTGCGGCGTTACACACGCAAGGCTTTACCGGCGCAGCCGATCAGACGGCATTTGTTGTTGACGCCAACGGTCGTTCGCTCATCGTTATCGGCGTTGGGCCATCGAAGTCTGTCGATGACAACCGGCTACGTCGCTTTGGTGCACAAGCTGTGCGCGCCGGATCTCGATCCAAGCGAATCGCTGTCGACGCGAGCGACCTGCTTAACGATGGAACGGCAGCAGAGCGCACGACGGCGTTGCGGGCATTGGCCGAGGGCCTCGTACTCGGCTCGTATCGCTTTACCGAATACCGATCTGATCCCAAGCCTGTCGCTTTAACAACGGTCACGGTCGCGGGGATCAGTGGCAAAGCTTCAACTGATGCATTTGCTGAAGGTCTGAAGATTGGTGAAGCCCAGAACTTTGCTCGAGATCTGGTGAACCGACCAGGTGGCGATCTGACGCCCGACGCGCTTGCACAAGAAGCCGTCAAACTCGCTCGTCGCGAGCGGTTCACCATCGAGGTGTTGAATCTTGCTCAAATCCGTCGACAGAAACTTGGTGGACTTCTCGGAGTGAATCGCGGTTCCACGCTTGAACCGCGATTTGTGAAGATCACCTATACGCCCCGTTCGCCAAAGGGCACGCTCGCGTTGGTCGGAAAAGGAATCACCTTTGATTCCGGTGGTCTGTCCATCAAGACCGGCGAAGGCATGATGACCATGAAGATGGACATGGGTGGCGCGGCAGCGGTGTTGGGCTGCTTCGCTGCTCTCAGGGCGGTTGCCCCGAAGTGCAAGGTCGTTGGTTATCTACCCATGACCGACAACATGAGCGATGGCGATGCAACTCGTCCCGGCGATGTACTGACCATTCGCAACGGGACCACTGTTGAAGTTCTCAATACCGATGCCGAAGGTCGGTTGGTTCTTGCGGACGCGCTTTCGTTGGCAACCGAAGACGCGCCCGATGCGATTGTCGATCTTGCAACATTGACTGGTGCGGTTGAGGTTGCGCTTGGCGGTCGAATCGCTGCGGTCATGTCAAATAGCGACGCATGGCTTGAAGACGTCGAAGATGCTGCCGAATCGGCGGGTGAACGAATGTGGCCGCTTCCACTGCCCACCGACTATCGGGCGTTTCTCGATTCCGATGTCGCCGATCTTCGGAATATCTCGCGGTCACGTGGCGGCGGCACAATTACAGCGGGGCTCTTCCTTCAGGAGTTCGTGGGCGAGGGCATCCCGTGGGCGCACATCGATATTGCCGGAACGGCGTGGTCTGAAGCTGACGACGCCGAAACCACAAAGGGTGGCACCGGTTATGGCGTGCGCACGCTTCTTGAACTCGCACGAACCTTCACGCCTCGTCGCCGTTAAGTCTTCACCGTCACAGAGGTGCAGTGGTCGTCTCGGCATGCGGCGCGCTTGCAAGTGCCCATCGAACAGCGTCGTGAGCGACAGCTGGATGGAAGCGCCAGCGATGAAGTTGACGCTCAATGGCGGCGGTGTCTTCGCCGAGTTGAACCATTGACAGCGCAAGGGAACGAGCTCGCGTTTGCATTTGTTCGAACGATGGCGATGTGCGGGGCTGACGTAGCCATACGTCGTGGCGAGCCTGAAGCGACTGGGGGAGTCGTTCGGTTTGTGCGCGAGTGAGCGGTGCAAGGCGACGACGAACCATGAGTGAGGTCGGCCCATGCATGCGAGCAGCGCCAAAGCGACAGCACCGTTCAAAGGTGCGCAAGAGCGGAGCATTACGACCACCGCGCATGCCGACGCCCAACGATTGGGCGGTATCGATGAGGTCGAGTTCGAAGCCCTCGGGGTTTCGGTCGAGTCCGTCGGCGAGACGGCGCAGAAGCCACACCGAAGATGGGCCAAGGATTGGCAACCAGAACGCTTCAACATAGGCAGAGCGCGGGTCGTGGCCGAGTTGATCGATGACCGGGTCGGACCACGACTCAACCGCGAAGGTGGTGGTTGGCTCAATGGGATCGGCGATAAGGGTCACTCGTCCTCCTGAAGACGTCAGCGTCCATCACGACCTTTCGTGATGTTTCAGTGACTTTCATCCTGTGAAGGTCCGTGGTCAACGGGCCAGAAGGACCGTTTTTAAGGGTGGTCGCCTTCTGGGCATCAGCGTTGTCTTCGGCCACAATGAGGAAATGGTGTTTCCGGACGATGGGCCGATTGATGCAACGGCAGTTGCGTTTGCACGAGGAGTGCTCGAGTCGGCATCTTCGGTAGCGGTGCTCTCCGGAGCAGGAATCAGTACCGATTCCGGTATTCCAGATTTTCGAGGCCCCAACGGAGTGTGGACTCGAAATCCAGGAGCGGAGAAGCGGTCGACGATCCAGCACTACGTCGAGGACCCGCAGGTTCGCCGAGACGCGTGGCAGATTCGACTTCAGTCAGACATGTTCAGCGCATCACCAAATGATGGACATAAGGCCCTTGTCGAACTCGAGCAATCGGGGAGGCTGCACACCTTGGTGACTCAAAACATCGACGGTCTTCATGTGATCGCCGGCAATTCGCCAGACAAGATCGTTGAAATACATGGAACCGTGCATCGCTGGGAATGTGTCAACTGTGGCGCTCGTGGGCCGATGGTCGAGGCCCTCGATCGAGTCCGAGCGGGGGAGGAAGATCCTCATTGTCTGCAATGCGGCGGAATCGTGAAATCGGCGACGATCATGTTCGGGCAATCGCTGGTGACTGCTGATTTGATGAGGGCGGAACTGGCGGCAACGGAAGCCGAAGTGTTGTTGGCCGTAGGCACAAGTTTGAGCGTCTATCCGGTTGCCGCGATGGTGCCATTGGCCCTCGAGGCTGGGCGTGCCGTCATCATCGTCAATGCCGAGCCGACCCCGTTTGATCAACACGCCACAGCAGTCATTCACGGCTCGGCGTCCGTTGTTCTGCCTGCGCTCCTCACCCCATGAACCCCGGGGGTGGCAGAAAGCCGACCTACTAGGTAGGGTTTTCATCCCGAGCGAGTGAATCGTTCGATCCCCCGAGCACTTGAGGCAGACCATGGCGACCTTCAGAGACCTTCTGTCGCAGACAAAAAGCCAAATTACCGAGATCGAACCCAGCGAGGCCGAAGCGCTTCGCGGTGCGCCCGCGACGGTGTTTCTTGACGTGCGCGAGCCCGACGAGTTCGAACAGGGTGCGATCCCCAATGCCATCTTTATTCCTCGCGGCCATCTCGAGGCCCAGGTGGAAAGCCGTATTCCCGATCGCGATTCAAAGATCGTGGTGTTCTGTGCCGGCGGCGTGCGCTCGGCCTTCGCAGCAAAGACGCTTGGCGAACTTGGCTACACCGATGTTCTCTCTATGAATGGTGGGTTCAACGCGTGGAAGGACCAGGGGCGCGATTGGTCGGCACCACGCACGCTGAGTGCCGAGCAGCGCAATCGTTATCAGCGTCATCTATTGCTTCCTGAGGTCGGCGAAGAAGGGCAGTTGAAACTTCTTGATTCGAAGGTGTTATTGCTTGGCGCTGGCGGGCTCGGTTCGCCGTCAGCGTTGTATCTGGCTGCTGCTGGCGTAGGCACCATTGGCATCATCGACATGGATGTTGTTGATGAATCCAACCTTCAACGCCAGATCATTCACAACATCGAACGCGTTGGCATGCGGAAAGTCGATTCAGCAGCGAAGACTTTGAAACTGCTGAATCCTGAAGTCAATGTGGTTACACATGACATGCGTCTTGACGCCTCCAATGTTGTTGAACTCTTGTCGCAATACGACCTCGTCGTCGACGGTGCGGACAACTTCCCAAGTCGTTATCTTCTTAATGACGCGTCGCTTAAGACGGGTACTCCAGTCGTGCACGGTTCGATCTTCCGCTTTGAAGGTCAGATGACAGTGTTTCTTCCTCACGATGGCCCCTGCTACCGGTGCTTCCTACCCGAGCCGCCACCACCGGAACTCGCGCCATCTTGCGCCGAGGCTGGTGTGCTTGGCGTGCTTCCAGGAATCGTTGGCTCAATTCAGGCCATCGAAGCAATCAAGCTCCTGCTTGGTCTCGGCGATTCGTTGTCCGGTCGACTCATGGCCTATGACAGCCTTGAGCAGTCGTTTATGACCTACAAGATCCGTCGCGATCCAAAGTGCCCGGCGTGCTCAATCGAGCCAAAAGAAATCGTGATTGCCGAGTACGACCAGTACTGCACCCCGCACGCACCTCATTTCGACCACTAATTCCTCCCGTTGGCTGACTGTCGTTTCCCCGATAGCCAGCCGATCGGAGGCACTTTTTGGTGAGAGGTCGCGTTTCTGCGGTCGGCATCATGCGAATATGGTCGCTATGAGAGCGAAGATCGCAGCCGGAGCGGCAAAGGTCAAAGGTGCGGTGCCCGACGGCGCTGCATCAGTTGGTCTTGGCATCGCTGTCGCATCAATCGCTGCATATGTCTTTGTCGTCATCACGCTGAACTCACTTGACGGTGGAGCGAAAGCAGCGTTCTCGGCGTTTTGGGCTGTGATCTTTGTGATTGGCCCGGGTTTCTTCTTGCCGATGGAGCAGGAAGTGGGGCGGGCGGTTGCCTATCGCCGCGTGCAGAATGACGGAAGTCGGCCGCTTGTCGCTAAAGCATTCAAGTTGGGTGCAGGTCTCACCGCGATTTTGATCGTTGCTGCGATAGCGCTTTCGCCGCTTCTCTCGAAAGAAATCTATGACGGCGACCAGTTCTTCACGGTTGCGTTGGTCATCAGTTTGGTGTCCTTCTTCCTGATGCACCTCGCCCGCGGTGTGCTCGCGGGTGAAGGGCGTTTCCGTCCGTACGCCGAGATCATTGCGATCGATGGTGTGATCCGGCTTGTGATGGCGGTCGGCCTCGTGGCTGCTGGCGTGACCTCAGCAGGGATCTTTGCTTTGTGCATCGGTTTGGCACCGCTCGTTGCTTTGCCATTTGCACTTCGCGGGCAACGGCAGGTCCTGCAGCCAGGCACCGACGCTCCATTCGGCGAACTTTCGAAGAACCTGGGCTGGCTTCTTGCCGGGTCTGTGTTTATGCAGGCCCTGGCCTACTCGCCCTTGCTCGGAGTGAATCTGCTGGGTGGTCCGGAAGACGAAGTAATTGTCGCCGGATTCGCCTCTGCATTTTTCATCGCTCGAATTCCGATTTTGGCGTTCGGAGCGATCCAAGGTGTTCTCCTGCCGAAACTCGCTGGGCTGGCGGGGAGCGGGCAGAAAGATGAGTTCAAGAGCGGACTAGAAAAATTGCTGGTTCTCGTCGTTGGTATCGCGATTATCGGAACGGTCGGAGCGTTCGTCATCGGGCCTACCGTCGGCAAAATCCTCTTTAACGATTTCACGATGAGTGCAAGCGGGCTTGCTCTCCTCGCCGCCGGTAGTGGCGTGTTCATCATTGCGTTGACCCTTGCGCAAGCACTGATGGCACTCGGTGGTCACAGGACGACGGCTACTGCGTGGGGCCTTGGCCTCATCGTTGCGATTCTTTGCATGTGCCTGATCCACGGTCTTGAACTGCGCGTCGACCTCGGGTTTCTTCTGGGCGGTCTGCTCGCGACATCAGTGATGTTCCCCGCGGTGCTTCGCGGCCGTTCACGTATGGACGACCTTGGCGTAGGTGCGCTTGTTGAAGCAATCGAACACGAGCCGATTGAAATCTGATGGACGCCGATACCTCTGGCGAGTGGTACACCGATCGCCTTCAACGCATAAATGGTCGAGGCTGGAAGCGGTTTGTTCCAGATCCGTATCGATGGAACCTGCGCCGACTGAAGTTGGGGCGCACGCTTGACGTCGGTTGCGGGATCGGCCGATGTCTCGCATTCGTCGACGGCAATGGCATTGGGGTAGATCACAACGAGAAGTCAGTCCAAGTCTGCCGCTCTCGTGGGCTCGAGGCGTATACGCCCGATGAGTTCTTCGGCATCGATGTGGGGCTCTTCGACTCGATCTTGCTTTCGCATGTCTTGGAACACACCAGCGTCGGCGAAGGCCGAGAACTACTCACGTCATATGTGCGGTATCTGAAGCCAGGGGGGCGGATCCTGCTGATTACCCCGCAGCTCGCCGGGCAGAAGTCTGATCCCACGCATGTGCGACTCCTTGACACTGATGCCTTGCGATCACAGATCGAGGAATTGGGCGGAGTCGGCATCAAAACTCGATCTTTTCCCCTTCCTCGCTTCGCCGGTGGCGTCTTTCGGTACAACGAATCGCAGGCAATCGGGGCGATTCCGGGTGGCGTTGCAAAAGACTGATCGGGGAGTACGCTTTTGATGGGCGGAGGAGCACGCTTTTGCGTGCGTCCAGTTGAGGTGTGTATGTCCGTCTTGAAATTCCCCAAGCGATTTATGGCCCGACGCATCATGTTGCGTCGAGGCATTGTTATTGGGTTTTTTCTGGGTGTTGTCTTTTTCGCAACAAGTTGTCTCCCTGGTGTCGTTGCGTCGCCTACGTCAGGCCTGACGTTCGGCAAAGGCCCCCTCGATGCAATCCGCGATGCGGCGAGCCGCACCACCACTTCCGGCCCAAGTTCGCAGTGCGGGCTCTCATCGATCGAGTTGGCCGTGATGATGATGACGCCGACCTACTTCGAGGCCGGTGGACCAGTTCCATCACCCATGGCGCTCTCGCGTTGGGACAATGTCAATGCTTGGTCGCTCAATGCAAACCTGTTCGCGTTTGGTCAAACGACTGGCCCGTACGTCAACGCGTTCTTCAGTCCCGGCATCGGCTTATGGCAGTTCGATTCCGCAGGACGTTGGGATCTCACTGCTGCCGATGCAATCGATGTTGTGACTGCTTCGAATACAGCGGCCGCGCATATTGCTTCGAAGTGGTGCGATGCCTCGCGAGATCCATATTGGAATGCGAATCCGCAACGCCGCCGGGCCTATGCCTGGGGCGCGTGGTTCGGGTGTCGATCATCAATCAATTCGTCGCCATGCGAAGACCGCTACCAGCAACTTATTCTTGAAGGTGCAATCAATTCGGCTCAGGATTTGGGCGTCGACACGAGCGGCGGGATGTCCTCCCGAACCTGCGATGTCGCAGGTCTGGGTTTAAATCTTCCGTGTTGGTATGTCAATCCTGCCAATGCGCAAGGATCGCGAAGCTGGACCTCTTTAACCTACGATGCAGCGCGCCCCGATTTCGTTACGCCGTTGCCGAAGCCTTTCTATGTCGTGCGCGCAAACGGTCGCGAGTACCGCATCTGGTTGAAAGTCGATACCGGTTACGACATCGGTATTACTGGGTCGCACCCGGTCACTACCAATGCGCGCACCTCAATGGTGTGGGAGCGTCAAGCAAACCTTTGTGACAAAACGCAGTACCGCGGTGAATGTTCGGGAATGCCGCCAGTTGGAGTTCTTGATTCGGTGAGTGTTGGGAATGGCTCGATCACGGTGAAGGGCTGGGCATGGGACCGCGACACGACGGGCGCTGTGCCGATCCATGTGTATGTCGGCGCAACAGGGAATGCAATAACTACCGGTAGCGGTCGCGCCGATGTCGCTGCCGTGTATCCAGGAGCACCTGGAAATGCTGGCTTCGATGTCACGTTGCCCTCGGCTGTTGGGGCTCAACGTGTTTGCGCTTTTGCCATTGACGTTGGGGGAACGCTCGGCAATCCGCAACTTGGTTGCCGCGATGTTGTCGTGACCACGATGCCGCGCGGCACGTTCGACTCGGTCGTCGCTCGTCCGGGTGCTATCGAAGTATCCGGATGGTCAGTCATCCCTGGTGATCCGTCAAGTACCGCGATTGTTTCCGTCAACGGAGCGATCGCCGCTCGTTTGAGTCGCGCCATTGCGCGAACCGATATTCAAGCTGGAATAGCTGGAATTGAATTGAACTCGGGGTTCTCCGGTTCGATCGCCGCTACAGGTGGACGTCACGTTGTTTGTCTCACGACCGGTTCGCTGCCTCTGGGCGCGCTCGGTTGTCGCATTGTGGATATCGCTGGTGGTTCACCATTTGGAGCACTCGATGTGGTGTCAGGTCGTTCTGGTGGTGTGAGTGTGGTGGGTTGGGCTGTTGACCCCGACATCACATCGCCAGACACTGTTCATGTGTACGTGAACGGCGCCGGTTATGCAGTGACTGCTGATGCCAACCGTCCTGACATCGGTGGTGGCCTTCCCGCTTACGGCCCGTTGCATGGATTCTCGGTTGATCTTCCTGCTTCCGGTGGTGTGGCCACCGTTTGCGCCTACGGCATCAACGTTGGAGTGGGTGCACACACACTTCTTGGTTGTCGAACAGCGTGGGTGCCGACAGGATCGCCGATTGGCGTGATTGACGTGCTTGCGCGCACTGGCAGCACCGTCACCGGTTCGGGTTGGGTCTACGACCCCGATACGGCTGCATCGATTCCTGTGCACGTCTATGTCAATGGGGTTGGCTATGCGGTCACCGCTAATGGAAATCGCCCTGACTTCGCCGGCACGATGCCCTTTTATGGAGCGGCACACGGCTACTCGTTCACGCTTCCAGCGACCGCATCACCTTCGACTGTCTGTATCTACGGCATCGAGAGCGCTGGGACGGGCGCGAATGTGCTCCTCGGTTGCAGGACCGTCTGAGGCTTCTCCCTGCCTGTCGAGGTGCGGAGTTCGCGGTGAACCGAAGGGGTGCTGACTGGCGTCCCCTGCTAGAAACAACGCCGTGAAGGGACTCATTCTTTCCGGCGGTGCCGGCACACGTCTGCGGCCGATTACCCACACCAGTGCCAAGCAATTGGTGCCGGTTGCGAATAAGCCCATCCTGTTTTTCGGCATCGAAGACATGGTCGAGGCAGGCATCACCGAAATAGGCATCGTCACGGGCGACACCGGTCCCGAAATCCAAGCTGCAGTCGGAGACGGCTCGCGCTGGGGAGCCACGGTCACTTACATTCCTCAAGATGCTCCACTGGGACTAGCCCATTGCGTTCTGATCGCCCAGGAGTTCCTCAGTGATGACGACTTTGTCATGTACCTCGGCGACAATCTGCTCCGCCAGGGCATTGCAGAGTTCGTCGAAAGTTTCGAAGCCGATCACGCTGAATCACGCGCTGAAGATGCGAAGGTTCCCTCGGCACAGATTCTGCTTGCTCGTGTTCCTGATCCTCAACGTTTCGGTGTCGCCGAGATCGGTGCCGACGGCGAAGTGACGCAACTTGTCGAGAAGCCTCTTGAACCAAAGTCTGATCTTGCGCTTGTTGGTGTCTACCTCTTTGATCGCCACATTCACGATGCCGTTGCCGCGATTGAACCTTCACCTCGTGGAGAACTTGAGATCACCGACGCAATCCAGTGGCTGATCGATAACGGACATCGCGTTCGCCATGAGGTTCTTGAAGGCTGGTGGAAAGACACCGGAAAACTTGAACCGCTTCTTGAAGGCAATCGTCTCGTGCTCGACATGCTCGAATCGTCGAATAGTGGATCTGTCGATGCTGCATCGGTTCTCGAGGGGATTGTCGTCATCGAGGCTGGGGCTGAAGTCATCAACTCAACACTTCGCGGTCCGGTGATTATCGGTGAAGGCGCAAAGATCGTCGACAGCACGGTTGGTCCATACGCGTCGATTTATTTCGACTGCGAAATTTCCGATAGCACCATCGAGAACTCCGTGATTCTTGAACAGTCACGAATCACTGGGGTTCGTTCCATTGCGGATTCGCTTGTGGGAAAGCAAGTGGAAGTGCGCAAGTCGCAACGTGAACCGCACGCAAAGCGGCTGATGATCGGCGATCACTCTGTCGTCGAACTCGACTAGTTCACGTTGAACAGGGAGTGTGCACCCCTGCCCCACGCGGGAATTAAGGGTGTGGGTCGGGATGAAGCCGAGGACCGTAGAATCGTTGTTCGGCACTAGCCCGAATCTTCCTCATGACACGGTTACACAACACCCCCGTCACTCCGAAGTGTGAGAGTGCGTCAACTTCGTCGCCGTTCGCGTCGAGGCTCTTTCGCGTTGTCTTCGTGGTGTTCGCATTCGTGGGAGCGTCGTTCGCTCTCGCTCTGGTTGGGTCTTCCGTGACTGCAACTCCTGCGAGCGCTCTGTTGCGAGGCATCGATGTCGCTAGCTGGCAGCACTCAGGTACCTCTGGATCGACATGCGGTCGTCCCATTGATTGGGTTCAGGTGCGCAATTCGGGAATTTCGTTCGCGTATGTGAAGTCAACGGAAGCAACGAGCTATACAAACCCATGCTTCGCACAAGATTGGGCGGGTATCGCGGGAGTTGGTTTGCTCCGCGGGTCATACCACTACGCCAAACCTGCACTCCCCGTGAGTACGGCAATCGACCAGGCTCGCTATTTCGTCTCGCGCGCTGGATCGATGACAGGTCCCGGTGATTTGCCGGGGATGCTTGATCTTGAAGAAACAGGTGGACTGAACGCTCCCGAGCTCTCGGACTGGACGCGAGCGTTTATGAACGAGGTGACATTGCTCACTGGGAAGAAGCCCGTGCTGTACATGGGCGCGTTTTTCTTTCCAGGAACGATTGCTCCCGATATCTCAGCGAATTATCGACTCTGGCTTCCGAGCTACATGTGTCAGAGCAACACCGGTGAACGTTTGTGTGACCCGTACACCGATACTCGGCAGCCCCGTCTTCCCACAGGGTGGTCCTCTTGGACGTGGTGGCAGTTCTCGAGTATCGAAAATGTTCCTGGTATCTACGCCAATGCGAGCGGTTCGGCACTCGACAATGTTGATATGAATTTCTTTTGTTGCGATCTCGTCTCGTTGCAGGCGTTGGCTGGGAGCGGCGGTGGTGCCGGTTCCCCGTTCGGCATGTTGCATTCGATTTCCGTTCCGGAACCCACGTACGCAAACGTGTTCGGGTGGGCGATTGATCCCGATACTCGAGATCCGATCCCTGTCGATGTGTACGTCTACGGGCCCGATGGTCAGCCGGGTGTTGGCCAGCGCCTTGACGCGAGTGGCGAGTTCCCTGGACTCGCAACTGCCTATCCCGGATTTGGCGGTGCTCACGCGTACTTCACTGCGATACCGATTCCACTAGGAGCCAGACAGGTCTGCGCGTTCGCTATCAACGTTGGTTCGGGTGGTAACTCGTTGTTGGGGTGTAAGTCGCTTGGTGGCGATCCGTATGGCGTTATCGACAGTGCGCGTGCTGTCGGTCCCGGTCGCATCGAAATTTCTGGTTGGGCGATCGATCCCAATGGTGTTACCCCAACACAGGTCGTTGCGAGAGTAAACGGTGTCGACACCGTCGTCACTGCGAATCAGGATCGTCCCGATCTCGGTAACCCAAGTGGATTAGGCAACCTTCACGGTTACACCTCCACAGTTGTCGTACCTGTCGGCGGGAACGTGCAGGTGTGCATGGGCGCGGTCAATTCGATTGGTCCGGGAAGCTCTGCATCGCTTGGTTGCCGAACCATTTCACTGGCAGGTGGTTCACCGATCGGCGTTATTGACGCTGTAGTCGCAGGCGTCGGCTCAGTCTCTGTCTCCGGTTGGGTCGTCGACCTCGACACAGCGGCGGCGATTGATGTGCATGTGTACGTCGATGGCATTGGTCGCTTGGCGATTCGCGCCGATGGAACTCGCAATGATGTAGCCGCCGGATTCCCGGGATATGGAGCGACCCGCGGCTACAGCGGCTCAGTCTCGATTGGCGGAGGGGCGCATACCGTCTGTGTTTACGGCATCAACGTTGGAGTCGGAACCAATGTTCTTCTGGGCTGTCGGAACGTGCAGGTCAATGGAGGCGCTCCATTTGGTGCGTTTGATACTGCGACATTTTCAAATGGAGCCATTCAAGTAACGGGCTGGGCGGTAGATCCCGATACTGCCGCATCGATTCCCGTACATGTGTATCTGAATGGTCAGGGCTTCGCGTTTCTGGCTGACGGAAACCGACCAGACATTGCAGGCGGCCTCCCTGCGTACGGCGCAGCACATGGGTTTAGCGGAACGTTGCCCGCTCCCGATGGCACACATTCAATTTGTGCCTACGCTATTAATGCAGTTGGCGGTGACGGAAACCGTCTCATCGGCTGCAAGACCGTCAACGTCCCCTTGGGCAATCCTGTCGGGTCAATTGATGGCGCTTCGATTGCGAACGGGTACGTGACTCTCAATGGCTGGGCTATTGATCCGAATACTGCCAGCCCTGAGGTAGTCCATATCTATGTAAATGGCGTCGGGTTCGAGGTCATCGCTAATCAGAACCGACCGGATCTCGGTAATCCGTGGGGCCTTGGATCAAACCACGGCTGGACGTTTTCTACGGCTCGTATCGGCAACGGAAGTCAGCGTGCCTGCGTCTATGCATTGAACATTGCAGGGTCGGGCTCACATCAACTTTTGGGTTGTCGCGACCTTTCCTAGGACGGTGTGGGCGGTCGGCTAGCGTGATTTCACCGTTCGGCGACCACGGAAGGCCCCGCCCCCAACATGGCAACGATCACCGAATCCGATCTCATCCGCGGCATCTATGTCGTCGATCCCGATATCCACGGCGATGAGCGGGGATTCTTCGTCGAGACCTACCGCCGTGAATGGTTCCCTCAGGGCCGAGAGATGCTCCAGGGAAATCGTGGGGACCGCCAAGCAGGAGCCGTTGTTGGGCTTCACTACCATCTTCATCAGGCTGACTATTGGTACGTGCCTTATGGGACGGCGCGAGTCGTGCTCCACGATCTCCGCACCGGTTCGCCAACCGATGGAGCGACGCAGTGGCTTGACCTCGGTCGCCAGCCTGACGGAACTCATAGTCACCGTGGTGTTTTCATTCCTCCGGGCGTGGCGCATGGCTTTGCAGCGCTTACCGATATGACGATCACCTATCTCGTCGACAACTACTACAACCCGGCCGATGAACTGGGCGTGGCGTGGGACGACCCCGCGATTGCAGCCGATTGGGGAGTCGCCGATCCGATCCTCTCTGATCGTGATCGCAAGAACCCGGCACGGGCCGATATCGAATCGCAATGGCAGCCGCATTGGCGCCTGCGTCCCTGAGAGGCATTCCATGAAATTGTTCATCACCGGAGGAGCCGGGTTCATCGGCTCGAACTACGTTCGGCACGTCCTTGCATCGTCTGACGATGAACTCACTGTGTTCGACGCGCTCACCTATGCAGGCAATCTTTCGAGCCTTGCCGACGTTGTTGACGATGCTAGGTATTCCTTTGTGCAGGGCGATATCTGCGACCGCGAGGCAGTTTCTGCCGCAATGGCCGGTCACGACATGGTCGTTCACTTCGCTGCCGAAAGTCATGTCGATCGTTCAATTGTTGACCCCGACACGTTTGTGCGCACGAATTGTCTCGGCACAAACGTGATGTGTGATGTTGCCCGCCAGGTTGGCGTTGAGCGCTTTCTCCACATCTCAACCGACGAGGTATACGGGTCAATCGAAGACGGGTCATTCATCGAAACCGATCGTCTCGGGCCACGTTCGCCATACTCATCGTCGAAGGCTGGCTCTGATCTGATCGCGTTGTCGTATCAAGAGACCTATGACCTCCCGGTGATCGTCACGCGTTCGTCAAATAATTTCGGCCCATACCAATTCCCTGAAAAAGTCATTCCGTTGTTCGTGACAAATCTTCTTGATGGCAAGAAGGTTCCGCTCTACGGCGATGGTCTGAATATCCGCGACTGGGTCCATGTCCTGGATAACTGCGCCGGGGTTGACACCGTTCTTCGTAAGGGCACGATCGGCGAGATCTACAACATCGGTGGAGGTAACGAAACAACCAATCGTGAACTCACTTCGATGGTGCTCGCCAACATGGGCGTAGGTGAAGAGATGGTCGAATATGTGCAAGACCGTTTGGGCCACGATCGTCGTTATTCCATCGACTGCTCGAAAGCCAACGCTCTCGGCTGGAAGCCTTCGCGTGACCTCGATGTCGCTGTTGCCGAGACCGTGGAGTGGTACCGGGCCAACCGTGCCTGGTGGGAACCTTTGAAGGCTCGCTGACATGCGAGTTCTCATCACCGGCGCTGGAGGTCAAGTCGGCCACGAACTTGTAAGCGTTTTTGGCGCCGGTGGACATGAGGTTGCTGGTTTCGCTCATGCAAGCCTCGACATCACCAACCGCGATTCGGTGCGTGCTGCCGTGGTGGAGTTTCAGCCCGATGCGATCGTGCATTCCGCGGCCTGGACTGCTGTCGATGCGTGCGAAAGCGATCCCGATCGTGCATTCGCCGTCAATGCAATGGGGACACGATTCGTCGTCGAAGCTTCTCGGCTTGTCGATGCCGCGGTTCATTACATTTCAACCGACTACGTCTTCGATGGTACGAAATCTTC
>CAMCTW010000042.1 GCA_945878645.1 Bifidobacterium breve
CGATCGAGTTCCTCGATGGGAGTGGAGCGATTGGTCGATGCCCGCCAAAGGGCCTCTCGGATCTGGACAACGCCGTCGGGGTTAATTCCGGTGACGGCCCGACCCATTTCGCCGATCATCCATTCACGCCCGATCGTTGGCGTGGAAAACCGCGTGCGCACCATCGATGGCATCCCGGCAAGAAAGGTCAGTGCCATACCCAGGACTGCGACAAGCAACGTGATCCACGACATCGACATGCCGTCGAACACGGTGAATGAAAACACCACGAACAACACAATGCCGATACCGGTCCACACCCTTGGCACACCGGTTTGCACATCAATCGCGAATGCAAAGATCGAAAGGCCGAGCAAGACAAACGCCCACCAATTCGTCGGTAACACCCACATTCCGTATCCAGAAAGAATGAAAGCTCCTGCGCCGACGACACCCGCAACTCCAACTCCAGCGGTAAAGAGTTCGAAGATGATGAGCGCAAGACCAACAGTGATCAGCAGATACGCCACTGCGGGACTGGCCACCGTATGCATGAGATTCGACACCAGCGAGAGTTGACCGAAGCGAACTTGCGTCAACGGCTCTCGGCGCGTTTCGCCGTTGTCAGCAGTGACTTCACGAGTCGCCACTCCGGGCAGATTCACGAGGAAATCGCCGATAGTTGGTGCAGCCACCGTTGTAACCCCAAGGTCAGCAGCTTCTTGCGCATTCACAGTCTTGTCTGTGATGGGAGCGAGTCGTTTGGAATCAAGACCGGAAACGACCGGTTGGCCAGCATCACCAAGTCGTGAACCTGGGGCCATACCGACCTGATCAGCAGCACCAACGAGTTGCGCAGGCAGACCGGTGAGATGCGAACCCGAGGGACCAACCCACACATCAATCGGAACTGGTGAAGCAAGCATCGCGTTCAATAACGCTTCAAACGTTGCGTCATCAACGACGACACCGTTCGAATCGGTTTGAAGAACGAGTGCGAGTGCTCCTTCGCTGTTTGCATCATCAATCGAAGAACGAATGAAATCCACCATCACCGGATCAAGAAGACCGCTGACTTTCACAACCGCGACAAAACCATCAGGGCTGCCTTCATTGATGATCGTTGTTGACGTTTCGGCCGACACGGGGCTCGTCATCGCACTCATGACAAACCCGATGACACCGATCATCAGTGCCACGACAGCAGTGATGGCAGCAGCGGTGGGTAGTCTGCGCATGTCGAGCCTCCGAGGGGAAAATGGACCCTGCACGATTATTCGCAGCATCACGGGTCCTCATCGTGGCCGGGAAGGGAGGCGTGGGCAAAAGCACCATGTCCGCGGCCCTGGCCCGGACCGCCGCCCGAGCCGGCATTTCCACCCTTCTCATCCGTCTGACCCCGGGCGGTCCCATCAGCCGCCTCTTTGCCCAGCCCGAGCTCACGACCCTCGAACAGACCCTCCATCCCGGCGGTGGACCGGGCGGAGATGCTGATGTCCGAGGCCGTCTTGTGACCCCTGACAAGGCACTGGCGGAGTACCTCGCCGATCACGGTCTGGCCCGCATCACTCGGCGTTTGGCGTCCACCGGCGCTATCGACGTGGTCACTACTGCTGCCCCAGGTATTCGGGATCTCCTCGTTTTGGGTCGGGTCAAGGCCATGGAAACTCTGAAAGCCGCCGACCTCATCGTCCTCGACGCTCCCGCCGCAGGCCACGCGGTGTCGTTCCTGCAATCACCCACTGGTCTGCGCGACGCGGTGGGGGCAGGCCCCATCGCCACTCAGGCCGACGACGTGCTGGCCATGTTGGCCGACCCTGAGCGGTGCCGGGTCATGCTCGTTACCTTGGCCGAGGAAACTCCGGTGAACGAAGTGATCGAAACTGCGTTCGCCCTTGAAGACGAAATCGGTATCGCACTCGGGCCGCTGATTGTGAACGGCTTGGTCGATGTTCCCGAAGGGCTCGATGGAGACCTCGATGCTCTTCTCGCCGAGAACGCTCCGAAACTTTCGGCACACGACGTTGCAGCGTTGCGCGATGCCGCCGCGTTCCGCATGCGCTGGGCTTCACGTCAACGAGAACAGGTTGCGCGCCTTTCCGACAGCTTGCCCCTCGCCCAACTGACAACACCGCAACTCTTCACTTCGGCACCAGGACCGCGAGAACTCGAAACATTGGCCGATTCGCTCACGTCCGAGATCAACAAACTCACCGAGGACGACGCATGAATTCGCTTGCAACGCTTCTTCACGAACGTTCCGTCATTGTGTGTGTCGGTGCTGGTGGTGTGGGAAAAACCACCACTGCAGCGGCCCTTGCACTTGAGGCAGCAAACCGAGGCCGGCGCGTTTGTGTCGTCACGATCGACCCGGCACGAAGGCTTTCCGATGCGATGGGTCTTGGCGCCGACGCTCCGCTGGGCAACGAACCACAACGAGTTGATGTCGCGATCAACGGCGAGTTGTGGGCGGTCATGCTCGATACATCAACCACGTTCGATGCCCTCATACGCACCTACGCACTCAGCGATGAACAAGCGAACACCATTCTCACGAACGATTTCTTCCGGAATATCGCTGATTCAATGTCTGGCGCGCACGAATATATGGCAATGGAGAAGTTGTACGAACTCCACAACGACGACCGTTTCGATCTCGTGATCGTCGACACTCCCCCTACGAGCAACGCAATTGATTTTCTCGAAGCTCCCGATCGCGTCACGGACTTTCTCGATCACCGCCTCTACAAAGTGCTCGTTGCACCAACCGGGAGTTTCGCTCGCGTCGTGAACTTCGCAGCGCAAAGTTTTCTTCGCGTCGTTGCTCGCATCGTCAGCGCGTCGGTCGTTGATGACGCCATCGAGTTTTTCGCCACGTTCGATGGCATGGAAGAAGGATTCCGCGGCCGCGCTGTCGCAGTTCACAATCTCCTCATTGCCGACACCACGTCATTTGTTCTTGTAACTGTTCCCCGCAATGACACGATCGACGACGCCACTGTTTTCGTCGAGAAACTGGCCGAGGCCAACATCAACGTGGAAGCGCTCGTGGTGAACCGCGTGCACCCCCACTTCGGCACGAACGAATTGAGCGGTCTTGCTCAAGGTCCGCTTGCGCCTTTCGTCACGGTGCTAAACGAATCGCAACGGGTGGCTGCCGGTGAGCAGAACGTGCTTGAGACCCTCACGCGAACCCTGACCAATGGCGCAGTGGTGAACGTCCCCTTCCTTGATACCGACGTTCACGACCTTGAAGGCCTCGGCCGTCTCTCTCGCTGGTTAACCCCGACCTGACGAGGCCCAAAGAACCGCAGAGCCGATGGTTGGGCGGGCCCGGTGTCAGCCGGTACTGTCTGCGACGTGCCCACCATCCTTCTCGCCACCGATGCCGACTGGATTCTCGAAGAGGTCGATGCCTCCCTCGCCGACGAATCGACGAACGTGTACCGAGTGCGAGCAGGCATCGATGTGCTCGAGGCCATCACCCAGTTAAGCCCCGATCTCGTCATCATCGATGAACAGATCGGCAATATGGGCGGAATCGCCACATGCATGGCCATTCGAAATGCCGAAGGTATGGACGTCATACCGATCACCGCCGTTCTCATGCTGCTCGATAGGGCTCATGACGTGTTCCAGGTGCAGCGTTGCGATGCCGACGGTTATCTCGTCAAGCCACTCGATTCGCTGCGTTTACGCAAGGCCGCCGACGCGCTTCTGGCCGGCGAGGCCTATGCCGACCCGATCAATCTCGCGTCGGGCGATGCCGCTGGTCTGGCCTTTCAAGCCTGAAATCTGGCTTTCGTTGCCACCGAGGTCGTCCGATAGGGTGACCTCTCCTTACGGGCTGTAGCGCAGCTTGGTAGCGCGCTTCGTTCGGGACGAAGAGGTCGTGGGTTCGAATCCCGCCAGCCCGACCACATGTGTAAGGACCCCAACTTTTGGTTGGGGTCCTTTTCGATTCAATGATCAGTGACAACCGAACAAGTGATTAGCCCCGACGAGCAAGCAACTCTTCAGCGATCTGCACTGCGTTGAGCGCTGCACCCTTGCGCAGGTTGTCGCCGGACAGAAACAGCGACAGACCGTGTTCCACGGTGCGGTCGGTACGGATGCGGCCCACGAAGGTGGGGTCGACACCAGCGGCCATTAGCGGAGTTGGAATATCGGCCAATTCCACACCTGCAGCCTTGACCAACAAACGACGCGCATCTTCAGGGGTTATGGCGTTCGCGAATGAGGCCGAGATTGAGAGTGAATGTCCGGTGTACACCGGAACGCGCACACACGTAACGGTCACCTCAAGATCCGGAAGTTCAAGAATCTTGCGCGACTCGTTGCGAAGCTTCTGTTCCTCATCGGTTTCGCCGCGACCATCGTCGACAAGCTTCCCCGCGAACGGGATCACGTTGTAAGCGATGGGGGCGGGAAACTTTTCGGGCGTCGGAAGATCAATCGCTGAACCCGAAATCGCAAGTGCAGGCGCCGAGTCGCCGATCTTCCTGATCTGTTCATCGAGTTCGGAAGTTCCCGCTAATCCTGCGCCCGAAACGGCCTGAAAGGTCGTCACTGTGAGCGTGCGCAAACCAGCTTCGAGATCGAGTGGCTTGAGTACCGGCATCGCAACCATGGTCGTGCAATTCGGATTGGCGACAATGTTTTTCGGAATGGAATCGAGCGCGTGCGCGTTTACCTCGGGCACAACCAGTGGCACATCCGGATCCATACGCCAGGCCGAGGAATTGTCAACAACAATCGCGCCTGACTCGGCGACTCGTGGCGCGAGAGTTAACGAGGTGCCGCCACCAGCGGAGAACAACACGATGTCCAGACCCGAGTAATCAGCGGTATCGGCATCTTCGATCGCGATTTCTTGGTCGCCCCAAGAAAGAAGGCGACCGGCCGAACGAGCGGAAGCAAAGAGACGAAGTTCAGAAACTGGAAACTGGCGCTTGGCGAGGATGGCGCGCATGACGCCACCCACCTGACCCGTTGCTCCGACGATACCGATACGCATAAGGGGAGAAACCATAGCGGTCGCTCCTAGTGCGGTCACCAACAGATTCCCGCACCACCGTCAAAGCCCAGATTCAGGCCCCGAACGAGCGCTACAGCGGCTCAATCTACGTAGACGGGCCCATCGGCCAAGCCGAAAGCGTCGTGCAGTGAAACCACTGCTCGCTCGATATCGGCTTCGGCCACGACGCAACTCACACGGATCGCCGACGTGGCGATCATCTCGATATTGATGTTGTTCGCCGCCAGCGTTTCAAACACTGTCGCTGCAACACCTGGGTGCGACTTCATACCCGCGCCAACAACGCTGACTCGCGCAATGGCAGGGTCCCCGGTGACGTGAGTTGCACCAATATCAGCCGTGTGCTCTTCGCAGATCGAAATTGCGGCGTCGAGTTCACTGTGCGGGACGGTGAAGGAAATATCGGTGACTCCGCGATCTGACGTGTTCTGCACGATCAGATCGACGTTGATATTTGCATCGGCCAATGCGCGAAACATCAGGGCGGCGATACCAGGTCGATCAGCAGCACCACCGATTGTGACTTTCGCTTCATCGGCATCGTGCACAACTGCCGAAACAATTGCTTGTTCCATGGTTTCGTCCTCCTGGGTGACGATCGTTCCGAGTTCCCACGTAAACGCTGAACGCACATGTAGATCGACACCGTGGGTACGGGCAAACTCAACAGAGCGCATCGCTGGCTTAGGACAACCGTTTGCCGTCATTTCGAGTAATTCATCGAAACTGATTTTTTCTATTTTGCGAGCGTTCGCCACGATTCGCGGATCGGTGGTGAACACTCCGGTGACATCGGTATAGAGCTCACATGAATCGGCACCAAGTGCGTGAGCAAGGGCAACCGCAGTGGTGTCTGAACCACCGCGGCCGAGAAATGTGACATTGGATTCGGGCGAAACGCCCTGCGCGCCACCAACCACTGCAACGCGACCGGCGGCCAGCGCCTCAACAATTCGCGCAGGCTTTACGTCGATGATCTTTGCGTTCCGGTGAGTGGAGTCAGTCAGGAACCCGGCTTGTGAGCCAGTAAATGATTCAGCCTCGATACCCGTATCGGCGATCGCCATACATAACAACGCCATCGCCTTGCGCTCGCCGGCTGTGACGAGCATGTCCATCTCGCGACCGGGGCGGGTATCGGACACCTCGGCAGCGATTCGTAGCAGGTCATCGGTTTCCTTACCCATGGCGGAAATCACCACCACAACCTGATTGCCGTCTCGCACGGTGCGCGCCACATGGCCAGCGACAGCGCGCATGCGCTCGGGATCGCCGACTGAGGTGCCACCGAACTTTTGAACGAGGAGAGCCACGAGAAGCAACGCTACCGGCCGCCCCGACCTGATCCCGAATCACTTGTAGGTTCTGCAACCATGGCTCGCACCTCGGACCGCCGACAGCAACAGTTAGCCCGCCAAAAGGCGCAGGCTGCGTCAACGGCCCGCCAACGAAAAGATCGCCGGCGCAAGCAATTGGCCGCTGGGGCCATTGCCGTCATCGTCGTGCTCTCGACATTCGGCGCCTTCCTCGGTTCGCGTTCTTCTTCGTCGAAGCCGACAACAACGACTGTTCCGACGTCAACCACATTGCCTACGAGTGGTATCACCCCGCCGGCGGTAGCGCTCGGCGCCACACTCACAGGCGCAACGCCGTGTCCGGCCGAAGACGGTTCCTCGACACGAACGACATCGTTCGCCTCGGCCCCATCAATGTGCATCGAGACCAACTACTTCTACACCGCCACCATTACGACCTCAAAAGGCCCGATGACGGTGCAACTCAACCCACGAGTTTCTCCACAAACGGTCAATACCTTCGTCGTGCTCTCCCGCTATCACTATTACGACGGCCAACCCGTAACTAGCGTTCGCACGCGCGCATCATTCACTATTGGCATGGCGTTCTCGGGCGGCACCAATCAACCCGGGTTTGTCATTCCGGGCGAGGTCCCAGCAAAGGGAACCGTGTTCACCCCCGGAGCGCTGTCCATGACCCTCGCATCGGCGTCGGCCGGTATCGGTGGGCAACTGGTCGTTGCCACTTTTGATCAAGCTCCCGATAACGATCAACAAGTGACGCCGCTAGGCATCATGCTCAGTGGCGATACGACAATTGCTGCAATCAATACGCTGGCCAGCCAGTCAGGGAAGCCCACGTCATTGGTAACGATCCAATCGATCAGCATCGTCCGCAGCGGAGCAATCCCTAGTTAACAAATGCCCGCGATGGCTCTCATGGCCTGAGCCTTGCTAGCGTCGCCGCCCGATGGGAACCACGAAGCGTGAACGCCAAAAGGCCGGCCATAAGGCCCGTCTGAATGTTGAACGATCACTCGACCGTCGCGACCAACGTCGCCGGCGCCTCTTCACGATCGTCGGGGCTGCCGTCATTTTCGTGGCGACCGCCGGGCTGTTCATTGCGTTAAGTGACAACAGCTCAACCTCGACCACCGCCGCAACGACAACGACATCACTGTCGCCGACCACGACCGACGCCTCGCAGAATCTCCCATCGGCAGCGGGTAAACCATGCGTCGATTTCAACGACACGCTTCCCGCCGGGGCCCCCGATGTGACAATGCCGGTTGGAACTGTCCCCGATTCACTTGTCGTCGAAGACCTTGTGACAGGAACGGGAACTCCCGTCGTAAAGGGCGACTCCGTCACGGTGAACTACACCGGCGTCTCGTGTTCCACCGGCAAGATCTTCGATTCTTCTTGGGCCGCAGGAAAGCCCGTGACTTTCCCACTCAACCAGGTGATCACTGGTTGGTCACAAGGTCTTGTGGGCATGCAACCAGGCGGACGCCGACTGCTCATCATCCCGGCCGATCTTGGCTACGGCTCGACTGGTCAGGGAAACATCGCGCCTGATGAATCGCTCATCTTCGTCGTCGACTTGATCTCGGCGTCAGTGGGGGCAACTCCCGGAACAGCAGCGAACTAACAAAGTTCGATCAAAAGACAGCTTCAGGTATCACAGAGATATCGGAAAGTTTTCCGTCTCGGTGCACGATCACAGAACCGGCACCGGCCACGCGCCATCCGCCGTTGCCAACATCGTCGATGATTGCGGTCCTGGTCGGAAGTTCAATGAGCACCACCCCGGAAGATGCAAGGTCAATCGTGCGCCGAACTTTGTCGGGCGACCATTCGTCGCTGCGGGCGATCACGGCGAGACCGGGCAGAAGTCCAAGCCCAACCGTGAAGGCACCACCACGCGTATCGACCATCGGGTCGCACAACACATCGGCACCAGCGCCACTACCGACCAATGCGGCACCACCACTCCACGCTCCGAGGAGTGCTTCGTACACCGGGGTTCCTTTGAGCACCGCTCTGATGTGCATGGGCGAAACGCCAGTGAGGTAAATGAACTTCGCATTCGCAACGGCAGAAGCATTGTCAGCATCTAACGCATCGGTGCGCGTGTACACGGGCACTTCACGAACCGTTACATCAACTTTGGCGAACCAAGAGCGAGCAGCATCGACTGACTTCTGAGGATTCTCATACGCCCAGCCCGTGGCAAGAAGTGTCACTTCAGTGGCTCCGACTGCAGCAAGAAGTTCAGCGTCAAACGTGCACCCTTCGGAAAATTCGCCGCCACCGACAAGTGCTAATGGTCCACTCATTACTTTTCCTTCGTTTTGGGTTCAACGCGACGCGCCCCGACTGACACAAAGTGCCGAAGGGGCGCAACGGCGGTTCGAAAAGTGAATCGATTGATATCGTCATTCACCAGTGTTGTCGTTCGCAGCGCCGCGACCACATCTCGTCCAACATGAAACCCGCGCACCCGTGGCGACATGCCCCATGGGGTGAGCGCGAACACACGAACTGTGCCGGGCCGAACCACCGGCTCCACCGCGAGGAGGCGGCCTCCCGGCGCCAACAGACGGTCAATCGCGCCAAGCGCCGCTGAGAGGTCGGGAAACCGAATGAGTTCAGCGACCGAAATCACCCAATCCCATTCGGCTGCCGCCTGTCCATCAATAGCCCTTGCAACCACTGTCCGAGCGGCAGGATCGGACAGGTCGAGCACTCGTCCTTGGGCTCGCTGTAACGCTTCGGCCCTACGGCGTTCAAGCGCTGCTTCCACCAGCCGGGGGAACCGGCGGTTTCCTTCAACGATCACGGTTCCGGGCTTTGACACGGCAATCACGCTAGTAGGGCGCCCCCTTCGGTCGATCCGCCAGTGCTTTGCGCAACGAAACCTACCCAGCGGTAACCTCTTGCGCTCCCCCGGATGGCCCGGGACAACTGACGGAGGAATGGCTGTGGCAATCAAACGAATCGGAATCATTGGCTCGGGAATCATGGGCTCGGGCATCGCCGAGGTTGCCGCCAGTACCGGCCACACCGTGGTGCTCCGCTCGCGTTCAATCGATAGCGCGAACGCAATGCTCGCCGGATTACAGAAGTCGCTCGCCCGTCAGGTCGAAAAGGGTCGCCGCGAACAGGCCGATGCCGACGCCATCGCTGCACGCGTTACCGCCACAGCGGACCTCGCTGATCTCGCCGACTGCGATCTTGTACTTGAGTCAGTTGTCGAAGATCTCGATGTGAAGCTCGCACTGTTCCGCGAACTCGATGGCATCGTGAAAGCCGACGCCATCATCGCAACAAACACCTCAACACTTCCTGTTGTCGAAATGGCGATGGCCACGAGCCGACCGGGCAAAGTGTGTGGCGTTCACTTCTTCAATCCTGCGCCGGCTATGAGCCTTGTTGAAATCGTTCGACCGATGACCGCCGACGATGCCACCATCGCCGAGGTGACCGCGTTTGCTCAAGCATGCGGCAAAGACCCCGTCGAAGTTGCTGATCGTGCCGGTTTCATTGTGAACGCACTGCTCTTCCCCTACCTGAACAACGCCGTGAAGTTGCTCGAAAACGGAATTGCTACTCGTGACGACATCGACACTGCGATGAAGGGTGGCTGCAACTTCCCCATGGGGCCGTTGCAATTGCTTGACCTCGTTGGTCTCGACACGTCGGTAGCCATTCTTGATGCGTTGTACGACGAGTTCCGCGATCCGAACTTCTCGCCTGCTCCGCGACTTCGGCGCATGGTGACTGCTGGTCATCTGGGTCGGAAGTCCAGCATCGGTTTTTACGACTACCGAAAGTGAGTCGCTGTCATCGCCGATGACCGACCATTCGCCATGCCGATTGCTCCGCCACATTCAGAGTGGGAATTTCCCGCGCCGGAATTTGCTGACGAGAACGGACTGATTGGTATCGGCGCAGACCTGGAACCAGGCACGATCCTCGCTGGTTATCGGGCAGGAATCTTTCCGATGCCGATCGATCACAGTGAAACGGTCGGCTGGTGGTCTCCTGATCCGCGCGGAGTGCTTCCGCTCGAGGGCTTGCGAGTTTCGCGATCCCTTCGTTACTCCATCGAGCGCTACGAGATCACAATCGACACTGCGTTCGAGGATGTCGTTTCCGCATGTGCCAACCCCGACCGCGACGGCGCCTGGATTACTTCTGAAATCCATTCGGCGTATTCGCACCTCCATGCCCTCGGCTGGACCCACTCGGTCGAGACTCGCGATCGCGCAACTGGCGAACTCGTTGGCGGGCTCTACGGCATTCATATCGGCGGACTCTTTGCCGGTGAGTCGATGTTCCACCGCAGCACCGATGCATCGAAAGTTGCCCTCGTCGCATTGGTCGCGCATCTCCAAGAAATCGGCGTAGCCCTGCTCGATGTCCAGTGGCTCACCCCTCATCTCGCCACCCTCGGAGCAATCGCCATTCCCCGCACCCAGTACCTCTCAAAACTCGGTGAGGCCCTGGCAATTCCCGTTCGCCCCTTCCTTTCTGAGGTTTCATCGTGACAACAGCACCTCCAGTGGGAGAGCATGGAGACATGAGTACAACCCCCTCCGGAGATTCCATCCGATCAACTGATCGGCCTTGGATGATGCGCACCTACTCAGGGCATTCGACCGCACGCGCCTCCAACGAGTTGTACCGAACGAATCTGGCCAAGGGTCAAACCGGTCTTTCCATCGCCTTCGATCTCCCGACTCAAACCGGGTACGACCCTGATGATCCGCGGGCACGCGGCGAGGTCGGAAAAGTCGGGGTCCCAGTCGCCGAACTTGGTCACATGCGCGAACTCCTTGAGGGCATTCCCGTCGGGGACATGAATACCTCAATGACGATTAACGCGACTGCAGCATGGTTGCTTGCGCTTTACTTCGCCTACGCGGCAGAGAACGGTGTTGCGTCTTCGGAACTTCGGGGCACAACGCAGAACGACATTGTGAAGGAGTACTTGTCGCGAGGCACGTACATCTTCCCTCCAATCCCTTCGCGTCGACTGATTGTCGACGTGGTGGCGTGGTGCTCAGAGAACATCCCCGCCTGGAACCCGATGAATGTTTGCAGTTATCACCTCACAGAAGCGGGCTCGACTCCCGTTCAAGAAATCGCGTACTCACTGGCAACTGCGATCGACGTCCTTGATGCCGTTCGCGACAGCGGCCAGGTTTCCGCTGACCGCATGCCTGCTGTAGTCGCTTCGATTTCATTCTTTGTGAATTCCGGCATTCGCTTCGTTGAAGAAGTGTGCAAGATGCGAGCTTTCACCAAGATGTGGGACCAAATCTGCCTTGAGCGTTACGGCGTCACCGATGCCAAAGCCCGTCGATTCCGTTATGGCGTGCAGGTGAACTCACTTGGTCTTACCGAAGCGCAACCAGAAAACAATGTGCAACGCATCGTTCTCGAAATGCTTGGCGTCACGCTCTCAAAAGATGCTCGTACCCGCTCGTTGCAGTTGCCCGCATGGAACGAAGCTCTTGGTCTTCCTCGCCCGTGGGATCAGCAGTGGTCGCTGCGCATGCAGCAGGTTCTCGCGTTTGAATCTGATCTTCTTGAATATGACGACATCTTTAATGGCTCACACGTCATCGAAGGCCTCACCGATGAACTCGTCGCCGCAGCGCAGGCTGAACTCGACGAGGTTCTTGCTATGGGCGGTGCATTTACCGCTATCGAAGAACTGAAGGGTCGCCTCGTTTCTTCGAATACTGAGCGCGTCCGCCGCATCGAAACTGGCGAACAAGTTGTCGTTGGCGTCAACCGGTTCACAGAAGCTGCTGAATCACCACTTGCTGGAGATGAATCCATTCTTCGGGTCGATCCCGCGCTCGAAGCCCAGACTGTTGCCGAGGTCGAGAAGTGGCGCGACGAACGCGACAGCGCCGCGGTCGAATCGGCACTTACTGAACTTCGACGAGTTGCCAACACCGATGAAAACATCATGGACGCAACTATCGCGTTGGCTCTCGCCGGTGGCACCACGGGTGAGTGGGCAGGCGCACTGCGCGACGTCTTCGGTGAATACCGCGCCCCAACAGGAGTGGCTGCTGCCGCTGGTGTTGGCACATTGCCCGAGGACCTCCGAATCGTTGCCGAACGAGTGAAGGCGATGCCCGGTGGTCCCCCAAGATTGTTGGTGGGCAAGCCCGGCCTCGATGGCCATTCAAATGGCGCCGAACAAATCGCGGTCGCAGCCCGCGATGCCGGTATGGAAGTTATCTATCAGGGCATTCGTCTTACGCCGGCCCAGATCGCGGCAGTGGCGAGAGACGAAGACGTTGATGTCGTCGGCCTCTCGATCCTTTCGGGGAGCCATCTGGGACTCGTCCCTGATGTGGTGAAACGACTTCGTGCCGAAGGCGTGACCTGCCCAGTCATTGTCGGGGGGATCATCCCCGAAGATGACCAATTGACCTTGCTCAATGCCGGCGTCGCTCGCGTCTACACACCAAAAGACTTTGAACTCGGACACATCATGAGTGATATCGCTGATCTTGTTATCGAGACTCGTCGCTGAAATCTGCGACTAGCCGTTCAGTTCAGCAATCACAGCTTCGGTATCTTCACCAAGCGCTCGTGCTGCAAATCTGATTCCGCCAGGAGTCGCCGACAAACGAGCGATGACGTTCTGCATCGGGACACCATCAACATCAACAATCGCGTTTCGCTCTCGAAGATGCGGATCATTCACAACTTCGGTCATCGAGTACACAGGGGCGACCGCGACTTCTGCACGTTCAGCTTCGTCGAGTACCTGCTGAAGCGTTCGCTCGCCGACCCAGTCGCCCACGATCTGATCGATCAGTTCCCGATTGGCCACTCGGCTCTCGAATCCTTTGAATCGAGGATCATCGGCGACACCCACCATTGCCATAAATCGTTGGGCCACCGACTCTGCCGTTGCCGAGACAACCACCCACTTGCCGTCAGCGCATTCGTAGGTCTTTCTCGGAACTGTGTAGGGGATTCCTGAACCAAGTCGGGGCTGTTCGTAACCAGTGAGTGCATTTGCAGACACGAGCGGGCCCATCAGATGCAGCATGGATTCAAGAAGGTTCACATCGACGATCTGGCCAACACCTGAATGCACCGCAACCATGGTGGCAAACGCTGCGACGATTGCAGTTACTTCATCGGTCAACGCAATGGGCGGAAGAGTTGGTGCGCCATCTGGTTCGCCATTGATGTTGGCGAAACCAGACATCGCTTCAGCAATCGACGCGAAACCCGGACGATCTCGATACGGACCAGTCTGGCCAAAACCCGTTACTCGAGTGATCACAAGTTTGGGATTAGCCGCAAGGAGAATCTCTGGATCGAGTCCGAGCGCTTCGAGTTTCCCCGGACGAAAATTTTCAACAAGAACATCAGCGGTTTCGAGCAACTTGCGTAAAACTGAGATTCCTTCTTCGGATTTCAGATCGAGAACGATCGTGCGCTTTCCCCGCCCAACCATTTTCCAGAACAACGTGACGTCGTCAGATGGATCTCGCCATCCCATGTCACGGACCGTATCTCCAGTGCCGGGCCGCTCGACCTTGATGACGTCGGCGCCAAAGTCAGCCAGCTGCCGTGCACATCCAGGCCCGGCAAGGACGGTTGAGATATCGATGACGCGCAGATCAGATAGAGGCGGATTCGGCACGAGGCAAACGCTAACGGGCGGGGACGGATGTTCGGACGCCCATTTCCTGACAAATCAGGAGTATTGGATTGCGCGTCGTCGTTGCGCCTTAGTGGCGAGCAGCCGGGCGGGCGCGGCGTGATGCCACCGGCCGAGACCACCAACGACCACTGAAGCGCCAGCGGGCTTCAGGTTCAACTTCTTGGCCGACCATGATGCGCGGCCGCGTGATCTCAATCGCGGCTGCAATTGCCGCGGCTTCTTCGATGGTCGGTTCAGGCGTGATGCGCACGCTCGGTGACCCGTTGGTCACAGCGGGATATTCCCGTGCTTGCGATGCGGAAGTTCTTCACGCTTGGACTTGAGCATCTCAAGACCAGCGATGACCTTCATGCGAGTGTCGGCAGGGTCGATGACATCGTCGATGAAGCCGCGCTCGGCCGCGATATACGGATTCGCGAACCGCTCGGTGTAGTCATCAATCAGTTCAGCACGACGCTTTTCGGGATCGGCCGCACCTTGGATTTCGCGACGATAGAGAATCTCAACTGCACCATTCGGACCCATGACTGCAAGTTCGGCCGATGGCCATGCGAACGCAAGGTCGGCACCGATCGACTTCGAGTTCATGACGACATATGCGCCGCCGTAGGCCTTACGAGTGATGACCTGAATGCGGGGCACGGTTGCCTCGCAGAAGGCGTAGAGCAACTTGGCGCCGTGGCGGATGATGCCGCCGTATTCCTGATCGACGCCAGGGAGGAAACCAGGAACGTCGACGAAGGTGACAAGTGGAATGTTGAAGGCATCGCAGGTGCGCACAAAACGTGCGGCCTTTTCTGCAGATTCAATGTCGAGCACACCAGCAAGCACCATTGGCTGATTGCCGACGATGCCGACAGATTCACCATTGAGACGAGCGAAACCGCACACGATGGACCCCGCCCACCGAGGGAAGTACTCGAAGAAGTCGCCATCGTCGACGACTGATGCGATGACCTTCTTCATGTCATAGGGAATGTTCGGGCTCGCCGGCATGATGTCGATCAACTCGGGGCAGCTGCGTTGCGGATCGTCGGCAGTCGGCATCGTTGGAGCTGTCTCGAGATTGTTTGACGGAAGGAAAGAGAACAGATACTTCACGTCGTCGAGACATGACTTCTCGTCTGGAGAAACGAATGTGGCCACACCCGACTTGCTCGCGTGTGACTTTGCGCCACCAAGTTCTTCGAGCGTGACTTCTTCGCCGGTCACGGTCTTCACAACATCGGGGCCGGTGATGAACATGTGCGAGGTTTCGTCGACCATGAAGATGAAATCGGTCATTGCGGGGCTGTACACCGCGCCGCCGGCGCATGGGCCCAGGATTACCGAGATCTGCGGTGTGACACCTGAAGCGAGAACATTTCGGTGGAAGATGCCGCCGTAACTTGCGAGCGACACCACGCCTTCTTGGATACGAGCACCAGCGCCATCGTTCAAACCGATAAGCGGAGCTCCAACAGAGAGAGCGAGGTCCATGACCTTGTGGATCTTTTCGGCGAAGACCTCGCCAAGTGCGCCGCCGAAGACGGTGAAGTCCTGCGAGAACACGAATACTTTGCGGCCATCGATCGTTCCCCAACCGGTGACAACACCGTCGGTGTACGGGCGCTCTTCGATGCCACTTTCATGGGCACGGTGCCGAGCCAGCATGTCGAGTTCGTGGAACGAACCCTCGTCCAAGAGGTAGTCGAGCCGCTCGCGGGCAAGCATCTTTCCCTTGGAATGCTGGCGTTCAACGGAACGCTCCGAACCGGCGTGAAGGGCTTGCTCTTTGAGTTCGGCCAGTTGGGCCAGGCGCTCGGTCATGGGGTGTTCAGACATGGCGCCAACACTACCCAGCCCATCGGAGGAGGCCGAAACCTCCCCAAAGCATCTGTTGGCCCAGATCGGCCTAGGCTGAACCCAGTCTCTGCTCTCCTCTTATGGAAGGACTGTCATGCCTGGTGGTACCGAACTCGTCATCGTTCTCGTAATCGTGGCTTTGCTTTTCGGGGGGTCCAAGCTTCCCAAACTCGCCCGCTCCCTTGGTTCTGCCAAAGGTGAATTCGAAAAGGGCCTCAAAGAAGGCGAGTCCAAGGGCTCGAAAGATTCAAAGTCAGAAACCGACTCGAAGGCCACAGAGTCCACCGATACCTCTGACTCCTGAAGTTCGCGCCTTTTGGCGCTGAGCATTACTTCCGGCGACTGACCGGCCCTCGGGTTGGTCAGTTTCGCGTCTGCGCCAACTTCTGGGCCAACTTCTGGGCCCGTTCGACAAGACGCGGCGCATCAATGCGTGCTGCTACTTCAGCGAACGCGGCTTGCGGTCCCGTCCAGCGAAGTTCGTCGACCTTTGTGAACGTCGGCGCATCGGTGACGACCGTGGCGATCTTGCGAAACAACATCGCAAGTTCCATCTGTTCCTGCAAGGTTGCCGCGAGTTTTGCTGCACCTCGTACCTGAATATTCCAGTCCGCAGGATCCGCAGGAATATTTTCAATGTGCAGATAACGACCAAGAACAGTTGACGCTGACTTTGCCCCCCAACCGGGCAGACCCGGGAAACCGTCTGATGCATCGCCCATCAATGCGAGGTAATCGGGAATCGATTCTGGTGGAACGCCAAACTTCTCGATTACGCCATCGTGATCAAACATCTGACCTTTGCGACGGTCAAACTGCACCACACGACTTCCCACAACACACTGCGCAAGGTCTTTGTCGGGAGTGCAGATCAGCACCTGATCGACACTTTTATCGGCTGCAGCTCTTGCAGCAGCCGAACCCATGCCATCGTCGGCTTCGTGTTCGATCATCGAGAACACGGTAAAACCAGCAGCTTCCAACACTTCGTCGAGGAGCGGAAACTGATTACCTAATTCAGGATCAAGGTCTTCACCTGATTTGTAGCCATCCCACATGGCATTGCGGAAAGAATCCACCGTGCGATCAGTAGCGACCCCAACGTGGGTCGCCCCTTCATCGAGCATGTTGAACATGGACATCACCACGCCGCGAGTCGCCGCAACTTCCATGCCATCGCCATTCATACGAGATGGCAGCGCAAAGTGATGACGGAAGAGTTCGTATGTGCCGTCGACCAGATGAACCTGCATGTGGTCATTGTTCACCATTCCGCCACTCCTCGGCGACGAAACCACCCCTTTCCTTCAGCGACGACGTACTCTCCACTCATGGCTGATCACACAGAACGTCTCGTGAACCTTCGCAAATGGAACATCGGCGTCGGAGGCCTGCATCTCGTGCAGGGCATTCTCATCCTCGTGTTGAGTTCATCCTTCGCAATTCCGATCGTTGCAGCCGTGCAGACCGGGCCCCCTGGAGCTGAAGGTTCGCTGACAACTGCAAGTAAGACCTTCTTCAGTTTCAACTTTGCGATTGCCATCGCAATCTTCTTATTTCTCGC
>CAMCTW010000043.1 GCA_945878645.1 Bifidobacterium breve
CTTGATGACGACCGCGAGAACGGTTGCATTCGTTCGGTTGAACATGCGTACTCAACCGAAGGTGGCCTCGCAATTCTCTTTGGAAACATTGCGGTCGATGGATGCATCGTGAAGACCGCTGGTGTCGATGAATCTATTTTCAAGTTCTCGGGTACTGCTCGCGTCTACGAAAGCCAGGACGCTGCCGTCGAGGGCATCTTGGGTGAAGAAGTTGTCGCTGGTGATGTAGTTGTCGTTCGCTACGAAGGCCCTAAGGGTGGGCCGGGCATGCAAGAGATGCTCTATCCGACGACGTACATCAAAAGTCGTGGATTGGGCGAAGAGTGCGCGCTGCTCACCGATGGTCGATTCTCGGGAGGCACTGCAGGGCTTTCCATTGGGCACGTGTCACCAGAAGCAGCTGAAGGTGGACTCATCGCGTTGGTTCAAACCGGAGACACCATCACGATCGATATTCCGGCGCGTTCAATCACGCTCGAAGTTTCCGATGAAGAGCTCGCGAAGCGAAGAGTGCTCGAGGAAGCACGCGGAGCCGACGCGTGGACCGCAACCGACCGAGACCGTGTCGTCTCGCAGGCATTGCTGGCCTACGCCGCACTTACGACGTCAGCCGCACGCGGCGCCGTTCGTGACCTGTCTCAGTTGCGCCGCGACTGATTTGGGGCGAGCGTTACGCCCCGGTGAATTGCTGAACTAAACGAGATCGGTACAGTTTCCCAGCGTCGCTGCGGGGGAGTTGGTCCACCACAAAGATTCTCTTTGGGGTTTGTTGAGAGCCCAGTTGTTCCTTGCAGAAAGCGATTGTTGATTCGATTGCCTTTTCGGGATCGACACCGGACTGCAGGACGATTGCGGCCGCGACAATCTCGCCGAACTCTTCATCGGGAAGTCCGAACGCGGCTCCATCCATAACGCCGGGGGCGGTTGCAAGTGCCTCGTCGATGCGGGCTGGGTAAATGTTGACGCCGCCGCTGATGATGCACTCGGCGGTTCTGCCGGCGAGGAAGAGGTACCCATCGGGATCGATATGGCCTCGGTCTCCAACCGTGTACCACTGACCGCTTTCGTCATAAGTGGATTGCGTTTTTGCGTCGTCGCCGTGGTAGCGAAATGCCGTGGCGCTAAAGAACCACACTGTGCCCACTTCATCGGCTTCGGCTGGGGAGCGGTCGTCGCGTCGAATACAAAGTCGGGCGGCATCAATGCGTCCGACGCTGCCGGGATGTGCCAGCCACTCGAGGGGAGTGATCCATGTTCCTGGTCCTTCGCTCGCTGCGTACATTTCGTGGATGACAGGGCCGAACCAGTCGAACATGGCTTGTTTCGTTGCGACAGTGCACGGGCCCGCTCCATGGAGAACAAATCGCAGGCTTGAGACATCGAATGATTCCCGCTCAGGTACCGCCAGTATTCGGTTGAACATGGTTGGCACAAAGAAGGCGTGGGTAATGGAGTAACGATCAATGAGTTCGAGAACTTGGAGCGGCTCGAATCGGCTTGTGACGATGACGGTGACCCCAGCACCGAGCGGCCACTCGAGACAGATACGGCTTGGCCCAGAGTGATACAGGGGAGCGGTGCACAACATGGAGTCGCCGTTATCGCCGTGCATGTCGAACATGCCCACCATCGCTTTACCGGCCGCGGCCGCGGCAGCCGAAGGCTGAGGGGAGTGGCGGACGCCTTTTGGTCGACCGGTAGTGCCCGAGGTGTAGATCATTTGTGTCCCGCGTTGACGAACGGGAGCGGGAGAAGGTGAAGACGTGAGCGCGTCGGCCCACGGGAGAAAACCTTCGATCGAGTCGCCGATAGAGATACGAAGAGTGATGGCGTCTGGGGTACTGCTCGCTTGGTGAGCAAAGACGGATTCGGCAACGAGGGCTCGTGCGCCCGAATCAGTGAGGACGTACTGCACGTCGTCGGTTTCAAGATGCCAGTTGACTGGGAGCAGTGTGAGACCAGCGCGCAGCGCTGCTTCGTAACTGATCATCCACTCGGGTCGATTGGTGGAGAGCACCGCAACCACGTCACCTGGTTCAAGCCCATGAGCGACAAAGGCTGCTGCAAGTGCGTCAACCGACGATTCAAGTTCGCCGTAAGTGATCGTCTCGCCGTCAGATGTGACAATCGCTGGTCGATTGGGATCGCGCTGAGCGATTGCTGAGATCTCGCGCCCAACTGCATGGAGTTCTTCGTCGATCACGTGTGGTCCTCGCTAATTGGTGCGGATCGCCCCGGTTTCTGATGGTAGGCCGTTCGCCCGGCGTTTCTTGGTTTGCAGAACTTGATCAATCGCTTCTTGCTGATCGCCGAGCCACTGCATCGGGTGGTGCGCCCGGTGTAGGGGTTTCCCAAACACTTCGGGCTGCTTCTTCGTTAATGTCAGCCACTATGACATTGACGCTGAATAGTAGGTCCGACCTCGTTGAGCCAGCAGCACGATTGTTGGCCTCAGCTATTGATCTTGGTGACGGGGGGACGGCGGAGCAGCGCCGGATTCTTGAACTGGTTGTGCACAACATTTGGCATCGTCCTGATATCGATGTCACGTCGCTTGAGGCAATGAGTCTCGAGGAAGCAGAGGTTTTTCGTTCCGACGAGGTCGTTCACCGTCGTTTGCGCATGTTCCTTGTGTTGCTCGAACTCTGTCGTCATCCGCTCTCAGAGGAACAGGTCGTTCGGGTTGATGCATACGCGTCAGCGATCGGAGAGATCGATGACACGGGGCTTAAACTTGCACGCGAGCTAGTTAGAGAATCTCATGAAGATGCAGCCGATCATTTCTGGCTTGCTTGGTCTTCGGCGAGAATCAAGCTCAGTGAAGCGGTGCTTCTTGAGCGGTACGAGCGGATCGGCGCGGTAGATCCTGAACTCGTGGCAATGCTGAAACGGCTGGTTGAACTCCCGCGTGGGACCCTTGGTCGCGAGTACGTCGAGTTCTACATGGGATACAAGTTTCAATTTCCTGGCGAAGGCGTTGACAATCCCGCCTTCTTTGTTGGCCACGACATGACCCATCTCATCGCTGGGTTCGGTCCGACTGGCCCGGAAGAAGTTGCACTTTCGGCAATGCAGCTGGCCATGAACGATTCAGATGAGCACTGGATGGTTTTTCTCACATCAATCGCTGCCTATGAAGTCGGAATCAGTTCAGGCAAGACCGATTTCGCAGCCAAAGATGGAGTTCTTACGAGAGAAGGTGCCCCCGAACTCGTCTTCGAAGGATTCGAGCGCGGTTCCAAGTGCTCCGGAGACTTCTCAAGGGCCGACCATCTCTCGATGGCACACCTACCGATTTCTGAGATTCGTGAGATGTATTCGGTCCCCGCTCCGTCGTCGCCGTTTCCACCCTTCATCGATTAATTCGCACAAGGTGCAAAACGAGCAAAGGCCCCGCCGAAGCGGGGCCTTTGTACTGCAGAACTGAAGTTGATCAGGAGAGACGCTCGATGATCATCGCCATGCCCTGACCGCCACCGATGCACATGGATTCCATGCCGATGGTGCCGCCGGTGTCCTCAAGGCCGTTGAGGAGCGTGGCCATGATGCGTGCGCCGCTCATGCCGAAGGGGTGACCGAGAGCAATTGCGCCACCGTTCACGTTGAGCTTGTCCCAGCTGATGCCGAGGTGCTTGGCCGACGGAACAACCTGTGCCGCAAATGCCTCATTGATCTCGACGAGGTCAATGTCGTTGATGCTCATGCCAGCGCGAGCCATGGCCTGACGGCAGGCTTCGACCGGGCCGAGGCCCATGATCTCGGGATTGAGTGCGCTGACGCCCGAGGAAATGATTCGGGCGATAGGAGTGAGGCCGAGTTCCTTGGCCTTGGTGTCACTCATGACGATGACAGCAGCAGCGCCGTCGTTGAGCGGGCAGGCGTTGCCGGCGGTGACAGTTCCGTCCGGGCGGAATACGGGCTTGAGTTCGCCGAGCTTTTCCTTCGTGGTTCCAGCGCGGATGCAGTCGTCCTGTTTCACGACAACGGGGTTGCCATCGGCATCGACGGTGTGGATCGGCGTGATCTCACGTTCGAAGAAGCCGCGCTCAAGGGCTGCAGTTGCACGCTGTTGTGATTGTGCTGCGAATTCGTCCTGCTCTTCACGTGAAACGTTTTCGAACTGAGCAACATTCTCTGCGGTCTGACCCATGCCGAGGTAGTAGTCGGAGATGCCAGCGGCGAACGGCGCCCAAACTGGGGCACCACCAGTTGCACGCTCGGCGGTGCGAGCTTCAGCAGCACCCATAAGCGGGTTGTGTGTGCCTGGCATGCCATCGGACATTCCGAGACCGAACTGACTCACGGTTTCAACACCAGCGGAGACGAAAATGTCACCCTCGCCAGCCTTGATCGCGTGTGCAGCCATACGAATGGTCTGGAGTGACGACGAGCAGTAACGGTTAACAGTGACGCCGGGGATGTGGCCCATGCCTGCGAGTTCCGAAACAACGCGAGCGATGTTGTAGCCCTGGGCACCTGCAGGCTGCGCGCAGCCAAGCATGATGTCCTCGACAAGTGTTGGGTCAAGTGAGGGGACCTTGTCGAGAGCGGCACGAATGATTGTGGCCGCGAGATCGTCAGGGCGGACCTGGGTAAGCGAGCCCTTATGGGCACGACCGATTGGTGAACGGGCGGTCGAAACGATGACTGCTTCGGGCATGACACTCCTTGGTGCACGGAACGCCGGACGGTGCCGGCGGGGCGGGCCAGACGGGGCCCTTCGTGGGCATTGTCTATCGCAAGGAACCTACTGAGCGGTAACTACAGGCGAGAAGGCGTGCGGGACGCGTGGTCGTGGGGTAGAACCGTCCTTCTTCCTTCTCCCCAAAAGGCCTTGTTCGCTCTGAGCGGGCAAAGGGCCAAGGTGAACCGCATGGCACTTGATCTGCGAACTCTGATTGACCCAAACACCACCGCAGTGGTGACCTCTGAATGTCAGAACGGGGTGCTTGGCCCCGACACCTCGCTGCCGGAGTTGGCCGACGCCGCCCGAGTTCAGGCGATTCCCAATGGCGCCCGGTTGCTTCATGCAGCCAGAGTCGCCGGTGTACAAGTCGTGCACGCGGTGTTTTGGCGTCGCCCTGACTATCGAGGCGGCAATACCAACGGTCGGTTGTTCGTTGCCATGCAGAAACATGGAGCAGTCGCGATGGAACCGGGCAGCCATCTCGCGATGCCGATTGACGAATTCGCTCATTCTCCTGATGATCTGATTCTTGGTCGCTACCACGGACTCGATCCCATTGGAGGTACCGATCTCGATCCGGTTCTGCGCAATCTGGGGATTCAGACTGTTGTCGTCATTGGCGTGTCAGTGAACGTCGCGCTTATGGGACTTTCAATTGGCTTAGTCAACACCGGTTACCAAGTTGTTGTGCCGCGCGATGCCGTTGCAGGTGTGCCTGCTGACTATTCCGAAACGTTGCTCGACAACACCTACCAAATGATTTCTACAGTGGTCACCACAGACGATGTCATCAACGCATGGTCGTGAGTCTGAACCTGTCTAAGCCGGGCTCGTGACCGCTCAGCCGAGTTCAGATGCCGATCGTCAATTAGGGCGGCGGGGTGAAGCAACGCGGCAGCGCTTTCTCAGTGCTATCGCTGAACTCCTCGAAGAAGGCACGTATCGGGAATTGACTGTGGCCGATGTTGCGCGCCGAGCAGGAACCTCGCCGGCGACGTTTTATCAATACTTCGCGACTGCAGAAGATGCTGTGCTTTCGCTCGCTGGTGCGACGGTCGATGTTGCCGGTCCAGAGCTTGCGTCACTGATCGAGGTTCGTGATTGGACAGATGCGTTCGGTTGGGAAGCCTCGCTCAGCGTTGCTGATGCCTTCATCGCGTTATGGGAACGGCACCGTTCGATTTTGCGAGTGATTGATCTCGCAACCGATGAGGGAGACCAAAGATTTCGCGACGTACGAACGCGATTACTTGGCGCTCCCGCCGAAGCATTTGTCGTGGTCTTGCGCAATCGACCTGATCGCCAGGTCGTCGATCCGCTGGCTGACGCTGGAGTGCTGGTGTCGATGTTGGCTCACGTCTCTGCCCACATTGAAGGTTTGCAGTCTTGGGGCGCAGATCGTGACGAGTTGCGACGGAGCATGGCTCGAGTCGTATTTCTCACTCTGACTGGTCAGTCGCCACCGGGGGATTGATCGCTAGGCGATTGAGTGGCGTCAGACCGAGCTCGATCGGCGATTGATCCCCGCCGAAACAGCGCCCAAAGGCAGAGTCCTGAAGCGGCGGCGACGGCGACGGCGATGAGCGGCCACGGCGCAGACGAGGCGGCGAGCGCGCCGGCGAGGAGGTTCATGTCAATACGCTAGAGGTGCTGTGCTGGTCATGGTGACGCGTGGCCGGTACTTTGCGAACGCACGACTTTGCGAACCCGTCGATCTGAGGCAGCACGATGAAGATTTCTGTTGGACTTCCGACCCACCATGTGGATTCCCCCGACGAATGGTGCACGGCGAAGGCCATTACCGAAATGGCGCAGGCGTCAGAGGCTGCTGGAGCCGACGCGGTATTCGTTACCGATCACCCAGCCCCCGATGTGACCTTTATGGCCAGAGGCGGCCACCACGCTCTTGATCCGTTCGTGGCGCTGACGGTGGCTTCGACGGCGACAACCGCACTTCGACTTCACTTCAATCTCGCGATCCTCGCCTATCGCAATCCGTTTACTACGGCGAAAGCGATTGCAACGCTCGATGTCATTTCCAATGGGCGAGTCATTCTCGGAACTGGCGCTGGGTATCTTGCCCCCGAGTTCGCTGCCGTTGGTGGCGATTTCGATCAGCGCAACGACGTCACCGATGAATCCATTCGGGCGATGAAGGCAATCTGGTCGGGTGAACCGGTGACCATGAGCGGACTTCACTTTGACGCCGTGGAAACGATCGCGTTGCCGTTGCCTGTGCAACAGCCATCGCCACCCATCTGGATCGGCGGGAACTCAAACCGCGCAATTCGGCGCTCAGTTGAACTCGCCGACGGATGGAACCCGATGCCTAGCCCGGCTCGTGCAAGTCGGATGTTGCGCACGCCACCAATCGAAACAATCGAAGACCTTGCCCGTCGGATCGGTGATCTCCGTGCGGCATCGGAAAAAGCGGGTCGGGAGATTCCGCCTGAGGTGATTTTCACGCCGATTGGCTACGACCTCTTTAGTGGATCGTTCCCCGATGCGGAGCAGTTTGTCGACGATATCGCGGCCTATTCCGCTATCGGCGTGAGTGCTCTCACGATCAACCTGCCCGGAACAACGCGCTCTGAATGGATCGACAGTGTCGGATGGCTCGGTGCAGAAGTCATTGCCAGTATCGATTCGTGATCATCGGTGACCAACGAATCGGCGACGACATCGAGCGACATAGATCAAGCAATTGCGGTGTTGCGCTCCGGCGGACTTGTGGCGTTTCCAACCGAGACGGTTTACGGACTAGGTGCTGACGCTTCGAACGATGCCGCGGTAGCGCGCGTGTTTTCGGTGAAAGGTCGTCCGACCGATCACCCGCTCATTGTTCATCTCGCCGACTCTGAGCAACTCGGTGACTGGGCAGCGATAGTCACTCCTACAGCGCGCCTCTTGGCTGATGCGTTCTGGCCCGGACCACTCACGCTTCTTGTTGAACGGTCATCGTCGGTCTCGCTTGCGGTTACTGGGGGCAGATCAACCGTTGGACTTCGCGTTCCTGATCACCCTGTTGCTCGGGAACTTCTTCGAGCGTTCGGTGGGGGAATAGCTGCTCCATCGGCAAATCGTTTTGGTCGGGTAAGCCCTACGACTGCAGCTCATGTAGTGGCCGATCTCGGTGACGACGTAGATCTTGTTCTTGATGGAGGCGCCTGTCGCGTGGGAGTCGAATCAACGATCGTTGATCTCACAGCACAAATACCTGTGGTGCTTCGGACGGGTGGTATTTCAATCGACCGGTTGGAAGAAGTTCTGGGACATGTGGTCGAGGTGCACGTCGGAGCGGAACCTTCAAAGGGAGGAGCGCGCGCTCCTGGGATGCTCGAGGCGCATTACGCGCCGGAAGCTCGCATCATTCTCTCGAGCGAAAATGACGTCGTTGATGTCGTGAACAGTGCGCTGGCGTCGTCGACTGGTCCAGTCGGTCTCTTGGCGGGAACTGTGCTTGTCGGATTGCCGGAAGATGTCATCGAGCTAGAACCGGCAGGGACTGCCGATAACTACGCCGCAGTTCTGTACTCACGACTTCGTCAGGCAGACAGGCTTGGCCTTTCAGTTCTTGTTTGCGTACCGCCACCGAATGTTGGTCTCGGACTCGCAGTGAACGATCGATTGCGGCGCGCCGCTGCGTCGTCGATGTAACGATCTTCGTCAAACAACAGTGACTGTTCGTTTGTGCCAGCCGGTGTAGCCGTCGATGGGACGCGGGGTGGGTTCGCCCGTTTGCACCTGGCCGTCGGCGGAATGGCATCGCACCGCGATCTCATGACTTCCTTTGGGTGCGTCCCAGTCGTAAAACCACTGGCGCCACATGCCGCCAGAGATCGAATCGCCTAACTCTGCTTTGTTCCACTCGCCGTTGATCTGAACATCAACCTGAGAAACGCCTGAGTTAGGTGCCCATGCAACACCAGCGATGGTGACGATTCCTTCGGCGGGTTTGGTCTCTTCTTGTGGAACATCGATGCGGGACGAAAGTTTAATTGGGCCATTCTTGGCCCAGCCTTGATCGATCCAGTAGCCGTTGACCTCGTTCCATCCGGTGAGTTGGATCGAATCCAACCATTTAGTTGAGGACACATACCCGTAGAGACCTTCGACGATCAACCGTGCTGGGAATCCGTTTTCTCGCGGAAGGGGAACACCGTTCATGCCAATTGCGACTAGAGCAGAGCGACCGTCGTATGCAGCGGCAGTAGGAAAGCCTGCGGTGAAACCATCGACGGAAATTCCCAGAACCTGTTCGCCTGCGGGATCGACGCCGGCACGATCGAGGAGCGTCCGCAACTCGACGCCTTGCCAAACAGCGGTGCCGATGAGGTTGTCGCCGACTCGATTCGAGACGCACGCAAGTGTGACGGGAGCCTCGACCTGTTCCATTGCAAGCAATTCCTCGTAGCTGAACGAAAGCGGCGTGCGAACCTTCCCCTTGATTTTGAGACGCCACGCGTTGAGGTCAACGTTCGGAACGCTGAAGGCCATATCGATACGGAAGAACTCTGCGTTTGGTGTGATGAGCGGTGTGAGTCCGTTGATCTCGAGATCAGTTACCGACGACAGCGCTCTCGTTTGAGTGGGCAGCGTGCTGGCCGGCGAGGGCAGCGTTACTTCAGGACCCGCTCCGAGCCCCGTGGTGCCCTTGGCGCCTCCTGAGGTGAGGACCTTTGTGCCGACCACGGCGACTGCCGCTCCAGCGGCAGCGACACCCGTCCATCGGAGGAACGAGCGTCGTGTGCCCGCCACGCGCTTATTGGATCGTGGTGGGGAAGGTGATGGGCCGTCGGGTTGTTGCTCGTCCATTTCACTAGTCAACCTCCTACGGGGTGGTTCGCGATGGTCAGGGGGGACAAGGGCTCAGCGAGGTCGTCCCCCGACTCCCTACCGACCGGTCGGTAGGCTACCGTTTCCCTTTTCTGGCCCCCCGCAGAAAGCGTCATCGTGGACGAAACCGGCAACTCTGAGGCCCATCCATCGGCGATTGCCTACGAGCGCCCACCCGACGAGCAAGTGAACTGGGTAAGTTCCATCCCGTTTCTGGCCGTCCATGTGGTCGCAGTTTTAGGCACGATCATCTTTGGGATCACTCCGGTGGCTCTTGGGTTGTTCATCGTCATGGTGTGGGGACGAATCTGGTTTATTACCGCTGGCTACCACCGGTATTTCGCGCATCGTTCGTTCAAGACGAGTCGGGCATTCCAGTTGTTCCTGGCGATTGGCGGTGTGATGTGTGTGCAAAAGGGCCCGCTTTGGTGGGCGGGCCATCATCGCGAACATCACCGCACGAGCGACACCGAAGACGATGTGCATTCACCGCTAAAGGGATTCTGGTGGAGTCACGTTGGTTGGATCCTTTGCGACAAATTCACCGAACCTCCCCTCGAACGCATCAAGGACTTTGCGAAGTTTCCCGAACTTCGATTCATTGAGAAGTGGAACGGCACGTTTGCTTGGCTTACAGCGCTCCTTTGTTTTTTGATCGGTGGCTGGTCAGGTTTGTTCTTCGGATTCTTTATGGGAACAGTCGCGTTGTGGCACAACACATTTCTGGTCAACTCGGTTGCGCACGTTTTCGGACGTCGGCGTTATGTCACTGACGACACGAGTCGCAACAACTTCTTGATTGCATTGACGACTCACGGCGAGGGTTGGCACAACAATCACCATCACTACCAAGCATCAGCACGAAACGGATTTTTCTGGTGGGAAATTGATCTCACGTTTCAATCGCTGCGCGTACTTTCCTGGCTTCGAATCGTTCGCGATCTCAAAGTTCCGACCAAGAAAATGTTGGTTTCGGATCGCATTGCTGACGGAAATTTCGATGTCGGGATGTACCGAGCAAAAATTGCCCGCTGGAACCATGTGCCGATTGACGTTTGAGCCTTGAACGTTTGACGAAGGGCGTTGGAAGTTCGCCGCCCTCGGGGGCTTAGTTCTGGCGGTGGCGTGCGTTCATAAGGCGAACGGTGCCGGTCTTTGATCGGATCACAAGCGACTGTGTCGAGACGAAACCAGCGCTGACGTGAACGCCCTTGAGAAGTTCACCATCGGTGATGCCAGTTGCAGCGAAGAAACAATTGTCACCCGCTACAAGGTCGTCGGTGCTCAGTACCTTGGAGAGGTCGTAGCCGGCGGCGATAGCGGCTGATCGCTCTTCGCCGTTACGCGGCCACAAACGGCCTTGAAGTTCGCCACCCATGCCCTTGAGGGCAGCTGCCGCGATAACTCCTTCTGGAGTGCCGCCGATTCCGAACATAATGTCTGCGCCTGAATCGGGCCACGCCGTGGTGATTGCTCCGGCAACGTCGCCATCGGGGATGAGGCGGATACGAGCACCGGCTTCGCGGATTTCAGCAACCAGGTCGTCGTGACGATCACGGTCGAGAACGACGGCGGTGACATCGCGAATGTCGATGCGCTTTGCTTTGGCAACAACCTTAAGATTCTCGGTGGCAGAGAGTTCGATACTGCAGAGCCCGACGAGTTCAGGGCCAACAGCAAGCTTGTCCATGTAGACACACGGGCCAGGATCGAACATCGATCCCTTTTCCGACAGAGCGATCACGGCGAGTGCATTGCCACGTCCCTTGGACGTGAGGGTCGTACCGTCGATCGGATCGACGGCGATGTCGCATTCAGGGGGAGAGCCATCGCCGATGCGCTCACCGTTATAAAGCATTGGGGCTTCGTCTTTTTCACCTTCGCCGATGATGACGGTGCCATCCATCGAAACGGTACGGAGGGCGAGGCGCATGGCATCGACGGCCGCTCCGTCAGCGCCTTCCTTGTCGCCACGGCCCATCCAGCGGCTCGCCGCGAGGGCGGCGGCTTCGGTCACGCGAACGAGATCGAGGGCAATGTTGCGGTCAAGAGGCACGTCGGTCATGACCAGACACGATACTGCCTAGGTCCCTCCCGACCGGATCGTTAGGCAGGCATGGCGATACCCTCATTCCGTGGTGGCGCTTGCTGAGCTTGAAATATTTTGTTCCCGCCCCCACGCGCCCACTCGTCGCATGGCCTTAGGTCAAAGTAATTTGCCCTGTGAACCGACTCCAGGCTTCGGAGGGGTACTGCTTGGCGGAGTCGTCGCCCGGTTTGTGGCCGACATTGACGAGGAAATGATCCCCGACGTCAAGGCGCTCACCCACGAGCTCGAAACCGGTCGACGTGTCCCGCAGCCGCGCCTTCGATTTCGGTTGCAGGTCGACACTATTGGGCTTGACGCTGTTTCGCATCGGTTAGTCGCGAATGGCGATCTGCTGGCCTTCGAGTTTGATGACCGAGGTGCACCAGAGCAGCAGATCCTCGGAGCGGTCTACGCAGCCGCCGAACTCACGCCTTCGTTGCGGCGACCAATAATGACGGTCATCCGTCGAGCAATTGCATGGAGCGGACCCGTTGGCCCCGAGTTGATTGCATCTTTAAGTGGTTTTCGCGGTGCAGTTCTTGGTTCGCGTCGCGCTGTTGGCGATCCGGTGCAGTGGGCGTTGAGCTGTCTAGGACTCCCAACCGCGACCTCAGCACCTTCACCAAAAGATGTTCAGCGCAATTATCGCGAGCGATTGCGCGAGGTACATCCCGATCACGGCGCGGAAGTTGAAGGCGCGGCGCAACGCATCGCAGAACTCTCCGAAGCGCGACGCATTCTCATCGGACGATGAGCACCGCAGGAGCGTTTCTCTTGGCACCCGGCGCTGGTGCTGATCGCCATCACCACACGCTGTGTGCAGTGGCCGATGCGATGGCCCCGTTTCCGTTCGTTCGGCACACCTGCGGAATTCAGAAACATCTCAAGGCGATTACAGGAGATGTCACATGGCTCACTGTGCCGGGTGCGTACGATCCGCGGGGTTGAGATCCTCAAGTTCGCGGCGGGCAGTTTCCGGAAACCAGAACATCACGACGAGAACGAGAAGGGCCGGAGCAATCGCCACGATTGCCATTGCCTGACCGATTCCGCCGACACGGTCAGCAAGCCAGCCCACGGTGAGTAGCCCGAGGCTGCTACCGGCAACAGCAACAACCTGAAGGCCCCCATTGGCAGTGCCGCGTTGACTCGTGGGGAAGAGTTCTGGTCCGTAGACGGCAAGAGCAGGAATGGCGATTGCCCCGATCACGGCGGCGGAGACAGAGGCGAGCCAAAGCGGCCATCCCCAAGAGAGATACGAGATGACCGTGAAAACCACACCACCGGCGATACCGATTGCTCCGATGATTCTTCGACCATGCTTGTCGGCCAATTTTCCGCCGACGATTATGCCGATGCCTCCGGGAGTGTTTGTGGCAAGAACGAAGACAGCGATCAGAACTCCCGAAAATCCGCGTTCGGTTCGCAGGAACTCATTGAGAAATTGCGCGGCGGGGGCGAGAAACAGCGACCAGAGGAATGCGCCAATCGCCAACATTGCAAAACGATGCCAATTGATTCGATCGGCACCTTGGACGTTGGCGCCTGTCGCTTCCCGGAGGCGACGTGACTCGAACCGCTTGGTTTCCGGCAAACCTCGCGCGATCCGAAGGCAGGGGTAAATAGCGAGAAGGGGTGCTAGGTATGCAATGCGCCACGCGCCTAGAGCGATGTCGACATAGAGGAGATTGAGGACACACAGGCCCGCGCCAAGAGCAGCGGTCATCGTTACAACAGAAACGGCAAAGGCACGGGTGCCTGCGGGCATTTCTTCAGCGGCAACGACGGCGATGAGAATTACGACGACAGTCGAAAGCGCGCGTGCGAATGTTTGAGACGTTCCGAGCCAAATCATTCCGGTTGATGCTGCTCCGAGAGCCGTGACCGCGCACGAGGCGATGAGGCAGGTGACCAAAACCCTGCGGCGACCATGCTTGTCGGCCATGGCCACAATCCCAAGCGAGAGAAGCACTCCCACGCGTACGATTGCGAGAAGCGTTCCCTGTTCACCCGTACCTGCGCCAAATTGATCGGCGGCGTAGGTGAGCGTTTGGGTGATGAGCGTGCCTAGGTAACCACTGACGACCGCAAACACGCAAAGAACGGAAAGAACGGTTGCGGCGCGCGCATCAAGTGCTTCTGGAGGTGCCCACCAAGGTTGGTGCCCTTCCGGTCTCGGTGGGCGGCGTAGGTGATGACGTAGTGCCGGCCGGAAAAGCACTCCCCAAACCGGAATTGCGAGTCGGTACTCAACGGTTTCATCGATGATCGAGTGACCATTCGAATCCGGAGTCAGCGCAACCTCGCGGTGCCATTCATGAAATGGCCCAACATCGGCCTCAAATGTTGCGCTCGAATCTGTAGTTTCAATTGCCCGTTCGATGACGACGTCATTGCGTGGCGCAAGCCACGTTGTCGCCGAGTCGAGTGGTACTCGGTGTCGGTGTTCTAAGCGCGTCACGGACGAGCGCCGAAGGCAACCCCGTCGCGTCGCCCTCGTTTCAGTTCGAAAAACGTAGGAAGTGCAAAGGAAGCTTCGAGCACATTCCATAGTGCGAGAGCATCTTTACCAGTGGGTGGGGGAGAAACGATGGGGCCAAAGAATCCGCGGCCGAGCTCGGGCACGGCGATGATCGGTGAACCAACGTCGGGGCCGGCGAGTTCCATTGCTTCGGTGACTGAAGCCGTGATTGCTGGGTCCCAGGATGCATCGTTAATTGCATCGGTGGTGAAAGCAAGATCGACGCGGCTTTCAGTTGCACAAGCGGTGATGAGGTCGTCACCTGGATCATGGTCATCGTGATGAACGCGGGCACCGTACGCGGTGAACATCGCTTTCATCTCGTCATTGCGGCCTTCGGCCCGCAATGCCTCAAGGAGTCGAGCCATGCGTCGACTGCATGTCAATTTCGGTCGGAAATGTTCGGAAACCTCACGGTCCTTATTCAGTTCCGCTAAACACAACGTGCGCCAGACGATGTCGACGCCGGCCATTTCGGCGGCCTCGACCAACCATCGACTCGTGTTCCATGTCCAGGGACAGCACGGGTCGGCAAAAAAGTGAACGGTTTTGATGCTCATGATTCGCTCGTTTCTGGGCGCTCCGGGCCTTCTGGCGTGGGATCCGTTTGAGCGCGCTTGGCCTGAATGGCTTTCGCTCGTTTATTGGCCAGCAAAAGAAGACCGACAAAGATGGCAATAGGGACAAGCACCATGAGCGCTTCATCCCAACCGCCTTGGTGTCCAAAGATTGAGGAGATCACACCCCGAGTCTCGCACGGCAACTGTGGGCCAACCGCTCAGGTGTGGCACTGGGGCTCCAGTTCCATAGACTCGCTTTGTGCGTGAACAGGTAGAGAAGGTCATCGAAGTCATCCGCCCGGCTATTCAGGCCGATAACGGCGATGTCCTCCTGCACGATGTCAACGAAGAGACGGGCCTCGTGACGGTTGAACTCATCGGTGCTTGCGTGTCGTGTCCTGCATCGACAGTCACTCTCAAGGCCGGACTTGAGCGCATTCTCATCGATCGAGTGCCGGGCGTGACCGAAGTTATTGATGCCGGCGCAGCGAATCACGTCATTGGCGAGACCCCAGTCTCTCTTTGATCGAGCGTGGTTCCCTCGACGCACTTGGGGAACTCAGTCCTGTCCAATGGCAGTTGCTGTCCTAGCGTGGAGTCATGACCTCGTCTGCCGACGCTGAACCGGCGACACTTCTCGACGCAGCGCGGGCGGGCGATCGTTCTGCGTTGGCGCGTCTTCTTTCCAAGGTTGAGCGGGGAGGTGCCGAGGCTCGTTCAGTGAGTGAAGTCACCTACGGGCTTGTTGGTCGGGCAACCACGGTCGGCATTACCGGAGCACCCGGTGCCGGAAAGTCAACGCTCACCTCGTCGCTTGTACGCGAAATGCGTTCTGCCGATGTTGCCGTTGGTGTGCTGGCTATCGATCCGTCGTCGCCATTCACTGGTGGAGCGATATTGGGAGATCGCGTTCGCATGGACGAACACGTTCTCGATGACGAGGTCTTTATTCGATCAATGGCGACACGCGGTCACCTCGGTGGGCTCTCTGTTGCTGTTCCTGATGCTGCTCGAGTTCTTGATGCAGTGGGAATGGAATGGGTGCTGATCGAGACGGTGGGCGTCGGCCAGGTCGAAGTCGAGATTGCTGGTGAGGCAGACACGACGATCGTTGTGGTGAATCCAGGCTGGGGTGACACGGTGCAAGCGAATAAGGCCGGCCTGATGGAAATCGCTGACATCTTCGTCGTCAACAAATCTGATCGTGCTGGTGTCGATGAAACCGTTTCTGATCTTGAGCGCATGCTGTCATTGCGATCGGGGTCGCAATGGCGCCCGCCGGTTATTCGAACGATTGCGACTGAAGGCGTTGGATCTGCACAACTGTGGGCTGCAATTCAGCAACATGGTGAATGGTCGCGTGCGACTGGAGAATTCGAACGTCGTCGTGCGTCGCGACGTGAACAAGAACTCCGACGCATCGTGAATTCATTGATGGTGGCGCGCGTTGAGGAGTTGGCCTCGGGAGAAGCTTGGCGTCGAGCGAGCGAGGACATTGCTGCGCTCCGCCTAGATCCATGGGCCGCTGCGAACAGTTTGCTCGACTGAGCTCTCTGGCGTAGGTCGTCTGACCTGAATCGCGGTGATGCTCTAGATCATTGTTGGCGCTGTCGTTATCGTGCCGACCCTTCGCTACTTGGAGGTGCGCGTGCGTCTACGGACGATCTGTTTGATGGTGATTTTGGCTGTGTCTCTCACCGGTGGCGATCTTGTGCTCAATGCACCTGCGGGCGGGGGTGAAGCGATCGGGAGAATTGTCAACGGAGTACCCGAAGCGATTGTGGTCGTGACCCGAGATGGAACCTTGGGTTCGTGGCGATCAAGTACTTCGGGAGGAGCGCGTTGGCGCTGTGGGTATTACGCAGTCGTGGCCCCGGTGATGTCGGTTCTTGATCCGACTCCAGTTGTCGATTGGGTCTCGGGACCGGTCAATCCTGTTCGCGGTGAGTTCTACATGCTCGGTTGCACTGACGTGGATGGTGTTCGCGTTCATGCGCGATATGTCGCTTTCGAGCCTGGCAATCCGTTTGGCGGCGCTGGTGAAACTGCTCGTGCCATCGATGAGGCTCGTCGTCGACTTGAACTTCCTGATCCAATCCCTGTGGTCAACCCGCCCGGCGCGCAGTTGGTTGGTTTGCCGATGTGGATGTGGCTTGAGCAGCCTTGGGAGCGAGTCAGGGCAAGCGCATCAATTGGCCATGTCTGGGCAAGCGTGAGTGCATGGCCTGAAACCTCGTTATGGGAATTCGAAGATGGTTCGAGAATTTGGTGTGATCAGGGAATTGCCTACGACATTGGGCGTCGACCTTCGGAGCAGTGGTCGGGGTGTACCCACACGTTCAGTCGTTCGTCGATGTGGTCGAGTGAGGGAGTCGAATGGGTGCGGGTCACCGTCACATGGGGTGCCGAATGGACCTCGAGCGAGCTGGGTGGTGAACCGCTTGGCACGCTGACGAGAACGGCGGAATTTCCGATAAAGGTTGTAGAGGCGCAGGCGCTCGTTCGCTGATTATTCGTGGGTGAACCGGTAGGGTCGCTGTCCATGACAGAGGCGCTGGTTGCAGTTGAACGCAGAGATGACGGTGTCGCAGTACTGCGGCTACAGAACGGCAAGGTCAACTCGCTGTCGTCGGAAGTTTTG
>CAMCTW010000044.1 GCA_945878645.1 Bifidobacterium breve
CGCTGTACTTCCACTCGTCCAGATCATTTCGTTCGCTGGTCGGTCGGTCGGCCCAGCGACGCTCTCGTTCCGCTACACCCAAATCGCGGGCCAACCCCAAGCCGAAAACAGGGTGCTGACTTTTACCGTGCAAGTGGTGCCGCAACCTCCGACGACAACCACCACCGAAGCTCAGACGACGACAACTCGCTAGGCGCGTCAACGTTCTTTATTTATCGTCCTCGTGTGACGCAGACCGTTCCACTTCGAGTCGCTCCTGATCTTCACTGAGGATGAAGCCCGGAGCGACACCATCGTCGTAATCAAGGGGACGCATTGCGAGATCGATCGCGCACCACAACGTGCGTGAGATCGGAAAAAAAAGAAATGGAACCAAAACTGCCGAAAGCGCCGTTGCCCCGCCAATGATCCACATCGGTGGCTCTGGCCAAGTGGCGGCAACCCCAATTGAAAGAATCAACACAACGACTAGCTGCACAAGGCAAATGTTGAGAAACCACGAGCCAAGCCAGTGCCCGGGAAGACGATCGAAGACGAGCCCGCATTGCGGACACTCAGGCACCATACGCACCCAAGAGCGGAAGAGCTTTCCTTCGCCGCAGACCGGACATCGTCGTCGCGCTCCACGACGAAGCAGAGTTTCGGTAGGCACGGTCATCTCTCCATTGTGCTGTGGTTCGTCCGCCTACGTCGCACCCAGAGCGATACCCTCGCCACCATGAGCGAGCGCGACGCCATCGAGGAACTCTCCGAACTCTTCGTCTTTCTCGCCGATAACGATTTCGCTGGGTACTCCCCCTTGTATGAACAGATCGCTCGCGCTACCGCCACCGATCGCGAACTCCTTGATTTCATTGCTAAGGCGGCCAATCCAAATGCCCGACGGGGACGGATCCCCGTACTTTTTTTCGCCGCCACACACGATCGAGTGCTTGCCAATTCTGAAAGCCCAATTGCCGCGGTCTACCGCGGCGAATCTCAGGCCGATCCGATGCCACTGCTTCGAGAGTTATTGGAACGCGAGTCGGCCGAAATCACGACCAACATGCGCACGCGCTCGGTGCAGACAAACGAGGTCGGTCGCAGTGCAATTTTGTCGTTTGCATTCAGCCGCGCTCAACGCAATGTCACTGCGCAAACCGCACTCTTTGAGATCGGACCAAGCGCCGGACTCAACCTCTACTTCGATCGTTTTCATACCGACATCACTCGGAACGGAGAGTTCGTCGCCGCTAACGGCCCCGAAGAATCAGCTGTCCGACTTCAGTGTGAATTGCGGGGCCCGGTTACTCCGACGTTTCCCACTGACCGTTTCGCCCCAGCCTCACGGCGTGGTCTCGATCCCAGCCCCATCGATGTCATGAACGATTCCGAATGCCGATGGCTTCGAGCATGTCTGTGGCCCGGCATTCCTGATCGCCCCGAACGGCTCGCCGCAGCAATCGATGTGGCGCGTCTGTCACCCCCGCAACTCATCGCCGGCGATGCCGTAACCGATCTTTCCCCAGCAGTCGCATCCATCTCGCCCACCGACCACCTCGTCATCTTCTCGACATGGGCGCTTGCGTACGTCGATGCCAAAGGCAGGAACACTGTTGTCGACACCATCGACCAAGTCGGGTCTCAGCGCGATCTCGATTTCATTACGTTCGAAGAACCCCGTTTCACCCCATGGGTCACGGACTTCGATTCAGCGGTCTTCAGTCAGTATGAAGGCGAAGGAACACCAACCCTGCTCGGCCTGCGATCATGGCGGGGCGGGAACTGCACGACAACTGCTCTCGCTGTCGCCCATCCCCATGGGCGATGGGTTCACTGGCTCGAGGAGAATCATGGCTGATTGGGTACTGAAACGAACAGCAGCGCGCGTGGTCGTTCTCGATCAATATGGGCATGTACTGCTCCTTGAAGCCCGCGATCCTGCCGATGCCTCAAAAGGTCAGTGGTGGGAGATCCCCGGTGGCGGAATCGAGAACGGCGAAACAAGTGCCGAAGCCGCACGTCGCGAACTCTTCGAGGAAACCGGAATCGTTGAAGCGGAAATCGGCCCATGCGTCTGGACGCAACATTCAAAGTTCATCTTCGCTGGATGGAAGTTTGATCAACACGAGCACGTACATGTTGCGTGGACGGACCGGATCGACCTCTCGACGCGTAAACCCGGCGGCCTCGAAGCATTCGAAGCACTGGCGTTCGGCGGCCACCACTGGTGGGGACTTGATGAACTTTTGGAATCTGACGCGCAGGTCCTACCCCGCCGATTACGCGAATTTCTTCCCGACCTCGTGGCTGGAACCATTCCTCGCGAACCGCTCGACATCACTCATATCGACCCCAGCATCACGTTTTAACTGATGTCCCCGAACAAGCGACTCTTCCTGCGCGGCTGCATGAAGCACTGCGCTGTGTGCGGGCAAGGCCACCTTTTTCGCCGCTGGTTCATCATGCTCACGCGCTGTCCGAAGTGCGATCTCAAGTTCGAACGAATCGAAGGTCACTGGACCGGAGATCTCGGGGTTAACACCATCGTGAGTTTCGGGGCACTACTCATCGTGCTTCTCGTCGGCTTCTTGGCGTTTTGGCCTGACCCACCAATCGTGGCGATCATCATCGCTTCGATCGCAGCAGCGGGACTCCTGCCCCTCGCGTTCTTTCCTTATTCAAAGACCATTTGGCTAGCGATCGACATTCTGATGCGGCCAATAGAGCCAGGAGAGGTTCGTCCGGGCTTCGGCCCAGAACCCGAGACCCTCTAGCCTGCGAGCGATGTCTCTCACCCCCCCTGCTACCGAATCTGAATCTGGCGCTGAGCAACTCGTCGACGTTCTCATCGTGGGAGCTGGACCTGCCGGATGCGCGGCAGCAATCACATTGCAGCGTTCAGGCAAACATGTCGTCATCATCGACAAAGCGTCATTTCCTCGCGACAAAATTTGCGGCGACGGGCTCACCACATCAGCACTTCGTGAACTTGATGCCCTCGGTCTTGATCCAACATCGGTTGCGTCATGGATCGATGTTGAAGACGTCATCGTGCGCTCGCCGAGCGGGCGTGAAGTCGTCTTCCCACTGCCGAGAGACAACGGCGTCTACGCCGCTGTAAGTCGAAGACAAGATCTTGACGCCGCTCTCGTTGGCCTTACCCGCTCCGTCGGCGTCGAGGTTCGCGAAAACCTGGCCCTGACCGCTCTTCAGCAAAACGATGCTGACGCGCTCGTCACCACGGAAACTGGTGAAACGTTTCGCGCCACCTACGTGATCGCTGCAGATGGGATGTGGTCGCCAACTCGCAAAGCACTCGGTCTTGCTCAACCTGGCTATCGCGGCGAGTGGCACGCATTCCGTCAGTACTTCCGAAATGTTTCACCCCGCGCTGCACACGAACTCGTTGTGTGGTTCGAGGCTGATCTTCTGCCTGGTTACGCATGGTCCTTTCCGTTAGCCGACGGCACCGCCAACGTCGGTTTCGGAATTCTGCGCGACGACAGTTCCTACAGCGTCGGCGACATGGGAGCGCTCTGGCGTGAACTGTTGAATCGACCCCATGTCCGTGACTTCCTCGGACCCGACGCAGAAGCGGAAGGTCCTCACCGAGCATGGCCAATTCCCGCGCGGGTTGACCGCATTGCGCTCTCGCACGAACGCACACTCTTTGTTGGCGATGCCGCTGCCGCAACTGATCCCATGACGGGAGAGGGAATCGGTCAAGCACTCCTCACCGGAAGATGGGCCGCTGAAGCGATCCTTTCAAACGCAAGCAACCCGGCTGGATGCAGGTCCGCCTACGCCCATTCAGTGGAAGCTGAACTCTCCGTAGATCACCGATTCGCGGAACGACTCATGCGTGTCCTCCGGCGCCCAAGCGGCGCTCGCGGTGCTGTTCGGATCGCCGGACTTAGCGGCTGGACCCGCCGCAACTTCGCCCGCTGGCTCTTTGAGGACTACCCCAGGGCACTGCTCTTGACCCCACGTCGATGGCAGCGGAACATGCTTAGCGGCCCGGGGGCCTACCGTGGCGATCATGCGCACACGACTCACTGACCTTCTCGAAATTGAACATCCAGTGATGCTTGCTGGAATGGGCGGCGTTAGTTACTACGAACTGGTCGCTGCAGTAACCGAAGCCGGCGGCTTTGGATGCATGGGTGCATCAACCATGAACCTCGACCGCATGGTGCAACAGATGCAGAGCGTTCGTGAATTGACCGACAAACCATTCGGCGTCGATCTCCTTACCGCAGCCCCCGGCGATATGCCTGCGCAGGTACAAGCGATCATCGATAACGGCGGAAGTGTCTTTGTCGCCGGCCTCGGTGTTCCACGCGACGTCGTCCAACTCTGCCATGACAACAATGTTCTCGTCGCCAGCATGTGCGGAAAGGTTCGCCACGCTGTCGCCGCTGTCGCTGCTGGTTGCGACCTTGTCATCGCACAAGGAACGGAAGCGGGCGGACACACCGGAACCGTCGCGACGATGGCGCTAGTTCCGCAGATCGTTGATGTTGTTGAAGGAAAGGTTCCAGTCGTGGCTGCCGGCGGACTGTTTGATGGTCGCGGTCTTGCTGCTGCGCTCAGCCTCGGTGCTGAAGGGGTTTGGATGGGCACGCGATTTATCGCCACCCCCGAGGCATGGGGAACCCCGGGCTATAAAGAAAGACTCCTCTCGATGGCTGAAGACGACACAGTTATCTCCAAAGGCTTCACCGGAAAGACCTGTCGCGTTGCCCGCAACGACTACACGCAGTACTGGGAAGAACACGCGGGCGAGATCGAGCCCTTCCCCGCTCAATTCATTCGATCAATGAACGACGGCGCCAATCACCTCGGCGCTGGCCCCGACACTGACGTTGATCCATCACGCGAGTTTTGGCCTGCCGGCCAGGGCGTGGGCGCCATCAATGAACTCGTACCCGCAGGCGAACTCGTGCGTTCGATTGTGGCCGAGGCCGAAGCAGTGATCGAGCGAGTCAGCGCGATGCGCTGACGCTTACGAAACCCAGGTCTTCAACTTCTCGATCATCGCTGTGGGATTCTCGCCAACAGGAATGATGTTGAGCACATTCACGCCAGCCGCGGCGTAGGCCTCGATGCGTTCACGAACAAATCCTTCGGGACCGCACAGGTTGGTGAGTTTCAGAAACTCTGAAGGTACGAGCGCTGCGGCTTCATCTTTCTTTCCTTCCAGATAAAGATCCTGGATCTTTGTCGCTTCCTCTTCATAGCCATAACGGCACATGAGGTCGTTGTAGAAGTTGCGTCCCTTTGCCCCCATGCCGCCCACATAGAGCGCAACCATCGGTCTCGCCAACTCTGCAATGTCGGACTTGTCGTCACCAATGGCAACTAATCCACCAGCACAAATTTCAAGCGGACCAAGATTCGGGTCGCGCTTGGCCATGCCGGCAGCAAGGTCGGCACCCCACACGTCGTTGGCGCGCTCGGGCATGTAGAAGATCGGCAACCAACCGTTAGCAATCTCCGCTGTCATCTCAACATTTTTCGGACCGAGCGACGCGATCCACACCGGAATGTCTTCACGAATCGGCTTGGCGATCATCTTGAGCGGTTTACCCAACCCAGTTCCCTCGCCGGCCGGCAGTGGCAGTTGGTAGTACTTGCCGTCATAGGTAACGCGTTCGCGTTTCCAAACGATTCGACAGATATCAATGATCTCGCGCGTTCGTCCGAGTGGGGCGTCGTACTTCACGCCGTGAAAACCTTCGATGACCTGAGGGCCCGAAGCGCCGAGTCCGAGAATGAAACGGCCATTGGTGAGCATGTCCATGCTGGCCGCCGTCATTGCCATCAACGTTGGCGTGCGCGTGTAGATGGGGAGAATGCCTGCACCGATTGTTATGGACTCGGTCTTGGCTGCGAGATAACCCATAAATGTCGGCGCATCGAACCCGTAGGCCTCGGCTACCCACGCGATATCAAGGCCTGCTTTTTCGTAGTCCGCGACCTTGGCGGCAGATTCTGCGAACCCACCCGCGTAATCAATTTGCATACCAAACTTCATGAGGACGTCCCTTCGATACCGCGAACGCGGGAGTAGAAGCTGCGATCAGTGAGAGTCAGTGCCAGTAGCCAAGTTCGCCAAGGCTTCGGCGCGAGCAAGTTCACGCCGCTCGGCTCGTTCGATTTCGAGCGCCTCTTGGTCGCGAACGGCCTGAGCAGCGAGCCACACCTTGCGGTCAGCAATTTCCGCACCATCGACATTGGCAATTTCGGCGCCATTTTCGAATGCCACGTGATAACGGATCCAGGTCACGCCCGAAACAAACCAGACCTTGCCGAAGGTCCCAGCAGGAACGCCGGGGAGATCAACCGCAGCCACAACCTTCTGAAGACGACGGAACAACTTTTCGGTACTGATCTTCGGGGCCATGAATGCCACGCTACCGAACCGCCGGCCTATCCGACGACCGCAGAGCCAACGAGAGTCCTGAAGGGTCCTCAGACACGCGATGCGGTGCCCCACCGGCCCCCCTGAGTACGATCCAGCGGTTCGCACTAGACGGTCCGCGTGCACCACGCGGAGAGGATGGATCCCCATGACTGACATCGGCTTCGACGGACAGGTCGCAATTATCACTGGCGCAGGTGGTGGCCTCGGCCGACAGCACGCGCTCGAACTCGCCCGCCGTGGCGCTCGAATTGTCGTGAACGACCTCGGCGGGTCGGTAAGTGGCGATGGCGGCGACGTCGGACCCGCACAATCTGTTGTTCAAGAGATCCTCGATCTCGGCGGCGAGGCTGTTGCTGACACCAACTCCGTCGCAACGCCTGATGGCGGCAAGGCGATCGTCAAGACCGCGGTCGACACGTTCGGCACTGTTGACATCGTTGTCAACAACGCAGGTATCCTGCGCGACAAGTCATTTCACAATCTCGACCAGCAAATGATCGAAGCCGTGATTCAGGTTCACCTTCTCGGCGCGTTCTACGTTACGCAACCCGCGTACGTGATCATGAGGGAAAAGGGTTATGGCCGAATCATTTCGACTTCGTCGAACTCGGGCATCCTTGGCAACTTTGGTCAGGCAAATTACGGCGCCGCGAAGATGGGTCTCGTCGGTCTCACCCGCGTGCTCGCCATTGAGGGACGCAAGTTCAACGTGAAGGCCAATGCTGTCGCACCGGTCGCAGCGACACGCATGACCGAGGGACTTTTCGACGGCCTCATGGACGCAATGGATCCTGCGCTCGTCAGCCCGCTCGTTGCTTACCTTGCTTCGTCAGCTTGCGAGGCAAGCGGTGAGGTCTATTCCGCTGCCGGCGGTGTTATCTCTCGCTTCTTCGTTGGCCTCACCCCGGGTTATTTCAACCCCAACCTCACGGCTGAAGACATTGCCGCGAACTGGGACACGATTCGTGATGAAACCGGTTACATCGTCCCCGACGACAACACCGGCGAACTTTCGAAGATCCTCAACACCCTTAAGTCCAACAACTGAGGAATTACTCCTCGTAGTTGTCGAAGTCTTCGTCAAACTCTTCGTCAGACGCGATCATCACCGGCGCACCATGGTGAGCCACCATCCGCCACTGTCCGTCGTGCACGCGCTCGAAAACATTGAGCGCGTTGACTGTGGCGCTTGCGCCAATGGTCAGAAGATTTTCGTCGCATGACACCCACGCCACGTCACCGTTCACTGAAACATGTTCATCGGTCACGATGAACTGAATCTGCTGAGGACCATCGAACATCACGGCCCAACTTGCTGCGATCGATGCCCAGCCCCGTAACGCTGTCCACCCAGGGTGAACACACAGCACGCGATCGTCATGCACCCACAGATCGGACATTGCGTTGAGATCCGACGCTTCGAACGCTTCATAAAAAGCTCGATTCACTTCAAGCACTGCCGCATCTACCGGACCGACAGCCTCGTCATCGGGCCACCGGTCGTCACCTGTCGCAGAGAAATTGGTCGAATCCGGCGCCATATCGCACACCGTAGAGGCAGGATGGTGAGATGCGAGTTCCTTCCACCGATGGTGTCGAAATCGAGGTTCATGACCTCGGCGGCGATGGCCCCCCGCTCGTGCTTGCTCATGCCACCGGATTCCACGGCCGCGTCTGGGAGCCACTCGCTGCTCACCTCACAGGATTCCATCTCTGGTCCATTGACATGCGCGCGCACGGCGACTCGGACGCGCCTCGGGATCGCCCCCTCGAATGGTACGGATTTGCCGACGATGTACTTTCGGTCATCGACGGGATTGGGCTTGAGAAGCCCTACGGGGTTGGACACTCCAAAGGTGCAGCGTCACTCCTGCTCGCGGAACAAGCACGACCTGGGACATTCACGGCGCTCTACCTCTATGAACCTGTGGTGGTTCCAACTGACCACGTAAGTGGCCACAATCCCGATAACCCACTCTCGAACGGCGCCCGTCGTCGCCGAGACGCCTTCGAGTCGTTCGACGCGGCCTACGAGAATTACGCGTCGAAGCCGCCGTTCAGTACGTTGCATCCAGAAGTTCTGCGCGTCTACGTCGACTATGGATTCACTCAGAATGTCGATGGAACCGTTTCACTCAAGTGTCGGCCCGAAAACGAAGCCGAGGTCTACGCCCACGGCATGTCGCATCATGCCTTTGCCGCCCTTCACGCCGTGACCTGTCCTGTCACTATCGCAATGGGCGTCGAAGATGGCGTCCCCGCAATCTTCGGGCGGCCGATCGCTGAAACGCTGCCTCGCGGATCAATCGCATCGTTTCCCAACCTTGCCCACTTCGGTCCTCTGGAAGACCCCGCGACAATCGCGGCATCAGTTCTTGAGGCGTTTTCTCAAGTGGATTGACGCTTCTCGCGGCAACTGTCGCTAGGTCTGCGTAGCCTGCCAAACATGGCCTTGAAACTCCCCACCTCGCTTTCACCCTCGAAGGTCTCGACGTTCACCGACTGCGCGCTTTCGTTCCGATTCTCCGCCATCAACAAGATCCCACAGCCCCCAACGGTTGCGACCGTCAAGGGAACACTGGTGCATTCAGCGCTTGAGCGTCTCCTCGCTCTCAACGCAGTCGATCGCACCATCGACAATGCCATTGCATGTCTTCACGATGCTTCAGCAGAACTCGACACCGATCCCGAATGGCAAGAGCTTGCACTCAATGCCGACGAGCAAGCCCTGTTCTTTCGCGATGCAGATGTTCTCGTACATAAATATTTCGATATCGAAGATCCAACGAGCATCGAGCCAATCGGTCTCGAACTCCATGTCGAACATGAACTCACTGTCAAAGACGGCTCAACTGTCACGCTGCGCGGCATCATCGATCGACTCGAACGCGATGCCAACGGCCAACTCGTCGTGAGCGATTACAAAACTGGAAAGGCTCCCGCCGAGGGTTACCAGCAGTCACGTCTTACCGGGGTGCACATCTATTCGTACCTGTGCGAACAGATCTACGGCGAGCGTCCCGGAAAGGTGCAACTTCTCTTCCTCGGCGGATCGCCGACAATTGTCGAAACCATCCCGACCGAACAATCAACACGGCAAATCGAGCGCAAGGTCACCTCGATTTGGTCAGCAATAGAAACCGCCTGCGAGCGTGACGACTTCCGCCCGAAGAAGTCCAGGCTCTGCTCGTGGTGCTCCTACCAGCAATGGTGTCCCGAATTCGGGGGCAACCCCGACGATGCTCCAAATTACGCCGAGGACCCTGACCGTCCCGCTCGCAGCAACGGTTTCCGCCAACCCTGAACGAGCCCGTTCGCTCCTCCCCTAGCATCGTCACCCGTGACAAGCATCGAAGAGACCGAACCGACCCACGAATTGAGCGTGATCGATCGCTTCGACGAACGTGTCGATGAATTCTTCGATCGTTTCCGCGGTACCGAGCCCACTGATCGCATCATCTATGCGCTGACCGAACTCGGCGACTTCGGATTGATCTGGGTGCTGCTCGCCTTTGTCCGCGGACTTCGCTCCGAAGAGGACGGCCGGGCGGCATGGCGCCTCATGGCAGTACTCGCCGCCGAGTCGGTCATCATCAACGGGATCGTAAAAACGCAGTTCAAGCGTGAGCGACCCGTCATCCAAGAACCACGACCCCACCGCCTTCGTATTCCACTTTCGACCAGTTTCCCCAGCGGGCACTCGAGCACCGCGATGGTTGCCGGAGTTCTATTGGCGCAGAAATCTTCAACGCCGACGAAGGTCGCCCTCTTCGGGCTTGGCGGTCTGGTTGCAGTAAGTCGCATCCACGTGCGAATTCACCATGCCTCCGATGTTGCCGGCGGCCTTGCTGTCGGCCTTGGCCTCGGTGCGATTGCTCGCGCCGTATTCCCGCTTTATCGCCGTCGCCGCTAAGCGACAACAACCTCCGACCCAACCTCGACCATGAATCGCAGGTACACACCATGACTCTCAACTTCGCCATTACGTGGGACTACCGATGCCCATTCGCTCGCATCGTTCACGCCCACATCGTCGAAGGTCTTCTCGATGGTGCCGACTGGAACGTACGGTTTGTGCCGTTCTCGCTCGGTCAGGTGCACATCGAAGAAGGCGATGCCCCCATTTGGGATCACCCCGAAGATGACACCGGCCTCCTTGCCCTTCAGGCCGCCGTCGTCGTGCGCGACACCAACCCCGAACAGTTCCCCGTCGTCCATCGAGCGCTGTTCGAAGCCCGTCACGCTGAAGGAGCGCAACTGCGTGAGGAATCTGTCCTTCGCTCACTCCTTGACGCCAACGGCATCGACCCAGACCCGGTGTTCATCGAGGTTGCGACCGGCCGTCCGCTCGCAACCATTCGTGACGAGCACACCGCCGCAGCCCGTGACCTCGACGTCTGGGGAGTCCCCACGTTTATGACCGAGGGCCAAGCAGCATTTGTTCGCCTCATGGACTTACCCACCGACGCTGCTGATGCACGCCGGTCAGTTGAACGCATCGTCGACATGCTCGGCGGGTGGCCTTCGCTCAACGAGTTCAAGCACACGAGCCTCGATCGTTAGATCGTTCGCAACAATCAGTCAGCCAAACGCGACGATGCGCGGCACGAAAGCCGCGCATCGCATCGATTGATTGTTCAGAGCGAGCACAAGGCTCGGTGAGACTTAGCTCTGGACGAGTACAGCGGCTTCTGACGCCACTAGGGAACGGATGTCGAGCAGGAGATCGGCAACTTCGTTTGTGCTGACCAACTCGCGGTGAAGCATCTCGCCCAGAGCGCGGTCGATAATCGACAGTGCCTCGGTCAGTGCTTCCATCTCGTGGGTTTCAGTCATTGTGTCTCCTGTCCTAGCTGGCGGTTGAGATTTGCTTCCTCCGACCGAAGCCTCGGGGAGCAGTACTTCACTTGCCACTGCGGTTACTAACGCATCGTAGAGGCCAGCGAGTGCGATTCGTGCGTCAATTCGGAGAATTACGCGTGAGAATTTCATCGAACTGACCCATCAGCGACGCCCGTCACTGTCGCTCCCCCGCACTAGCGTCATCGGCCATGAGCGCTGCGTCTGCCCATCCGCTGGGTCTCACCTTCGCGAGTTTCGCGTCACTCGGCCCCAGCGCCGGGTTCACCGCTGCCGATTGGGCCGTAGATGCCGGCTATTCCTCGTTCTGGGTCGCCGAAACCACTGGTCTCGAGGCATTCTCCACCTTGGCTGCACTCGGCGCCGCTCAGCCCACGCTGGGCCTAGGCACCGGCGTGCTTGCCACCCAACTTCGCACTCCAGGGGTGACCGCTATGGGTGCGGCCACGCTCCAAGCACTCCACCCGGAGCGCGACATCTTCCTTGGTATCGGCGTGTCCTCACCCGCGGTGGTCTCCCGTTGGCATGGCGCCGAGTACGGCGATCGCCCACTTGCTCAAATGCGTGAAGAACTCACGCTGCTCCGCATGTGTCTCAGCGGAGAGAAAGTCGACTTTGCCGGCGACTTCCACACGGTGAAGGGTTTCCGCTTGGGTGTTCGCCTTGGCGAGAAGCGACCAAAGATCATCCTTGCCGCTCTCAATCCACGCATGTTGAAATTGGCCGGTGCACTTGCCGACGGTGTCCTGCTCAACTACCTGCCCGCGTCGCATGTCCCGTGGTCAGTCGAGCAAGTCCGCTCTGGCGGCGATGCAACGGTCTATGGCTACGTACACGTCGGCGTCACCGATCCCGAACCGCACCGAGATTCTGCTCGCAAAGATTTGTTCTCGTACATCGTGGTCGATTCCTATGCCGACAATTTCATTCGCGCTGGTTTTGCCGATGAAGTCGCGCAGGTGCGCGAATGTCATGCCGCCGGCAACCGCGATGCCGCACTGGCTGCAGTCTCCGACCGCATGGTCGATGCCATCGACGTTCTTGGCGACGCAGCCCATGTCCATGCCACCGTGCAGGCTTATGTCGACGCCGGCGTCGAGGTCCCCATCATCATGCCGATGCCTTGGGGCCAAGATCGCATGATCGTCATTGCCGACACCATCAACGCTGCAGCCGGGCGGTTCTAGTCATGCCCCCTGTTCGCCGCCCTAAGGGCAAGAAAGCCGAAGCCGCCGACCCATTCCCCGCTGACGGCCTGAGCGAGATTGGCCTTACGCCTGGCACCGCAGTTCGATTCCGTCGCCGCGACACCGAACGTTGGAAAGACGGCACCGTCACGCGCCGCGAGGCCGACGGCAGTATCGGCGTCTGCGATTCCAAAGGCGCCATGCGGGCCATGCCCGTCGATGCCGTCGAAGTAAAAGAGCGTGGCCCCCGAGGCGGCGTCATGTGGATTCCGCTCACCGCTTGGGCTGGGCGAACCGAACAACTCAAACTGCTCTGAGTCGGCGCCGTATTTCGGCCCAAATTCAACGAGGAGTGAGTTCTCGCACTGCTTGTTCGGTGTCAACCCCAGCCATACCGAGCACAGCGAGCGCAGGCGTTGTAACGCCGTTGTCGATATAGCGCTGAATATGCGCACGACACTGTGCATAGGAGCCATGCACGATGAGTTGATCGACAACCTCGTCGGGGATTGCCTCTAACGCAGCGGCCCGATCGCCGGCTTTCCACGCATCCCACATCCCCTGCAGTTGCGGACCACGGCCTAACCATTCGTGGAACGCCGCATACACCGGCACATTGAGATAGGCCGCAATCGCAAACTTTGCTTGCGCGCGCACCGTCTCGGCATCTTCAGAAGGAACCACGAAGATTCGAGCAACGATTTCCTTGTCGTCACCATGGGCGGTGACGATTGGCGCAACTCGAGCAACATCGTCGGCCGAAAGCCAGTTGATTATTGCGCCGTCGCCTTCACGGCCGGCGAGATTCAACATTCCTTCACGTAATGCGGCAATGAGAATCGGAACAGGCTGTTCAGGAGCGGCGTTCAGTTTGAAACCACGAATGGAAAACGTGTCATAGGTTTCCGTGATCTTCTCGCCGGTAAGAGCGGAGCGCACAAACCGCACAGTGTCACGAACCCGCTTGTAGGGCTCATCGAATTCGATTCCGTTCCAGCGGCCAACAATGACATCGGATGATGTTCCAAGCCCCAACACGAATCTTCCGGGCGCGGCTTGAGCCATGGCCAACGCGCTCTGCGCAATTACCGCGGGGCCACGAGTAAACACCGGAACAATCGCCGTGCCGAGGCGCAACGACGGCGCCCACTGAGAAGTCAGTACAAGCGGCGTGAATGCATCGGTGCCATCGGTTTCGGCCGACCATGCATCGGTGTAACCGAGTTCAGCGAGTTCAGATATGCGCTCTTGTTGCGCGTGCAAAGGTGCACGGTCGAACGGAATGGTGATGCCATAGCCACGATACGGAGCCATCAGTTGCCTTTCCACGGGCGGATCATGGCCGATTGACTTGCGGTTGCCATGAGCGTGCCATCTTCGGACCACAAATAAATGTGCCCATGGCCAAACCCACGCGCCACAGCTTCGATGCGCACATCAGCAAGCACCCATTTGGTGGGAACGATGTTCATGACACGAATCGTGTTGTCGAGACTGTTGGAGTTGATCTCGGAAGTCATTGCCATGCCGAGGCCCATCGGAACGAAATCGCCAAGTACTGCGAGCGATGCAGCAGAGGCCTCGAGAATCTCGGGCATGCGCACCCAAAATGCGGTGTGCCCGGTGCCGGGCTCGTCAATGGCCATGCGCATATCGAGACGGCTGGAAATGGAGTTGCCGGGATCGAACCGAAGTTGGCGCGGTGGACAATCCTCCGGACGGGGAACTTCCGGCGGGCTCACCCACTGGCCTTCCTCGGCCATCTCGCGGCTACCCAGCGACGCGTTCACAATGAAGATCGTTGAATCGCCCACCTGCCCGGTGACCCGAGCTTGTGTGGTGGTGCGGCCGGATGCGTCGATACGGATGTCGAGATCAACCACCGATGGTGGCTTCGTGTAGTTGATGTACTGCGCACAGGCCCACACCACTGGGCGTTCAGTTACCCGTTCAAGGGCATCGATCGCTGCGCCAAGGCCACAGCCTCCGAAGAGGGTCCCGAGACCGCTACAAATGCCCTCGGTAACCGGCAAATACCAGCGCATGGGGTTGTGTGTGGGCTGGAGTCCCAGCCATTCCTTTGCATCCACCGCACGGAGCGTAGATGGGTTGGCGCTCTTTACCTCCACTGTCACACCCCTTCGCCACACTGCGGGTTATGAAGAATGCACCCACACTCCACACCAGCGGTGTTCATCGTCTCCCCGAGGGGCCAGCCTCTTGGCATCTCGATGACACCACCCGCCAACGTGCCCTTGCCGGCATCGCCCTAGCCCGCGCTGCGCTCGCCGCAGCGCTAGCCGGTCACGAGCCCGAGCAAGCAACACTCGAGCTGCACCACCACGCAACTGCGGCCTAGCCTTCCTGTTCAACAATCAGCGGTAGTAGCCGAGTATGTCGACGATGAACTGCGTCGAACCAGGGCTTCCGTTGACAACCGTGATCTGGCGATTTGTGTTGAGTGTGAGTGAAATGCCGTTGGCCAGGATCTGACCACTTGCACTCCAGTTGATGCTTGATGCCGACACAGTCATGGTGCCGCCAGGGTTCACGGCGAGCCATCCGTTTCCGGCTGTTTCAACGACGGTGACGTTCGCGAACACCGCGGTAGCACCTGCAGGAACGAAGTTGGTGGTCACAAGTGTGCCGCTGAAGGGGTCATAACTATTGGCAACGGAAATCGTCCGATTTTGACCGCTCCCAAGAGCACCATTCGGCGAGAACGAACCGAGGCGCGAGTCGTACACACGGCCGGGCGTAAGCGGCGTAAACGCTCCCGCAGTTGACGGACCAGAAAGCATTCGCCAGGTTCCCGGCGTTCCACCGGCCACGCAGAACCAGATGACGCCAGCGCTATCGACCACGATGTCACGCGCTTGGTACGTCCGAACCGATCCAATTGGCGATGGCGCGGAGTTGCTAAATCGCAGCGATGTTTCGCTCGCAGCGATGGAGACACCAACATCTCCAGTCGCTTCAACTGCAGCAGCACCGTCCTCAGTCGCAGAGGCCTGCACACCCGCGTCAAAGCCCGTCGCGTACACTCCAACGCTCCCATACCCACTCAGTCCCCTCCCGTTCATGGATCGGCCATAAACGCCCGCGGAGCTGGTTCCTCCTGCGGAATTTCCATAGATGCCGAATTGACCCATGGTGTCGCCAGAGACTCCAGTGCCATTGGTCGAAATTCCGTAGACACCGTAGAGGTCGCCGTTCCCGCGAACGCCGACGCCGTCATCGCCTGACGAGACTGCGTCGACGGCAATACCGTTACTTCCTTGAACATCTGCACTCACGCCGACCGACCCCGCGCCGGCTCCCCCATCAGCAGTGACGGCAGGACTGCCACCCTTGAAAGTTCCCGTTGCAGCGGCAGCGGGAGTTGCCGCCGCAACCAGACCCACACCGCCAGCGACTGCGCCAGCGGCAAGAACTCCGGCAGCTCGCAATGCGTTTCGTCGTGACATCTCTGGTTGGTCCACCGCCAGCGAAGTAACGACAGATGGATCAGCGCTTTCCGACCCCAGTTCCTCTTGAGCCACAGATGCCACGAACTCGGTGGCCTGAAGACGTTGTTCTCGCAATTCACGGCGCACCGCAGCAAGTTCAGTGTTCAATTCCTCAACTCGTCGAGCCAGTGCCTCGAGGCCATCCTGAAGTACTCCAGCGCTGCGATCTTCACTCATGATTTTCCCCCGATTTTGAATAGAAACAACACACTGCTACCACAAGTTGCTCTGATTTCCCGCAAAAACTTCGAACCAAACCGACGTAGGATTGGGATATGCGCGAAGTCGTGATTGTTGATGCCGTCCGTACTCCTGTTGGTCGTCGCAATGGGGCCTTGTCCTCGATGCATTCGGCCGACCTTCTTGCCGTGCCGCTCAAGGCGCTGTTCGATCGAACCGGCATGGATCCGGCCGAGGTCGGGCAGGTCATTGGAGGCTGTGTGAGCCAAATCGGCCAGCAAGCGTTCAACATCACCCGCACCGCCTGGCTCACTGCAAGTCTGCCACTCGAGGTTGCCGCCACCACGGTCGACACGCAATGTGGCTCGAGCCAACAAGCCGTCGACATCGCCTATGCACTCATTGCAGCGGGCGTCATCGATAGCGCCGTGGCTGGCGGCGTTGAAGTCATGAGCAAAGTCCCGATCGGCTCCAACGTGGCCAAGGGAATGAACATGGGATCACCCATCCCGAAGTCGTACTTCCCCCAGTACGAATACACCTCACAGTT
>CAMCTW010000045.1 GCA_945878645.1 Bifidobacterium breve
GTCATGAAGCCCGAGATGTACCTTGCCGACGCGCTTGGTGCGGTGAATAAGCCGATGTTCCGAGTGCACACCGCTGGTTCAGTGGGTGGCTCAACGGGCATCGTCGGGTCGCACCTTGTTTCAAGCGGTCGTCACAAGCGAGTGCTGTCGCTTGCCTTCGAAAAGCAGTCTGAGGGCAATGCCCAGTTCGCCCTCGGCGGCGGTAAGGGTGCTTCGATCGGAGCGGGCGGCGCGTTCGCTCCATTTATTCGGTCGTATATCCAACGCTCGGGAGCACCTGAAGACATCGGTTGGATGGTTGCGGTGAAGGACCGTCTCAACGGTGCCAAGAACCCTTATGCCCATCTCAAGCTTGCCGATATCACCATCGACAAGGTGAAGGAATCTCCGATGATGTGGGATCCGCTCCGTTTCTTGGAGTCGTGTCCTTCGTCCGACGGCGCATGCGCAGTCATCTTTACTGATGAAGATGGGGGCAAAGCTGCTTCAAAGCCTCCGGCGTGGGTGCTTGCAACCGCGATGAAGTCCGAGCCGGGTTGGTACTCGGGTCGTGACCCGGTAAATCCGCAAGCAGCGCACGCGTGCGCACAGGAGATCTATAAGACGGTTGGTATTACCAACCCGCGCGAACAGATCGACTGCGCCGAGCTTTACGTGCCGTTCTCGTGGTACGAGCCGATGTGGCTTGAAGCCCACGAGATCGCTGCTCCTGGCGAAGGCTGGAAGATGACCCAATCGGGTGCAACTGCACTCGGTGGCGACTTCCCCGTGAACATGTCTGGTGGCGTGCTTTCATCGAACCCGATCGGTGCTTCCGGTCTGTTGCGGTTCGCTGAAGCAGCACTGCAGGTTCGTGGACTCGCTGAAGATCATCAGGTTGGCGGCGCCAACCTGGCAATCGCTCAGGCCTATGGGGCGAACGCTCAGTTCTTCGCCATGTGGGCAGTTGGTTCCTCACTTAACCCTCTGGGCTGAGTCGAGGTCATGACGTGTGTCGGAGGCGGCCCCGTGTGGGTCGCCTCCGTCGCGTAACAGTTCTTCGGAGGTGTGGCAGATGCGGAAAGCATTGGTGCTAGGTGGCGGTGGTGTCGCGGGGATCGCTTGGGAACTTGGTGTTCTTGACGCGCTTATGGCTGCTGGGGTCGATCTAACAACTGCCGATCGGATCGTGGGTACCTCAGCAGGTTCTGCCGTCGGCGCTCAATTGCGCACCGGCGAATCGCTTGAATCGCTGTGCGCTCGACAACTTGTACCGACGGAACAAAGCGCCGAGCTGCAAGTCGAAAGCAGCCTTGATTTATTGATCGAACAATTTGCTGCGTGTTTTGAAGGCGCACCGAGTGCACTTGAGGTTCGCCGGAGATTGGGGGCAGTGGCATTGGGTGCCCCCACGGTCGAAGAAGCGGCCCGAATTGCAGTGATTGAGTCGCGACTGTCATCACACGAGTGGTCCGAACGCGAGCTACTGGTTACTGCGGTCGATGCCTTAACTGGTGAATTCAGAGTCTTTGACAAAAATTCTGGCGTCCCACTCGTTTCTGCCGTGACTGCGAGTTGCGCGGTTCCAGGAATTTGGCCTCCGGTCACTATCGGCGACACTCGATACATGGACGGTGGTGTTAATAGTGGAACTAATGCCGATCTCGCTGATGGTTGCGAGGTTGTGGTGATCATTGCTCCGTTTGCAGGAGGATTCGGTCCAACAGTTGAGTCCGAGGCCGAAGCGTTGCGATCAGCGGGAGCGATCGTTGAAGTAATTACTGCTGACGCCGAAGCAACCGAAGCATTCGGAACAAATGTTCTTGACCCAGCAACTCGTGCGCCTTCGTTACGCGAAGGTCGCCGTCAAGGTGCGCTAGAAGCGCAGCGCATTGCGAAGGTGTGGCAATGAGTCGTCGAGAACCAAACGAAATGGCAGAAGTGCTTCGTCGGCTCCGAGACGAGATGGGCTCACTCCGGCGGATCACAGGCAGCCAGCGCCTCGACCGATTGATTGCTGTGCGGTCCGGTGTGGCAATCGGGGTGGCAGCGGTTGCTGTTCTTGGCAAAGTTATCGATGAGGGTCCCATGAGGATGAGCGATCTTGCTGATGCGGTGCGCACCCATCCAGCGGCGTTGACCCGTCAGGTGCAAGCGCTTGAAACCGAGGGATATGTGGAGCGTTCTGCCGATCCCCATGACGGCCGAGCATCTGTGGTCGCGGTAACGGCCACAGGTCGTGTCGCTCATCGTCGAATCGAAGCTGCGAATGATGAGTTAATGGCTGAACAACTCGATGGCTGGTCCGCCGAAGAACTTTCGGAATTAGTTGAACAACTCGATCGTCTCGTCGCAGATTTACGAGCCGTTCCAGCTTCACGTCGTTCGAAGGCAGCGGGCTAACCGACGTGGAACTCTTTCGTGCGAATAGTGAAGATGCTGCCGGTTATCACGAGAATGGTTGGTGGGGCAACGACACGGTTGGTTCGCTCGTAGCGTCGTGGCAGGCGGTGAATCCCGAAGGCGTTGCGTTCATCGCTGATGGTCGTCGTTATACCTGGGCGGAGTATCACTCTGACGCCGACGACATCGCTCGCGCCATTCTTGCGGGCGAACCAGAAAAAGGTGAACGGATTGCGGTGATGATGCCCGACGGCCCCGCGGTCCATGCCGTGTTCGTCGGTATCGAACGAGCGGGTTGCGTGGCGGTGGGTATCGGTGCGCGTGCAGGGGATCGTGAAGTAGCTCATCTGCTTTCGCTTACTGGTGCTCAAACGTTGATTACTGCCCCCTCGCAGCATGGGCGTGACGCAGCGTCATTGCGCGCCGATGTTGGCGTCATGGGAGTGACAATTAATCGTCATCTACTTGTCGGACTCGATGCACGAGTCGTTGATCCAGCACTTCCCGAAGGTGTCGAGATGGAACTCGACTACCCGCAGCGACCGATCCATCCCGATGAACTCTTTCTTCTGAATTCCACTTCGGGCACTACTGGACTACCGAAGTGCGTGATGCACACTCAGAATCGATGGTTCTACTTTCATAAACTCGCCGCTGAAGCTGGCGGATTCTCGAAGGACGAAGTGTTCTTTGGTGCACTTCCAGCGCCATTTGGTTTCGGCTTATGGACGGCCCATTTCACTCCTACGGCGCTTGGTGCTCCGACGGTTGTAATGGACCGATTTGATGCTGATGAAGCGCTTGATCTGATCGAACGTGAACGAGTGACGGTGCTTTGCTGCGTAAGCACGCAATTCATCATGCTTCTGAACGCTCAGGCAGAACGTCCGCGCGATCTCTCTTCATTGCGTTCGATGTTCACGGGTGGGGAAGCAGTTCCCTATGAACGTGCTGCAGAGTTTGAGGAAACAACCGGAGCAAAGGTGTTGCAGTTCTACGGATCGAATGAAACAGGTGCGCTGAGCCATACGTCGTACGCCACTGACCGCGAGACGCGTTTGCGAACGGCTGGTCACGTGATCCCGGAAATGCATGTGCGGTTACTCAACCCTGAGACCCACGCTGAGGTTCCACCGGGTGTCGAGGAAGGTCAACCAGCCTGCAAAGGCCCGGCTACCGCACTTGGCTACTGGGGCGATGATGCTGCGAATTCTGCGCTGTTCACCGACGACGGCTGGATGCTCATGGGCGACATTGTTCGGATTGATGCAGAAGGCGTACTGACAGTTGTTGGTCGCACCTCAGACTTCATCATTAGGGGTGGCAAGAACATCAGCGCGCCTGCCATCGAAGCCGAGTTGGCCACGCATCCGTCAGTTGCGATGGTTGCTGCAGTGGCGTTTCCCGATCCGGTTTTCGGAGAGCGAGTGTGCGCCTATGTTGAACTTCGTCCAGAGGCGAACGTCACGCTTGAAGAACTTGTGAGTCATTTACGTGACCGTTCGGTCTCGCGCGAATGGTGGCCTGAGCATCTGGTCATTGTCGATGAGCTTCCACGCTCATCAGGCGGAAAAGTGGCAAAAGGTGACCTGAAAGCCGATGCCATGAAACGCTCGGCCGAGATGCACCGTCCCTAACCCGCTTTCTCTACCGAGCGGTCCAACCGCCATCGACCATGACGATGGAACCAGTCATGAAACTTCCCGCGTCGGAGGCGAGCAGGAGGACGGCGCCATCGATTTCATTGACGTTCCCGACGCGCATCATTGGTGTGTTGGTTGTGATGAATGACGAGCCGTTCTCGGTCGAGGTCAGGTCTTCGATCATTTCGGTCTGAAACCAACCTGGACAGATTGCATTGACTCGGACACCTTTACGCGCCCACTGCAGTCCCATCTCGCGAGTGAGGTTTACTAGTCCGCCTTTGGCCGCTGAGTAACCGGAATCCTTCGCGGGCGTCGCCCCAACGACTCCCAGAATTGATGCGATATTGACAATCGAACCTTGCTGACGCTCGACCATCGAAACGCCAATCAGTTTCATGAGATGCCATGCCGCTGTGAGATTGAGTTCGATCATGTTGGCGAAGTCATCAAGCGATTCGTTCTCGATTGACGTTGCGTTCACGGCTCCTGCATTATTTACGAGAATGTCGATTGGCCCTAGGCGGGATTCGATTTCGGTGACGAGTGCTTCTCGATCGTGTGCGCGAGTGAGATCGCAGGGGAAGCCGCGGAGAGCCGGAGCTTCGGACTCAAGTTCGGCAAGCCGGTCGGCTCGCCGTGCGGTGACAGCGACAGTGGCGCCAGCAGCAGCAAGCACAAAAGCGATTCGTCGGCCGAGCCCAGACGACGCGCCGGTGACGAGCGCAACTCGACCACTGAGGTCGAAAAGTTCTGCCGGGGTCCTGACGGGTTCTGGCATCGTGGAGGCGCGAACGGCGACGAGCTAGCTCGACGCAGGAGCGTTGTCGTCGCTGCGGATCATGGAGAGTGCCGAAGCGGTGATGCCAGCGGCATCGAGACCAAGGTCGGCGAGGATCGCGTCGGGCTTGCCGTGGGCGATGTACTGCGAAGGAATGCCGAGTACTCGTACTCGTGGTTCGGTGTCGCCAATCGTGTGCTCGCTGACGAGGTCGGCGACGGACATTCCGACTCCGCCTTGTCGTAAGCCATCTTCGATCGTGATGACGTAGGGATGGCGAGCAGCGTCTTCGATCATTGCGGGGTCGAGTGGCTTGACGACGCGAGCATCCCAGACTGAAACAGAAATGCCTTGAGCCTCAAGTTGCTCGGCTGCGATCTCGGCCGCATCGAGCATCTTGCCGACGCTGACGATGCACAACTGTGTGCCGATTCGGGTGCGACGAGCGTTGAGTCCGCTACCAACTTCTTCTGGCGGCGATTGGCGAGCAGCAGTCTTTGCCCACCGGATGGCGATGGGCCCATCGGTGATCTCGAGCGCGTCGTGCAGCATCTGTCCGATTTCTTGATACGAGGACGGAGCGAACACCGTCATATTCGGAACCTTGGTGAGTAGCACCATGTCGAGAACGCCATGATGACTCGGACCATCGTCGCCGGTGATGCCGGCGCGATCGAGGCAGAACACAACCGGTTGATTATGAAGACCAACGTCAAGATTCACCTGATCAAAGGCACGTGAGAGGAATGTTGAGTACACCGCGACAACAGGGCGAAGGCCACCCATCGCCATTCCCGCTGCGGCGGTAACGGCATGTTGTTCGGCGATGCCGACATCGAACATGCGGCCCGGGAATCGTTCGGCAAAGGCAAGGAGGCCCGTGGAGTCGGGCATAGCCGCAGTAATAGCGACAAGTTCTGGTCTCGCTTCGCCCTCTTTTACGAGGGCTTCGGTGAATGCGGCCGTAAAACTCCCGGGCTTCGACTCGGACGTGTCGTGCAAACGCTTAATCGGGTCATTCTCGGCGGGGCCGTAGCCACGGCCTTTCTGGGTGAGCACATGAATGACTTGGGGACCACCGGACATGGCCGAGGCGTTACGGAGCGCTTCTTCAAGAGCGGCGGTGTCGTGGCCGTCGAAGGGGCCCGAATAGCGAACACCGAGTGCTTCGAAGAACGCAGTCGGTTCGAATGCTTCGCGAATTGCGGCCTTGGTTGCATCGAGTCCGGTTTTCGCAATGTTGCCAACGACGGGGAGATCGGCCAACAACTTTTCAAGTTTTGCTTGTCGGCGCATGTACACCGGGTTGTTTCGAATCTTGACGAGACTGTCACCCAACTTTGAAACGGTTGGAGCGTAGGAACGGCCATTGTCATTGAGGATGATGATGCAGTCGCGTCCGGAATGTCCCAAGTTGTTGAGACCCTCGAAGGCCATGCCGCCGGTCATTGATCCGTCGCCGATTACTGCAACGATTCGGCGAGCGTTGTCGCCTTTCGCGGCTTCGGCAACCGACAAGCCATAGGCCCAACTAAGAACTGTTGACGCGTGACTATTTTCGATCCAGTCATGTTCGGATTCTTGGCGCGATGGGTAGCCCGAGAGACCTTGAGCTTGACGGAGGGCCGCGAAGCCCTTGGCGCGACCGGTAAGCATTTTGTGGGGGTAGGTCTGATGACCGGTATCCCAGAGAATGATGTCCTCGGGCGAGTCGAATACGCGGTGGAGGGCGAGGGTGAGTTCGACCACACCGAGGTTTGAGCCCAGATGTCCGCCATGGGTGGTCACTGAACCGATGATGAGTTCACGCATCTCCGCAGCGAGCATTCTCAGTTGCTCGGGCGTGAGGGCCTTGAGGTCGGCCGGCGACTCAATCGTCTCGATGATCATGGGCGGAGTCCTTGTCGGCGGCGTTCTTGGAACGCGGCGACGGGAGACAGAGGAGGGGACGTCGGGTTCGGCGACCGTGCGTCAACGCTACCGCCCCCGGGACGGGTGCCCCTACTCGCTGAGCACTGATTTCAGTGCTCAGCGCAAGTGGTCAGGTTGCAATCGACTGCTGCCGGCCGCCCATGGCAAAAACTGGAGCCCCAACGAGGCTGGACAGGACATTGATCACGTACAGCACAAGGCCAAGAGCGACTGCTTTCTCTGCCGGTACGCCAAGGGGAACAAGAAAAAGGACAAAGGCACTCTCCCTGACTCCCAAACCGGCAATGCCGATTGGGAGGACTTGGAGGATGAGAACGGCTGGATAGAACGCGAGGAGTGCGGTGAGGCCAAGCCAGCTGAAACCTAAGGCGGCGGCAACCATGAGAGCGGCGAGGCATAACGCGATTTGATAAACGAGACCGGCGACGAGGATCGCGAGCGCAGCGATTGGTTGACGGCGAACTTCGGTGATGCTGCGGTGGATCGAGTTGACGAATCGGCGCCACCCTTCGGTCGAAGCAAATCGTCCACCGAGTCTCGGATGGTTCGCTGCGAGAAGCACAACGATAAGAGCGACAAGCGTGACAAGAGCGACAGCGAGAGCAAGCAGTGTTGCGCGACCGAGTTCTCGAAGCCCTGGATTAATCGCCAGGCCAAAGAACGTGATGAGTGGCAGCACCAGCCAGCCTGTAAGCCGCTCAAGAGCGACCGACGCAAAAGTGGTTTCAGGCTGACCGTTTATTTTAGAAAGTCTTGAGACTCGTAGGACGTCACCGCCGATTGTGGTGGGTAAGACATTGGAAACAAATTGTCCGGCGAAATAGAGCGGAATCAACATTCGAAGTCGTTCGCGAAGGCCGAGCGCGCGCAGAACGGCTTGCCATCGAACCGCTGATAGGACAATGGCTAAGAATGTCGTCGCGGTAGCCGCAAGTAACCACAGAATGGTGTCTCGACTCCATGAGGGGATCAGATCGGCCCAGACGATCTCTGGGAATTTCCACCACAACACTCCGAGCATGAGAAGACTGACAGCGATACGGAGGGGGAGAGCCCATCGGCGGCGTCGTTCTCGCCCGGTGCCGGCGGTTTCGACGGCGTCGATCAGGCCTTCGACGGAAACGGACGCAATCTCGGCAAGCCCCGGTTCTTCCCCATCACCGTCGAAACGACCGAAGGTGGTCGGTCGATGGGGATCGCTCATCTTGTGAGTCTACGAACGGTCGCAGAGTAGATCGGGACCGTCGCGATCATGGTTCCACAAAGCGATATCGCCGGTACGATACGCCGCTAAGCGCACCACGATCCCGCAGCACACACTTGGAGTCAATGCAGATGATTGAACAATTAGTTCTCGAAGAAGTTCTCGGTGTGGCAATGCGCACTGGTGGCGAATTTGCCGAGGTCTTTGCAGAAGATCGGCGTAATGCGTCCGCAGTTCTCGATGACGGCCGTGTCGAGGAACTCACGTCAGGTCGTGATCGCGGCGCTGGCATCAGGGTCGTTGTTGGCGACACGACGGGATTTGCGCACACTGCAGATCTCACCGAAGCGGGACTCATCGCTGCTGCCGAAGCTGCTGCAGCAGCTGCTCGTGGTGGCGGTGGTGGCACCAATATCGTTGCGCTTGATCGTCGATCAGCGTCACGCGGTTATGACATCGAGACCTATCCCGGAGACGTTCCAAAAGCGCGCAAAGTCGAACTGCTTGGGCGAGCGAATGATGCTGCTCGTGCAGTTGGTGGTGCTATCTCGCAGGTGTCGGTGAGCTATGGCGATAACCGGCGTCACATTTTGGTTGCCAACTCCGACGGACTGTTCGTCGAAGACGACACTGTTCGTACCTTCTTTGCGGTGAGTTGTGTCGCAACTGGTGATGCAGGGATGCAGACCGGTCGTGAGAGTGTGGGTCACACAATTGGCTTCGAAATGTTCGACCTGTACGACGTCGACCAATTGGCGCGCAATGCCGCCGATCGAGCGCTTACGAAATTGGCTGCTCGTCCTGCTCCGAGCGGTCAGATGCCCGTTGTCATTGGTAGTGGCGGCGGAGGTGTGTTGTTTCACGAGGCCTGCGGGCACGGTCTCGAGGCCGATCTCGTTGCCAAAGGTGCATCAGTCTTCCGTGGGCGGGTGGGGCAACAAGTTGCGTCGAAGGGCGTCACTGTGGTCGACGACGGAACGATGGAACGCGAGTGGGGAAACATCGCGGTCGACGATGAAGGAAATCCCGCGCAACGCAACGTGCTTATCGAAGACGGAGTGCTCACCGACTACATGTGGGATCACCTCCGTGCTCGAAAAGAAGGTCGTCGCAGCTCAGGTAATGGCCGTCGACAGAGTTACCAAAATCTGCCGATGGTTCGTATGACGAACACTTACCTCCTTGCCGGCGAAGAAGATCCGGAATCAATCATCGCTTCGACGCCTAAGGGCGTGTACGTCAAGCATCTCGGTGGCGGACAGGTCAATACCGCTACCGGCGATTTCGTATTTGGTATGACCGAGGCCTATCTCCTCGAAGACGGAAAGATCACTGAGCCGTTACGCGAAGGAAACCTCATCGGCAATGGCCCTGAGGTCCTGCAACGTATTGATGCACTCGGCAATGACTTTGCTATGGGACCTCCAGGAACCTGCGGCAAAGACGGACAGGGCGTTCCCGTCGGCGACGGCGTTCCCACACTTCGCGTGTCTTCACTCACTATTGGTGGCACCGCCGCATGAGCGAAGATCTTCTGGCGATTGCCGACCGAGTTGTCGCAATGGCAAAACCTGGGGAACAGATCGAAGCGGTTGTGGTTCGCGGCACCGAGACCGAAATTAGGGTCTTTGGGGGGGACGTCGAATCGCTTTCATCTGCGCAGTCACAGGGTGTGGGTATCCGTATCGTCGTCGACGGTCGTCAAGGCTTTGCCTATGCCGGAAGTCTCGATGAATCTGCCATTGCAGAAACCTTGGCCGACGCTCGCGATAATGTGAGCTTCGCAACGTTCGATGAATTCGCAGGTCTCGCCGAACCAGACGGCGTCGTGATTCCTGTCCTCGACCTTCATCGCGATGCAATGGTCTCGTTTGCTACGGCCGACAAGATCGCATTGGCAATTGAACTCGAACGAGTTGTGATGGCTGCCGATCCGCGCATTTCGGGAATCGAGTCAGCCGAATACGCCGATTCAATTTCGGAGGCGGCCATTGCTTCAAGTGCGGGTATTCGCACGACTGGGAGCGAGACCAGTTGTTTTTTGGCGACGTACGCTATGGCAACCGAAGGTGACGAAACGCAAACCGGATTTGGTTTTTCGGTAGGCCGCGAACCGTCTGATCTCACACCATCGGCAGCGGCAACTGAAGCTGCTGAACGAGCGACTCGCATGCTTGGAGCGGTGCAACCTCCCAGCGGTCGGCTCACAGTCGTTCTCGATCCATGGGTCACGGCGCAGTTTCTCGGAATTTTGGGTTACACCCTCGATGGTGAATCGGTACTCAAGGGACGTTCGTTGTTCGCGGAGCGACTGGGCGAGTCCGTTGGCTCGTCTCTCTTGACGCTCATCGATGATCCCACTGATGTTCGATCATTTACCGCAACTGATGCCGATGGCGAAGGTCTCGCGGCTCGCCGCAATGTGCTGATCGAAAACGGTGTCCTGCAGAAATTTGTGCACAACGCCTATTCGGCTCGGCGCGCCGGAACGGTAAGCACTGGAAACGCTGTTCGTGGATTTAAAAGCACCCCATCGGTGGGCTGCTTATCGGTTTCGCTTGTTCCAGGCATTTCTGAACCGGCCGCGCTTATCGCCGGGATCGACGATGGTGTGTTGGTGCAGGAAGTCTCGGGCCTTCACTCGGGTGTGAACCCGGTGAGCGGCGACTTTTCTACCGGCGCCGAAGGTCTCCGTATCCGCAATGGTGAATTGGCAGAACCGGTGAGGGAATTCACAATTGCCTCAACGTTGCAGAAAATGCTCCGTGACGTTCAAGCCGTTGGAAGCGATCTCCAGTTCTTGCCGATGAACGCCACTGGCGTTTCGCTCGTCGTTGCCGACCTCACTGTTTCCGGCTCGTGAGTTTCGAACCGCCCGATCAGGAATCTGCTGATCTTCTGGCGCTCGCCCAGTCGGTGGCTGCGAAGGCGAACGCCGGTGAACAAGTCGAAGCATTTGTGGAGCGATCTTCCTACACGACAGTGCGCGCACATGGTGGTGAGGTCGAGTCGTTCACGTCTGCAGTGAGTGCGGGTATTGGTATCCGGGTTGTGAGCGACCACCGTCAGGGATTTGCCTGGGCCGGAACACTCGAGGCCGATGCCATCGCAGACGCGCTGGCCGAAGCTCGAGACAATGCACCATTCGCCGAACCTGATGAATGGGTTGGTCTTGCCGAACCCGATGGAATCGTGCCAGTTCCTTTCGATGCGTTCGATCCATCGGTGGCTTCGATGCCAGCCTCGCAAAAAATCGATCTCGCACTCGAACTCGAACGGATGGTTCGCGATGGCGACTCAAGAATCACCGGTGTTCGCGTCGCAACGTTCTCTGATTCCTCGTCGCGCTTTGCGGTAGCAACAAGCACGGGTATTGCTGGTGCCGGACGGGGGGCGTGGTGCTCGATGAGCGCGTTGGCGCTCGCCGAAGATGGGGACGAGACCTATACCGGCGGAGGATCAACTGTCGGTTTCCGGCCCGAGGACCTTGACCTCGCCGAAGCTGCTGACGATGCGGTATTGCGGGCGACAAGACTCTTCGGAGCAAAGCCAGTTCCGTCGCAGCGAGTCACGATCATTCTTGAACCCCGAATGGCGGCGACGATTGCCAGCCTTCTTGGTTCCACCCTCACCGGTGAACGCGTACTGAAGGGTCGCTCGCCGTTTGGCGATCGCATCGGCGAGGCGATCGCGTCGCCAATGCTCACACTTGTCGACGATCCCACCGACCATCGTTCCTATGCGGCCGACATGTTCGACGGGGAGGGTCTGGCCTGTCGCCGAAATCAACTCGTTGTCGATGGCGTTCTCCAGGGATTTCTCTATGACAGTGCATCTGGTCGGCGCGCTGGGCGACCAAGTACGGGTTCAGCGGTCCGTGGCGTGTCGTCGACGCCTGCTGTCGGTTGCCAAGCGTTAGCGGTAGCGCCGGGTGCAGGCTCATTCGATTCGTTGCTCGCCGACATCGACACTGGCGTGTACTTGCAAACGATGACGGGACTCCATTCGGGCGTGAACCTCGTGAGCGGCGATATTTCTGTCGGCATCGAAGGACTCATGGTCCGCAACGGGCAATTGGCGGAACCAGTTCGCGAAGTCACTATCGCTTCGACATTGCAGCGGATGCTGCTCGACATTGTTGCCATTGGTGCTGACGTGGAATGGCTGCCCGGTGGAACCGGTTGCCCAACAATGGTGATTGCCGATCTTTCACTCGGTGGCTCCTGAGCCCAAGCGTTAGATCGTTGCGGTAATCAGCAGACCGATGCTGGCGGCAGCAACAACGAGGCGTTCCCAGCCGAAGACAGCCAAGCTGCGCGTTTGTAGCCACGAGACCATCCACTTCACCGCGAGTGCGGCGAAGATAAATGCGAAGAGCAAACCCACGAGCGGATTGAACCATCCATATGCGTCGATGACGGTCGACCCGTTCTTGGCCGTTTCGTAAAGCGTCGCTGCACCGAGCGTCATGAGGCCTAGAAGGAAACTGAATTCGACTGCTGCGGCGAGAGTGGCGCCAACTGCAAGCGCAGCAAGAATCGTTACAAGGCTTCGACTTGTACCTGGCCACATAGCGAGTACCTGCGCACAGCCGATGATGAGCGCCTGCTTGGGTCGTAAATGGGTGATCGACATCCCTGGACGGTCGGCCTTGATCTTGGGTGCAAGGAAAAGAATGAGCAGGCCACCGACAATCCACGCGCCAACCACGGGGCCCACGTTGAGCAGATGACTTTTGATCGGCTTCTCAATTGCAACGCCGATAATCACCGCAGGGATAAATGCAATCACGAGCGAAATGAGGAGATTGCGGCCGTCGGTGTCGCGACCGAAGAGGCCGCGGATGATTGATTCAATGCGCTTTCGGTACAGAACAAGCACTGCCAGAATCGCTCCGAACTGAATAGCGATTGCGTAACTATCGGCAGCATCTTTTGTTGCGTCGGTATCGCCAATGCCAAGAATTCGCTGTGTGACAACCAGATGACCAGTGGAGCTGATGGGAAGGTATTCGGTAACACCTTCAACAGCGCCGAGAATTATGGCTTTCCAGGTGCTCATTTGGCTCTTCGCCGCGGATTGTTCTTCGGGCGTCAATTGCGTTGACGCGGCAAGTTCGGCACTTGCGGCATTTGCTTTTGATGTTCCACTAAAGGTGTGGAAGATGCCAATAGCGAGAAGGGAGATGAGTAGTGCGCTAAGGAGATGACGTGCGCGTCGCTTCGGTCGGAATGTCTCGATGTAATGCACAGCTCGACGTTACCGCGCTCGAAGCGAAAGGTAAGTGAAGCGTTAGTTCGTAAGCGCGACGAGCACGCTGGCACTAAGAAGGGCCCGCGCGACGCTTGAAGCATCTCGGGGATCAACCCCGACCATGAGGGACTTTTCGTTGACTGCGACAACAACAGCTCGATCAGCGACGCGCGCCGAAGGTCCGGCTCCCCGTGTTGCGCTCGTCGTGACGTCTGAGGGAGCGAAAAGAGTGACGTAGTCACCGAGTTTTACGCTTGGGGTACCCGCATCTACTGGAATCGCGAACGCAACCGAATTTTCGTCGAGGAGGGCCGCTGAGCCAGACGTTCCTCCGCCAGTGAGCCGGCGTTCAATAACGGTTTCGTCACGTGCGATCGGGCGTATGACTGTTCGCCCGACCGGGGAGTCGGCGACATCGCTGGGAAGCATGATCATTGGGCGCTTCGCAAAGTTGATGTCATCGTTCGTGATGACGTGTCCTGGTTCAAGATCGTTCACAGCGACGGGAACGGTTTTCCGTTGACCCCATGCTATGGAATCGCGGTCAGCGGTTTGCACCGTTGTTATGGTCCACCACAGCGAAAAAAGTGCAATGCCTGTTGTAATCAGCCAACGCGTGCGGGTGCGCTGAAGGGCACGGCGAAACTTCTGCCATGGCGGAACTTCGGTTTGGGAATGACGCACTTCGACTCCACGGACGGCGCGGCCGGTGGGGGAATGCGGTGACGATAGTGAACGCGGTGTCCTACGGGAAGGTCCGAGAGACCCTCTCGGTTACGACGCGCTCGGCGTTGAGGTCGAACCGGAGTCTGAAGAACTGGAGGAACTGCTCGTGGAACCACTCGTGGAACTGGAAGTGGAACTGGAAGTGGAACTGGAAGTGGAACTGGAATCGGAACTCTTCGACGAATCGGAACCGGTGGAGGTCAAAGGGGCACTCGGCGCTGTCGACGGGGTCGAGGAACCTGAAGATCCTCGGGCATCGTTCTTGTAGAAACCGCTGCCTTTAAAAGCGATGCCAACCGATCCAAATTTTTTCTTCAATGCGCCGCCACAAGATGGGCATTCGGTGAGGGCGTCGTCGGTAAATGCCTGCTGGGCCTCAAAAGCGTGGCCGCAGTCTTTGCATTGATAGTCATAGGTGGGCATGAGGAGTCTCCGGCCGGGCCGAGAAAGGACAAGGGGGACCATTCGCTAGCACTCACTGGTTGAGACTGCCAGCATAGCGAGCCAGCCGATAGCGCCTACAGACGGATTTGGGGGCTCCGCATCAGCCGCGGGCTCTGGTGCTTCTACGATGGTGGTACGTCCATGCCGTTCCCGGTCGGACGAGGAGTGGACGTGTCCCGAGTTACGAAAGCCGTTATCCCCGCCGCCGGTCTTGGAACTCGTTTTCTTCCGGCGACAAAGGCGCAGCCAAAGGAAATGCTGCCCGTGGTCGACAAGCCGGCCATTCAATATGTGGTCGAAGAAGCGGTCCGCGCCGGGATCGACGACATCCTCATCATCTCAGGCCGTGGCAAGCGGTCGCTTGAAGATCATTTCGATCGCAATGTTGAACTCGAATCATTCTTGGCGGAGCGCGGTAAAGACGAAGCCCTCGCCGAGGTACGCAGCATCGCTGAACTGGCCGAAATTCACTTCGTCCGACAAGGCGAGCCCTTGGGGCTTGGTCACGCTGTCTCGATTGCTCGCAAGCATGTTGGTGACAACCCGTTCGTCGTCATGCTTGGCGACGACATCATGGACGACCGTTCTACGGTGCTCACCGACATGATCGGAGTTTATGAAGAACGCGAATGCGCCGTCGTCGCCGTTCAAGAGGTTGCGTCTTCTGAGATTTCGAGTTATGGGTCAATCGATCCCGAGGTGTTCTCTGAAAACCTCGTGCGCTTGCGCGGGATCGTAGAAAAGCCGACCGCTGAAGATGCGCCATCGAACCTCGCAGTAATGGGTCGCTATGTTTTCACCCCAGAGATTTTTGATGTCCTCGATCAGGTCAAGCCTGGTGTTGGCGGAGAAATCCAATTGACTGATGCGATTGCGTTGCTCCTTGCCGATCATGATGTTTTTGGATGGGTATTCACTCACGGACGCTTCGACATCGGAAATAAACAGGATTATTTGCGAGCAACGGTCGAACTAGCGATCGAACGCGAAGATCTCGGCCCTGAATTTCGCGCCTTTCTTGTCGATTTGGTCGATAAGCGTCTTCGGTGATTACGTTCGACGAAGCCCGAGCGTTTGTGCTTGCCGGTTGTGCGCGAAACGCAACCGAATTGTTGGGCCTAAACGAAGCGCGTGGGTCAGTAACGGCGCAGGAAGTTGTCGCTGCGGAGCAAGTGCCGCCATTCGCAAACACTGCGGTTGATGGCTATGCGGTTCTGGCTGCCGACATCGCGTCGGTACCAACGACGTTGCAGGTAACGGGAACCGTGCGTGCGGGCATGTCAGGGGCTGATTCCCCGGTCGCGCACGGTTGCGCAGTGCGAATAATGACCGGGGCTCCCGTCCCTCCAGGCGCTGACGCGATCGTGATGGTGGAAGACACCGAAGGTTCGCCAACTGGGGACACGGTGGTTGTGACAGCAACAGCAACTGCCGGTCAACACATCCGACCCGCAGGTGATGACGTCAATCCTGGAGATCCAGTGATTGGTTTCGGGACTGAACTCACCGCAGCGCACCTCGGCGTGCTCGCCACGATCGGCGTCACCGAAATTGAAGTTGTGCGTCGGCCACGAGTTGGCGTGATTTCAACTGGTGATGAGCTTGTCGACGATGGGTCACCTCTCGCTCCGGGGCAGATTCGCGATTCCAATCGTCTGACATTGCGCAAACTTCTCGAATCGCACGGTTTTGAAACTATCGATCTCGGGCTGGCTCAAGACGATGAGCAAGTCATCGAAGCGGCGATGCTTCTGGGTGCGGAGTCGTGCGATGCCATCGTCACCACAGGCGGAGTGAGCATGGGCGACTTCGACTTTGTCAAAGTTGTGCTCGAACGAATCGGCGATATGCGCTGGATGCAGATTGCGATTAGGCCGGCAAAGCCACTGGCGTTTGGGACGATTGCTCGGAGCGACGGAACCGCCGTTCCGGTTTTCGGACTCCCGGGCAACCCTGTGTCGTCGATGGTGAGTTACGAACTTTTCTGTCGGCCAGGCCTTCGGAAGATGTCGGGCTTCGCAGAGGATGATCTTGACATCGGGATCGTCTCGGGGGTCCTTGATGCGCCAATGAAACGTCGGCCCGATGGGAAGATTCACTTCGCTCGAGTGGTGTGTGGATGGGACATGGCAACGTCTACCTATCGGGTCCGATCGGCCGGTGCACAGGGATCTCATCAGATGGCAGCGATGGCGGCAGCGAATGGATTAGCCGA
>CAMCTW010000046.1 GCA_945878645.1 Bifidobacterium breve
CATTCGTTTGCGAAGAGTTCCGGTGCGCCCACCCACCGGCAGCGCGGCGAGAACTTCCGGCGTTCGTGAGATGGCTGAAACCAACGCGAGATTGAGTGTGCATGTCATCCGATTGTTTGGATCAAGCCCTGAACCGTCCAGCATGACGAGACCGGCGAGATCGAAACCCTGTCTGGTCAACGATTCTTTAATGGCGTCAATCCCTGCTGTAGTTGAGCCCTGCCCCTTCGCCTGGAAGCCGATCTCTTTGGTGACCAGTTCGGCCGTGGTGTTGTCGGAGTTCGTAAGCATCTCTGAAAGAACCTTGGTCATCGGAACCGACTCAAACGAGGCAATCTCCGAAGCATCTGTGGGTGCACGCCCGGTTGAGGCTTCGCCAGCAACCTTGATGCCGCGAGCATTCAAAACAGTGCGGAGAGTCTGCGCGAAAAGAAGCGGAGAATCGCCAGCTTTACGGTTCGCCGTGGAATCCGATGGCGTATCTGAGTAACCGGTCGACCCGTCATTGACGAGGAGCGCGGAGAGAGGTGCCACCGTGCCGCCGATTTGGTATCGAGTCGGCCAGGAAGGCACCCAGCGCGTGGCGTCGTATCTCGACTCGTCGCCGACGATGCCTCCGGAGATTTGCCTTACCCCTGCATCGGCGAGAGTGTCCGCGAGTGAGGTCAGATCCTCATAGAACTGATCCGGGTCATCGAAGGAGGTTTTGTAACCCGTCGTAGCGAAGAGCGGGTCTCCCCCGCCGATCACGTAGAGATCACCATCAATCACTCCGTTCTTTGGTGCTTTGCTAGCTACAAACCTCGTCGTGAATGTCGAATCGGGACCCAAGATGTCGAGTGCCGCAATAGCAGTCGCAAGCTTTATCGTTGAGGCGGGTGAAAGTGACTCAAACTCTTTGTGGCTGAAGATCACGCGACCATCTTGCTCAACCAAAGCGCAAGTTGTCCCGACAACTTTGTTGAGATACTGACCTAGAGACGCGATCAGTTCCGGATCACTCGAGGGTGCTTGAAGCGCTCCTGGGAAACGTCGTACGGAGAGAACCGGCGTAGTTGGGACTCGAGACGTGACTGCGGGCTCCCCTTTTTCGACTCCAGAGGCACTCGACGAGAGTGAAAGAAGGAGTGCGAGAGCCAATGCACAAGAAGAAATCGATTTACCGATCGACATCGTTACCGTTCGTCGTTCGGCGGTCCGAACGAATCGAGCCACACCTTGCGTTGATAGAGACTGTTCATGGCGACAATTGCCCGTTCCGCTGAAGCGAAGCAGTAGTGCCCAGTCGAACGGACCGCTGCGACCGCCGCGTTGTTGGGATCGCCGATTGCGAGCTCAGAGGCAATGAGAACGGGCTTGTCAGCTGCAACCGACGCTGCAAGCGCAACTTCGGCATAGCGAGAATCTTGGCGATCGTGGAATGCAACAATCCGTTCCAACCCGTGATCGGGGTAAAACGGACCCTCCCGTTCGAGTCTCCCTTGGTTTGATTGGATTCCCATTCCAAGAATCAATGTGGCATCAATGTCTTCATGGCCGACAACGGCGTCGAGTACCGCTGGAACAGTGTCTTTGGTTTCACCACCGGCAAGATCGATCGGGTTATTACGGCTCCACCTGGGCGGCAACAAGCCGTCGAGCGTGTTGTGAAGGTCGGTGGGCAGTTCGACGAGTTTGAGGCTCGTGGTGGAGATGGCATCGGCTGCGAGCACCCCCCATCCTCCCACTGTGGTCACCACAGCCAACCGCGGGCCACGCGGAGCCGGCAGTGTGGCAAAGGCAGCGGCGATATCGAACGCTTCGGCGACAGAAGATGCTCGGGTAGCGCCAACCTGGCGACAGAGTCCGGCGAATACTCGGTCGTCAGTCGCGAGAGAGCCTGTGTGACTTGCAGCGGCCCGAGCTCCGAGACCGGATGCCCCACCTTTGAGAATGACGACCGGGATTTGACGACAAACGTTCTCCAGGCGATCAGCAAACTCCCGACCGTCTGAAATTCCTTCTACGTAAACAAGACCTACGGAAGTTTGCGGATCGTCAGCGAAATACTCGAGCATGTCGAGGATTCCCACCTGCGCGGCATTTCCGACTGAGATTGCTCGGCTGATACCGACTCCGCTTTGGCGCGAAAGATTCATGAACGACGAAACGAAGTTGCCCGACTGACTGGCTATGCCGATCGAACCAGATGGTGGGTAGGGCGCGACAATTTGGGCACACAAGGAAGACGGAGTCGAGACGAGACCCTGGCCATTTGGTCCGACAACCACCATGTCCAGTTCGTTCGCGAGCTCAACAAGTTCCAGCTGCAGTTGGAGACCGGCTTTACCGGACTCACCGTATCCGGCAGAAGCAATGAAGGCGGCTTTGATTCCGGCGGAAGCGGCTTGACGGAGGACTTCGGGGTTTGACGCCGCTGGGGTGCAGACAAAGACAAGATCTGCTTTCCCGTGTGGAATCTCAGTGAGATCAGCAAATGTTGGTCGCCCAAGAACCTCAGCCCGCTCGCGATTCGTCGCGAAGACGTCACCTTTATAACCACACGCAAGAATGTTGTGCAGCGCTACGAAACCGAATTTCCCTGGATGAGTTGAAGCTCCGGCAACCACAATTCCGCGCGGGTCAAACAGTGCTCGGAAATGGTCATGCGAAATCACGACTCACCCTCCGTAGCCGAGAATGCAACCAGTGCATCGAGCGCGACGGGTGCACCGTTCACGATCATGACTGGGTTGACGTCGATGGATTCGAGTCCGTCGATACTGATCGCAGCGTCCGACAGAGAGCAGAGAAGATCAGCTAGTGCTTCAAGATCCACGGCCGGCTCGCCTCGGAACGTCTCGAGTATCGAACGACTACGCAGTGAGCCCAACATGTCCATTGCGTCGTGACGACGGATGGGCGCAAGACGAACAGTGACATCGGCAATTGCCTCTGCCAACACGCCGCCAACGCCAAAGACGATCGTCGGTCCGAATATCGGATCGACCGATACTCCTGCAATGAACTCACGGAGGCCTGTCGCCATAGGGGCAACAAGCACGCCGGTGGCACCGTCCTCAGGACGGGCGGCATTGAGCAACTCTTGACACGCATGTTTGACCGCGTCGACACCGTTTATCCCTAGACGAACGAGTCCGCGTTCTGACTTGTGGGAAATGTTTCGTCCACACAATTTCATTGCGTACGGACCAGTCATACCGCCAATGGCAGCCTCTAACTGATCGGTCTGCGAGATGAGGACTTCTGGAAGGAACGGTATCCCGTACTTGCGTAGCAAATCCTTCGAATCCGATTCGGAAAGCGTCCTGCTCATGGTTGTAAAGCGGCGCGAAAAAACGCTCGCAGGTGTTCGAGTCGCTGTTCCAACGCGTCGATCGCTAGAGGATCTCGGTCCAAGAGACCCTCAATAAATGGAAGGTCACTGAAGTAACTGAGGAGTGCCCCGTACCCGGTGAGCATCAATTGTTCTGCGTCGAATCGGCGAAATGTTCCAGCGTTCATTTCCGTCGTGAAATATTCGACCGCACCTTCAAAAAGCGGTCGAAGTGCGACGCCCAAATCGACTCCCAGACGCCGGCCTCCGTCGAGCGCCTCTCGTCGAACGATTCTGACGAATTGCGAATTCTCCATGAAAAACCGAAAACCTGCGGTGAGAACAAGATCGACCTTTTCCCATCCCTGAACGGGAGAGTCTGTTGCCTCGTCTACCTGAATGATCCAACCGGCTAACGCTCGATCGAACACTTCTTTGTAGATCGCTTCTTTCGAGGGAAAGTGGTGGAGCACACTCGACCGGCGAATGCCGACGGCTCCGGCTATGTCATTCAGTGAAGTGCCGTCGAAACCATTCTCAGCGAAGCAGAGTTCCGCCTCTATGAGAATTACTTCTCGTGTCGGGGTGATCCCTTCTCCAACGGCCATCTGGAGAGGCTAGCGGGGACCCGTTCCGCACAACGTTGTGCGCGATTACCGTTCTCCTCATGGAGATCCTCTCAGCATTGTTCATTGAAGGAATTGAGACCCGTCAGGTCGCAGGTCCTTCAACGCGAATCGATATCACCGGCGTTCAGTTCTCGGCGGCCGCCACCGGGCCAGTCCCTGTCACTGTTGAGCCCCACCTTTGCGTAATCGTCTACTGCCCGCCCGACTCGCGTGACAACGGCGTGCTCGAGGTGGTGTACCGGAGAGGCGAGGAACAACTGGCTCGCAATGTCCAGCCACTCCAAGTTGAGCCAGGCAAGTTCAATTACCGACTCGTGCGGGCAGAACTGACCTTCGAGGATTTCGGCACCGTTCAGGCGCATTGCCGAATTGATCTCGGATCAGTCACTATCGTGCCGTTTACGTTGCTCCCGCCAACGGTCTGATGCGTTGCGCGGCTGCGCTCTCTACACATCCGATTCCTGCGTACGCGACAGGCGATGTCATCTCAGAGCTTCTCGCTCTCGATCAGCCACCTGCGGATTTAGTTGTTGCCTTCGCTACTCCGGCGTTTGGCGGAACTTCCGAGGACATCGCCGAAACGATTCGAGTTCTTCTCAATCCAGACAGTTTCGTATTCGTTGTCTCTGATGGGATTATCGGGGCGGGCAGTGAAGTGACAGCAGGGAGCGGGATCGCACTGTGGTCACTGTGGCTCGAGGGTTCTTCGGCGAATGAATCAGTTCAGGTGTTTTCAGTGGATGACGGAGCACTCGCTGACGGGAGTGCGTTCATGCAGGCGATCCACGCTGCAACCGATGTGATTCTCTTCGGCAACCCTGATGAACCTCGCGTCACCGCGTGGATTGATCAGATTTGCGGTCTCAGGCCGGGGCGCTCGGTCTCAGGGGCATTGCTCGCAGCCTCACAAGGAAGCCTTCTGCTTGATTGCGTAGCGGAATCGTCACCCAGTCTTCTCGCCCTGGCGGTCACAGGACTCGGTGCCACCGTCACGTTGGCTCACGGAACAACAGCGTTAAGCATTCCCATGGTTGTGACGAACGCCGTGGGCTCGATGTTGTGCGAGATCAATGATCAGAGTGCACTCCAGATTACGAAGGAGGTCCTCTCCTCGGTCGAAATGGATCGTCGGGCCATTACTGCGCAGGATCTCGCTGTCGCGCTTCTAGAACCCGACACTGGTCGTGTCATCGACGTTTATCGAGTTCTCGGTGCCGACCGCTCAAGCGACACGCTCGCTCTCTCGCAACCAGTTCATACTGGTGATCGCATTGCGTTCCACCGCCAAGATCGCTTTGGACCGCTTGCTGATCTCGAACACTCACTGCAAGGATCGCGTAGCAACGGTGCACTGGTTTTCTCTTGCGGACCTCTCAATCCTGACTCCGATCTCGTCGGCACAGGCGAGGTTGGAATGCTCGGGGAAGCACTCGGCACCTCTGCCTACGCTGGAGTCCACGTGGCGTCAGTAATCGGACCGAGCGCTGGCCAGTCGGGGCTCTGCTCCGCCCCGTTCTCAGCAGTCATCTTCGGGCGTTCCCACCACTAAGGTGCGGTCGTGACCGACAGCAGAATCGAAGCCCGCACCGTTGACGTCGTCCGCGGTTTTTCATTGGACGCTCCGCAAAAAGCCAATTCTGGGCACTCCGGAACGGCGATGGCCCTTGCTCCTCTGGCCTATGCCCTCTTTGCTCGGGTTATGCGCTACGACGCAAGTTGTCCGGAGTGGCCGAATCGCGATCGTTTTGTCTTGTCAGGCGGGCACGCATCGATCCTCGAATACTCGATGCTCTATCTCACCGGTTTTGGTCTGACGCTCGAGGACATCAAGAACTTCCGTCAATTTGGCTCCCCCGCCGCCGGACATCCTGAGCGAGGTCATACCCCAGGCATCGAAGTAACAACGGGACCACTTGGCCAGGGTCTCGCCAATGCCATCGGCATGGCCCTTGCTGAGCACGCCTTGCGAGCGCAGTTTGGTCCCCAACTATTCGACCATCACACGTTTGTGCTCTGTGGCGACGGAGATCTTGAGGAAGGCATCTCTCACGAGGCAGCGTCTCTCGCTGGTCACCTTGGTCTCGACAAGCTCGTCGCGATTTACGACGACAACCACATCTCGATCGATGGACCAACCGAACTCGCTCTGTCCGACGATGCGGCGGAGCGCTTTCGTGCCTATGGATGGCATGTTGAGAACGTCGGCGAAATTGGCGAAGACATTGACGCTCTCGAGGCCGCGATAAACCGAGCAAAAGCCATCGACGGCAAACCATCTCTCATCGTCCTTCGCAGCCACATCGGTTTCCCCTCTGCCAAATTCACCGATACCGCCCATGCTCACGGCAACCCCTTCGGTGTTGAGGAAATTGCTGCGACGAAAGCACTCATGGGAATGCCCGATGAAGCTTTCTGGTGCCCAGAAGACGTGTTGGAACACATGCGCGCGGCGGGGGTGCGCAACCGACCAGCACGCGAAGCGTGGTACTCGATGTACGAGAACTGGACCGAGAACAAAGCAGTGCTCGATGCGGTGCTTGAGGGTCGAGGCCTCGAGGGCTGGAAGGATGCCTTACCAACCTGGGAACCAGGCGAGTCAGTTGCGACACGTGCCGCAGGCAAGAAGGTTCTCAATGCATTAGCGCCGGTCGTTCCCGGCCTCATGGGTGGTGGGGCCGATCTCACCGGCAATTGCGGCGTCGAACTCGACGGCGCAGAGCCATTCTCTCGATTGAATCGCGACGGACGTCAGATACATTTCGGTGTTCGCGAGCATGCAATGGGTTCTGTGATGAACGGAATGGCAGCCCACGGGGGAATCATTCCCTTCGGCGGCACATTCTTTGTCTTCGCCGATTACATGCGTCCCCCCGTGCGGCTGGCAGCGCTTTCCGACCTGCACGTGATCTATTCGTGGACTCACGATTCGATTGGTGTCGGCGAAGATGGACCAACCCACCAGCCGATCGAACACCTCGCCTCACTGCGAGCCATGCCGAAACTCCGAGTGATTCGCCCCGCCGACGCCAACGAGACTGCTCAGGCCTGGAGGATCGCCATTGAAATGGGTGGTCCTACCGCACTCGTTCTCAGTCGCCAGAACCTCCCCGTGCTCGAGAACACCGCCGGCAACACAGATGTCGAACGAGGGGCCTATGTCCTGCGCGCGACCAAAGCCGATCCAGACGTGGTCCTGATCGGAACCGGATCCGAGGTTTCTCTCTGTATTGCAACGGCCGACCAACTCGCAACCGAGGGAATCCACGCTCGAGTCGTGTCGATGCCTTGTTGGGAACTCTTTATGGATCAGGACGATGACTACCAACGGGCGATCCTCGGCGAAGGTTTTCCTCGCGTTTCCGTCGAGGCCGGATCTACCTTCGGCTGGGCACTGTGGGCCGACGCTTGCGTCGGGATTGACCATTACGGTGCGAGTGCACCCGCATCGGAATTGATGGAACTCTTCGGCATGACCGTAGAGAACGTCATCGAACACGTTCGTATTGTCCTCAACTGACTCGGAGAATCCTGATGTCTCGTCTCACAGATCTATATGCAACCGAGGACCAAAGTCCTTGGCTCGACAACGTTCGGCGGGACTGGATCGAGAATGGCGAAATGCAGCGCTGGGTCGACCGCGGTGTTCGCGGGGTCACCTCGAATCCCACGATTTTTCAGAAGGCCATTTCTGGTGGAGATGCCTACGACGGGCAATTCAGAGAACTCCTTTCGAGCGGAACATCGGTTACTGACGCCTATTGGGAACTCGTAGTTACCGACATCAATCATGTTCTCGCTCTCCTGCGTCCGGTCTATGACTCAAGCAACGGGATCGATGGTTACGTCTCTATCGAGGTCTCCCCTCTTCTCGCTCGCGATACCGAGGGAACAGCTACCGCAGCGCGACACCTGCATGGACTCATCGATCAACCGAACCTCTACATAAAGATTCCCGGCACTAGGGAAGGCCTCCCGGCTATTGAGTCGATGATCTCCGAAGGAATAAGCGTGAATGTCACGCTTCTTTTCTCTCTTGATCGTTACCGCGAGGTGATGGAGGCCTACATTTCCGGCCTTGAAGCTTGCAAGGGTGACCTCTCTGCGGTTTCTTCTGTCGCCTCGTTCTTCATTAGCCGAGTCGATTCAGAGGCTGATAAGCGTCTTGACGCTCTGAATTCGACCGAAGCTGCAGCGCTCAAGGGCAAGGTTGCTGTTGCCAACGCACAAGTGGCCTACGAGGCATTCCTCGAAACGTTTAGTGGCCCCCGTTGGGACGCGTTGGCTGCTCGGGGAGCACGCCCGCAGCGTCCACTCTGGGCGTCAACATCTACAAAGAATCCCGACTATCCAGACACGCTCTATGTTGATCAACTCATCGGCCCGAACACTGTCAACACGATTCCTGAGAAGACTCTCGATGACTTCGATGATCACGGGACGCTCAAGCGAACTGTCGACGCTGATCTACCTGGCGCCCACGCCGTCCTTTCGACATTTGCCACGCTCGGTATCTCACTCGCAGATGTAACTGCACAGCTAGAAGATGAAGGCGTTGCGTCCTTCTCTAAGTCGTTCGATGACCTTCTCGAGTCTCTTGAGGCCAAGGCGAAGACTCTGAAGTGAACGGTTCACTCGTCGTCGTCGACGACGTAGCGAAGGCCTTTGCGCAACTCGTCGTCGATCAAGCCCAATCGAACTCTCTAGGGTTCTCTCTAGCGTTCTCGGGTGGTTCGACTGCACGCGACTGTTATCGGGAGCTCGCCCGCTCTGGCTCAACCGCCATTGACTGGAAGAACGTCACCGGCTGGTGGGGCGATGAGCGGTGCGTTCCTCTCACCGATCTCGCTTCCAATTTTCGCTTGGTGAAGGAATCTCTACTTGAATTCGTTGAGCCCCTTGCTGCGGTCCATCCGATGCAGTCAGACATCTTTGATCCGGCTATTGCTTATGAGAGAGTCCTTCGTACCTCGCACCCAATCGACCTCATCCATCTAGGGCTCGGCCCAGACGGTCACACCGCGTCGCTATTCCCAGATTCGGATGCGCTCGATTCTCCAAAGGGTCGGCTTGTGGTTCCAAATCGCGATCCGTCCTCAAGCAATCCTCACGAACGGTTGACGTTTACCTTTGAGGCCATCTCTCAGTGCAGGACGGTCGTGGTCACTGTCGCCGGCTCGGCCAAGACAGACGCCCTGCATCGGGTGCTCGACGGCGATCTGAGCGCGCCAGCCACGCGTATCTCTGGGACAGACGTCATTTGGCTCGTAGACAACGCGGCAATGGGCGCACGAACCCCCCGATAGGGTTCCCGACATGCTTCGGCTCGATGCTCCGCTCGAAGAACTCATGGCGCGAGCCAGGTCTATTCGTGACAACTCGTTTGGCGTGAGGGTTACCTATTCGCCGAAGGTGTTCATTCCTCTCACCATGCTCTGCCGCGATCGCTGTGGCTATTGCACCTTTGCGCAACCGCCCGCTCGCCTTGAGTCCCCGTACCTCTCCCCCGCTCAAGTCCGAGCCCTTGCGATCGCCGGAGCACGGGTTGGTTGTCATGAAGCCCTCTTCACACTTGGCGAGGCTCCCGAGGACCGTTATCCAATAGCGGCGCAGTGGCTCTCCGACAATGGCTACGCCTCAACCATCGATTACGTGGCTGCGATGGCTCAACTCGTTCTCGACGAAACCGGCCTTCTCCCCCACGCAAATGCTGGGGCGCTGCCGGCCGATCAACTCGCACAATTGCGGAAAGTTTCACCGTCACAAGGAGCGATGGTTGAATCGCTTCGAGCAGATCTTGAATGTCACCGGGGCGCACCTGACAAAACTCCCGAACGCAGGTTGGCGACTCTCGAAGCGGCCGGCGAGCTCTCCATTCCGTTTACCACGGGAATACTCGTCGGCATCGGAGAAAACCGTCAGGATCGCATCGAGGCGCTCGAAGCAATAGCTGCTTCGCACCTTCGACATGGTCACGTGCAGGAAGTGATCGTCCAGAACTTCCTCCCCAAAGAGGGAACCGCAATGCATTCCGCTCCGGCCTGTCCAAGCGACGTCTACCTAGACGCCATCGCTCTGGCCCGAATCATTCTCCCTCCGGATGTGCACCTTCAGGCGCCACCAAATCTCTCTGATGATTTCGGCATCCTCCTCGACGCAGGCATCGACGACTGGGGCGGCGTCTCCCCGGTTACCGCTGACCATGTGAACCCCGAGCGGCCTTGGCCAGATCTCGACCTCCTGCGTGAAGTTACCGAAGCAAAGGGCTTCGAACTTGCACCTCGTCTCACTGTCCATCCTGAATTTGTGCGCAACGACACCAAGTGGATCGATGAAGGCCTTCGCTTTTCGGTGATGGATCGATCGGACGCCGATGGACTCGCCCGAGATGATCCCGGAGCCGTCTTCGTTCAGTCACTCAAGCCCGCTGCGCCAGAACAGGTTGACGATGGCGTTGAGGTCCTTCAGATCGGACCGCGGTCCACAATTTGGAGTGCTGGTTCACGTATCAGCCCACCTGCGCTTATCCCTGCGGAGGGTCGAGCAACCGGCGCAGTCGCTGAAGTCATCGCCGGAGTGCGTCTAGGACAAGAACCAGGTCTCGACGAGATCGTCACACTGTTCGGTGCTCGCGGCCAGAACTTCGCGGCAGTAACGCAATTGGCCGACGAACTCCGGCAGGAAGCTGTTGGAGACACGGTCACTTGGGTACATAACCGAAATATCAATTACACGAACGTCTGCACGTTTAAGTGCAAATTCTGCGGATTTAGCAAAGGCCCGCTTTCGCTGAATCTGCGCGGCACTCCGTACTTGTTGACCCTCGACGACATTGCTACGAGAAGCCGTGAAGCGGCAGATCTCGGCGCAACGGAAGTCTGCCTTCAAGGTGGGATTCATCCAGACTTTGACGGCAACTACTACATCGATGTTGCACGCGCCGTTTCCGAAGCAGTTCCTGAAATACACATTCACGGTTTCACCGCTCTCGAAGTCACCGAAGGCGCACGACGCCTCGATGAACCACTCGACTCCTACCTCCGCCGCCTTAAAGACGCCGGGCTTAAAACCCTCCCAGGCACGGCCGCCGAAATTCTCGATGATGAAATACGCGCCATCATCTGTTCAGACAAGATCAATACCGAGGAATGGCTCGAGGCCCACCGAACGGCTCATAGCGTTGGTCTTCGTTCCAACATCACCATCATGTTCGGTTCTGTAGAACGACCCATCCACTGGGCCCGTCACATCGTCCGCACTCGAGATCTACAAAAAGAGACCGGCGGATTCACCGAATTTGTGCCGCTTCCATTCGTGCATATGGCAACTCCGCTGTACCTCCAGAAGAAAGCCCGGAGAGGTCCAACGTTCCGCGAGACGATGCTCATGCACGCGATTCCTCGCATCGCCTACCGAGGCCTCATCGACAATATTCAGGCTTCGTGGGTGAAGTTGGGCGCCAACGGTTCCAGACAGGCGTTGCAGGCTGGCGCCAATGATCTGGGCGGAACGCTTATGGATGAGAACATCAGCCGCGCCGCCGGAGCCGATCATGGCCAAGGCATGGAACCATCGGATTTTGCTGAACTCGTGGCTCCTATCGGCCGCAACGCAGTGCAGCGCACGACGCTCTACGGACGTCTTGCCGGAGTCTGAGCTACTCCATCGAGTCGTCAGGCTCACTCAGTAGAACAATGGCTTTCTCAACGGCGCGACGAGCCCTTGTTAATCGCTTCTCATCTACCGGCAATTCGTGACCACCAGCATCAATCGATTCACGCAAGCGAATGATTGCGAGGTCGGCCAGTTCTTCGGCGATCGTTTCGAGTCGAGTTCGTAGTTCGTCAAATTCTCCTGACATGTGCATATCCTTACTCACAGGTTGAGACAGAGCGAGCAACTAGAGTTTCGTTCTTCCTCTTTACCCGATAGTGAACGGATGGTTCGATGGCTGGGCAACGAAGTGAGATCACCGATGACGACACGCACGAGTGGATCTCATTCGATCTCGACGGAGAGACCTACACCTTTGATGTCACTTGGCTCACGAGTAACTGGAAGTGCATCTACGGCGACGGATGCTTGGGAATTGAAGAAGAAGCAGCGCCCGAAAAGATGTTCGGATGCTGCTCTCACGGCGCCCATTTCGCTGACAAAGATGACCGCAAACGAGTAGCCGAAGTGTTCCCTCGTCTACGCGACGACGAGTGGCAATTTAAAGCGGTTGCTGCAGAACTCGGAGGCCCAATTCATAAGGACCATGGCGAGTGGGTCACACGGCGCCACGAAGACGCCTGCATCTTTCTCAATCGTCCGGGCTTCGAAGGCGGGGCCGGATGTGCATTTCATACAGCGGCGCAGTCCCGCGGAGAAAACTTCATCGATTGGAAGCCTGAAGTCTGCTGGCAGGTCCCTGTCCGCCTCGATTTCCATATCGACGACAACGAATGGGAAACAAACATTCTCCGGGAATGGAAACGCCGTGACTGGGGTGACGGAGGAGGCGACTTTCACTGGTGGTGCACCGAAGACCCGCGCGCTTTTGTAGGCGATGTTCCAGTCTATGTTTCGAGTAAAGACGAGATCGTTGCTCTCGTTGGGCAAGGCGCGTACGACCACATCGTAGATATCATTGAACGCAAAGGAACCGAAGTGTTCCTTCCGCACCCATCGATGAAACGCACCGCCGCAAGCGCCGAATAAGCACCTACAAAATTCTTACTTCTTATTGGTGCGTCGACGATCTGATTCTTTGAGCATGCGCTTACGGAGTCGAAGAGATTGCGGTGTGATTTCAACAAGTTCATCGTCACCGATGAACTCAATCGCAGTTTCGAGCGTGACTTCTCGTGGTGGGACCAACTTGATCGCTTCGTCCGCTGAATGGGTACGAATGTTGGTCTTCTGCTTTTCACGGATGATGTTGATCATCATGTCGTCACTGCGTGAGTTCTCTCCGACGATCATCCCCTCGTAGACCGCCTCACCTGCGCTGATAAACATTTCGCCACGTTCTTGAAGGTTTCCGAGCGCGTAACCAGTTGACGTGCCGTCGCGATCAGAAATCATTGCCCCGCCCTTGCGAGTGGGGAGATCGCCGACCCATGACACCCAACCAGCGTTGTGCTGGTGCATCAGAGCAGTTCCGCGTGTAGCGGTCAGTAACTGGGAGCGAAACCCAATGAGGCCTCGGGCGGGGGCTTCAACGGTCACGATGGTTCGGCCAGTGTCGCCTGGTCGAAGATCGGTGACACGCCCCTTACGGGGAGCGAGCGCCTGTGTGACGGTACCAACATGTTCGTCAGGAACATCGATAACTGCTCGCTCGAGCGGCTCGTGTTTGGTTCCATCGATGAGCTTGACGATTACCTCGGGACGACTGACCTGAAGCTCATAGCCCTCTCGGCGCATGGTCTCGATAAGTACGGCGAGCTGAAGTTCGCCTCGGCCTGAGACCTCGATGATGTCAGGTGATTCGGTAGGTTCAACCTTGATCGAAACGTTTCCGAGGATTTCCCGGTCGAGCCGATCACGAAGATGGCGAGAGGTGAGGAATTGACCTTCCTTGCCAGCAAGGGGCGAGGTGTTGACGCCAAAGGTCATGCGCAGCACTGGCTCATCGACTGTGAGACGAGGCAACGCAACAGGATTCACCGAGTCAGCGAGCGTGTCGCCGATCTCGACCTCAGGGAAACCGGCCACGATGAAAAGGTCGCCAGCTCTCACCGAATCGACCTCGATTCGACCGATGCCTGAGAACGTCATGAGTTGGCTCAGCTTTCGCCGAAGCGGGCTTTGTCCTTCGTCTTCTTCGCACAGTGCAACCTGCTCGCCTCGACGGAGCGTTCCTTGCATCACCCGACCAATGGCGAGGCGGCCCAGATATTCAGAAGCATCGAGGTTGGTAACAATCGCCTGCGCCGGAGCGTCGGGATCGCCAGTCGGAGCAGGAATCGCGTCGACGATGGCCTGGAAGAGCAGCGTGAGATCGTCGCCTTCGCCCGGCATTCCTATTCCAGAAACTGCTTTACCTTCTCGGGCAATAGCGGAGATAACCGGAAACTCGATTGCGTGTTCATCGGCATCGAGATCAAGGAAAAGTTGGTAGATCTCATCGAGAACCTCTTCAGGCCGCGCGTCCTGTCGATCAACCTTGTTGATGACGACAACGGTTGGCAATGAAAGAGCGAGAGCCTTCGAGAGTACATATCGGGTTTGAGGCAGGGGACCTTCAGCGGCATCGACGAGAAGGATGACGCCATCGACCATCGAGAGGGCGCGTTCGACCTCGCCACCGAAATCGGAGTGGCCGGGGGTGTCGACGAGATTGATCTGAGTGTCGTTCCAAGTAACCGAAGCGGCCTTGGCAAGAATCGTGATGCCACGTTCGCGTTCTTGATCGTTCGAATCCATAATTCGATCGACCACAGCGGCATGTTCACTGAACGTACCGGTCGCACGAAGCAACGCATCGACAAGGGTGGTCTTGCCATGATCGACGTGAGCGACGAGCGCGACGCTACGCAACGGAAGAGAAGAGGTGGGGGGCACGAGTGTCTTTCAGTTCGGTCCACCGGCACAGGACCGATGGGGGTTCAGGAAGGCCAGGCGCTTTCGTCGCGATCGGCCTCGGCGTCGTACATACACCATGACGAATGGTCATGGCCCGGATCGGCCCCACACTCGGGGCACGGTTCGGCATCGCGAGCATCGAGGATCGCGTCAAGATTTTCGTTGGTGCGTTTGAGGGCTCTCGCTTCCTCAAAACGCCGATGTCGACCCTTTTTCAACGGTCAACTCCCGTCGGTGAGATTGCCGCATGAGTGTATCTGCACAGGGGGCAGTTGGGTGTCATCTCAGAGGGAGAGGTCCTCATGACAGGGGTTTACGCGAACGTTCTTCGATCACCAATTCGCCATTTCCGGCGAAAGCGACCGCTGCGCCCCCTTCGAGGAGGCTCCGAACGGGGCTGCCGGCGAGGTCCTCACGCCACCCTGTGGCGAGACGAGCATCGGCATCGCCCCTTAGAAAGGCCTCGATATCACCCCTCGTGGCCAAAATCGAAGCATCGAGTTCAAGGTCTCGAGCCAGTTGGGCCACCCAAGCTGAAATGAGAGCGATCGCGGGCCGGAGGTCCTTTTCGACACCCCCCGGGACGACATCATCAACCACAGGGTTCTTATCGGCCATCCCCGCCTTGACCGCACCGAGGATCTCGGCCACGACCTCTTCGCGGGTTCCCCGATCGAACCCCCGCACCTTTTCGAGGTCGCGACGATCCTTCGGCGGTCGCTGCGCAATGCCCGTGAGAGCAATATCTGAAAGGACATACCTCACTGGAATATCGAGAGCAGCAGCTCGACGCTCGCGCCATGCGGCGAGTGATCTTGCAACAGTCCGAGCCGAACCGCGCAATTGGCGAGCCTCTTTAATTCGTCGCCATGCTTCGTCGGGGTTGCGCTGCCCACGTAAACGGACTCTTTGGATTTCGCACTCATCCAATGCCCAACTCAATCTTCCACGCTCTTCAAGTTGCTCGACAATACGATCCTTCGCCTCGAGGAGCCGGGCGACGTCGTTGGCCGCATAGACGAGCTGTCCATCTGTCAGAGGTCGCTGCAACCAATCAGTAAGACGGTCGCCTTTGCCGACACGGAAGTCCACAAACCGCTCATAAATCGTGGTGAGCGACGGCGTGCTGAGACCCAAAAAACCGGCAGCGATCTGAGTATCGAACAGCACACGTGGAACAGTTCCGCAAACTAGTTCAAGTATTTCGAGGTCCTGGTCGGCGGCGTGAAGCACGGCAACGGCGTCACTCTCGAGGATCTCGGCAAACGGTCGCAGATCAACAGCCAAGGGGTCAACCAATACCAAGTCACCAGGCCAAGCAATCTGCACTAAAGCGAGCTTTGGGTAATAGGTCCGCTCCCTGTGAAATTCTGTATCGAGCGCGTAGCAGGGTTGAGCGCGAAGTAGATCTATGACTCGAGCAAAATCGCTCTCGGTGTCGACAATTCGAAAGTCAGGATCAGTCACGTGACAACATCAAACTGGCGATGTTCCGCTCACGACTGGACGTCCGGAGTCGACCCAACCATTGGTGCCTCCAGCAACGTTGATCGCATCGATCCCCTTCGTCCGAAGGAACTTCGCCGCTTTGCCGCTGCGTCCACCAAGGGCGCAAATGACATAGACCGGAACGTCGGAAGGAATTTCGTCAACACGATCGGGCACTGTCGATAGAGCTATGTGCACAGCGCTCGACACATGCCCGTCGGAGTATTCGTCATCTTCTCGAACGTCAACCAGAACGATCGATTCGGCGAGAAGCAGCTCTAGCGTTGTCAGATCGATTTCAGGAACTGTGCTCAACGGGAATCCTCATTCGGAGTCGAAGACCTCAACGGGTCTGCAGCGTAGCGTCGAAGGTCCGAGGGCAGATCGACATCATCGACAGCGGAGGCGACTACCCCGTCGACTGTAATGGTCCGTAAGTTCGCGAATGCGAAGCGGGGGGCCCTCTCTCCGCCTTCATACGCTTCGGAAACGAGATCCCAAGAGCGACTTATTCGCCATGCTGCGGTGA
>CAMCTW010000047.1 GCA_945878645.1 Bifidobacterium breve
TGATGGACTGCGACACCACCGGTGTTGAGCCCGACCTTGGTCTAGTCAAGATGAAGAAGCTTGTTGGCGGCGGCACCATGTCGATCGTCAACCAGACGATTCCTCGTGCCCTCACCAAGCTCGGTTACACCGATGCTCAGATGGACGAAATCGTTGCCTACATCAACGAGAACATGTCGATCCTCGGTGCACCACATATCAAGGCCGAGCACATCCCTGTGTTTGCCTGCTCGATGGGTGACAACATCATCCACTACACCGGCCACATCCGCATGATGGGTGCGGTGCAGCCGTTTATCTCGGGCGCTATCTCCAAGACCGTCAACATGCCTGAAGATGTTTCGGTTGAAGAGGTCGAGAAGATTCACATCGAGGCCTGGCAGCTGGGCATCAAGGCAGTCGCGATCTACCGTGACAACTGCAAGGTTGCCCAGCCGTTGTCGGCATCGAAGAAAGACATCGAAGGCGCCGACGATCCGGTTGCTGGTGCGGTCGAAGTCATCGAGCGTGTCGTCGAAAAGATCGTCTATCAGCCGATCCGTCAGAAGCTTCCCCGCACCCGCGTGTCGCGTACCTTCGAGTTCCGCGTCGCCGATTGCAAGGGCTTCGTTACCGTTGGTCAGTACGAAGATGGTCGCCCAGGCGAAATCTTCGTCCGTGTGTCAAAGCAGGGTTCCACCCTCGCCGGCATCATGGACGCCTTCGCCATCTCGGTATCGCATGGCCTTCAGTACGGTGTGCCGCTGCGCTCGTTCATCGAAGCGTTCACGGGCATGCGGTTCGAACCGGCCGGAATGACCGACGACCCAGACATTCGCATCGCGAATTCGCTCATGGACTATCTCTTCCGCCGCATGGCACTTGAGTATCTCTCACCCGAGGAGCGTGCGGAACTCAACATCCTCACCACCTCAGAGCGGATGCAGCCGACTCTTCCGGGCGTCGACGAAGGCATCGAAACCCGTCAGGGTTCGGAAATGCCAGTCGATCCTCCGTCCATCGAATCAGTGTCAACGCTTCTCACCGACACACAAACCACGCTGGTTCGTGAAGTGAAGACAATCAATCACGATGCACCGATGTGCATGCAGTGCGGTGTCACCATGCAGCGTGCTGGTTCTTGCCACGCATGCCCGTCATGCGGAACCACCAGCGGTTGCAGCTGATTTTCGCAAACGCATAACGCAGTCTGAATGGTGGCCCGGGCTTCGGCTCGGGTCATCTTCGTTTTTGTTACACAGTCGTAACGCCGAGCCAGTTTGATTGTGACGTATCAAATCCCGGAAACACCGATGCCAGATTCGTGGTTCGCATGCGCCGACCAAGTACCTCGGCATAAACCTTGCGAAAATCGTTGACAACCTTCACATCGCCATTCTCGGTGTCGGTCAATCCCGGCCATGCTCCGTGTACGCCCGGGTTCACGCCCGCGCCGAGCACCATCATCACCATGCCGCGACCGTGATCAGTTCCGCCCGAACCATTGATAGCGATTCGTCGGCCGAATTCGGTGGTGATGATCACTGTGGTGCGAGACGCGGCACTGCCGATGTAATCAAAGAATGCGCCGAGTGCAGTGTCGAGACCCGCAACCAACTTGTATTGATTGCCGGTGGGATCAGTGGCGGAACCCATGGCGTCGTGTTCGTCCCAGCCGCCAAGGTCGGCCGTGGCAATTTCGACCGGGTAACCAGCGCTAATCAGTTTGGCAATGGGCCACAGCGCAGATCCAAAACCAGTTGGCCATCCAGTCGGCGCCGCAGCACTCGACGCGATCGGAGCGATTTCCGCGACGAGGTCTGTCGCTGCGGCACCTTGTGCGCGGAGAAGTTCGTTTGATGCCGCGGGATACATCGCCCGCAGTGCAGTTTGTACTTGGCTCGATGATGCGCCGCTTCCAGCGCTGTAGAGCAACAGCGATTGCAGATTCGGAGTCGCGATCGCCGCGGAACCGCGCAATGAAGGTTGGAGTCCGTTGCCGATCGAAACACCTCGTAACGCGTCTTCTGATGCTCCCGATGTTGCCGCGAAGTATCGACCAAGCCAGCCAGTACTGAGAGTGGGGTCGCTCGATGAACCTTTGTCCATCATCGATTGAGCGGAGAAATGGGATCGATTGTTGTTGGGAGATCCAGCGGCAGGAACGAATGCTGCCTGGCCTGCGTCGAGAAGTGCCTTGATGCGAACTGCACCGGGATGAAGCCCGAACTGGTTGTTCACCCCAAGGGCGGACGCGTCGGGAATGGCCACACCAGGGCGAAGAGTTTGATAGGTGCTGTCGTTAAGGGGACTAAGGAAGGAAAGCCCATCGGCAGCACCGCGCAAGAAAATGTTGACGATGATGTTGCCTGAAGCAGTTGCGCTCGAGGTGACGGCAGCGCCGGCTTGACCAAAGAACATCGATGGCCGGATATAGGCGGTCGCTGCGATTGCTGTGGCACCGACACCCGAGACGGTAAGGAAGCGTCGGCGATCCATTGATCCCAGAAGAGGGACCGCGACGGCCCCATCAAGTTCATCAATCGGCGTGTTTATGTCTGCAGATTCGTTGTTCATGCTGATCACCGCATCTGATTCTGGGGAGTTTGCAGGACATAGGCGATGACGGCTCGACCATTCGATGTCGATTTCCATACCGTGGTGTTTGTTTGGCCCGAAGCGGAGAGAATCGCGGCACGTGTTGTCGCCTCGAGTGGTTCGCCGAGGATCGCAAGTGCTGCTCGGTCAAGGGCTTCGCCGACAGTGCTGGGTGCAGTTGCGCCAAGAATGCGACTCGTATCGAATTGTGGAGCTGGTGCGCCGAAACCGTTGGAGCCCAGGGTGGCCAGATTCCAACGGGCGACCATTGCCCCGGCGGTGGTCCATCGAGCGTCATTGTCGGGATAACCATCGGGTGTTTCCCACGCGAGGGGAACCTGACCCAAAAGGCCGAGTTGCCCCATAGCAGTGTTCATCACGTTTGTTGCACGGGCTGGATCCCATTGCAGTTGCACTCCACGAAGGACCCCTGCGAAATATTCGACTGGCCTGCGCATCTTGCGGCCCGCTGAGGCCCGAAATTCTTGCGACAGCAAAAGTGAACGAACCATCGGCGCGATAGCGGTGTCGTTTGCCGTATATGCCTGTGCCGCGGCGGTAACGACGCCATCGGTGGCGTGAATGTGTTCACCGATGAATCGCACGGCGAGTTTGTGGGCGAGACGTGTCGCAGTCTTGGGGTGTCGAGCGAGAAATATGAGTAGTGATTCGCCAGCAGCAACACCGGTGAGTCCGTTTGGGCGCCATCCAAGAACGTCACCACCTGTGGCCAGTGGTCCCATGTTGTGCCACTGAGGACGAAACTGAAATCCGCCGTCGTTGCGGCTGGCAACTGACCATCCGGAAAGCAGATAGGCAACTTCTTTGACATCGGCTTCGTTGTAGCCACCGTCGACGCCGACGGTGTGGAGCTCAAGCATTTCGCGCGCGTAGTTCTCGATCGGCAACCGTCCGCCGTCGGCTCGTGACAGCGCCTGATCGAGATACAGAAGCATCGCTGGTGACTTCGCCGATGCCACCAGCATGTCGGCAAATTTTCCAGTGGAGTAGCGGCGAATGATATCGCGGTCATCGGTGGGCTTGTGTCGTGTGCTGGCATCGTGATTGATATCGATATTGAGATGGTTTGACCAAAAGTCGACGAGCAACTCGTGAAGTTGGCGCTTGCTCCACACGGCGCGCGCAATCGTTGCGGCAGCCATCTCTTGACGCGTACGCCACGGTTCGATTCCGGCACTGATTTCTGTGGCGGTCATGAGTGAGCGGGGGTACGACGGAAGAATTGCATCGACAGAGGAATTGTCGATTGACTCCCACGCAAGTTGCTGATCGATCCACGCCGTTATTCCAATCGCACGAATCTCGCCAAGAAGTGCCGGCGTCGGTCCAAAACTAAGACGCCTTGCGATATGCAGCACCTGTGCCGCGGTTTCCCCCGCCGCTGAACCAGGTTGGGTTGTGGTCGTGGTCGGAAGAAGAGTGGAAGTTGTCGTTGGTGGCACGGTGGTCGGTGGGACCGTTGTCGTGGGGGCCGGAGTTGGCGCAGGGGCGGGCGCGCATGCTGCTGCAGTAGCGGCGATGACGGCGGCGCCGGCACCAAAGAGAACGGATCGACGATTGACCGCAGGCGGAGCAGTCGCCAAGTTTGATGGATCGGGCGCAGTTAGATCATCTGGCTGTGTGATTCCCATAGCGCTGTTGTCCTTTTAGGCGTTACAGACGGTCATGAAGTAATCGTTACAGATCCACCTACTGTTACATGTACAGGAAACCTTGAGAACTGTTGGAAGTCCAGTCACCGCTAAATGAGCGGTCATTTGGCGTTTCTGGCCTGCCCAAAGGTCATGAACACCCACGGCTTGGGGCCCTTGGTGTATTCGCTATGAACGAATTCGAGTTCGAATCCTGTGGCCTTCACGAGTTCGACGGGGTCTCGGGTGAGGTGGCAACCATCGGCCAGACGCTTTTCAAGTGGATCAAGGCGACGCTGCCAAGCCTGCGTCTTCGCGTCGGGGGCGAGGCCATGTTCGAGGAAGTGGAATTTCCCACCGGGCTTGAGTACTCGGCGGAGTTCGGCGAGCGCTTGTTCAACGCCAGGGATAGTGCAGAGCGTGAATGTGCACAACGCGCCATCGCAAGAATTGTCGCCAAGTGCAACGGTTTCGCCATGCAGGCCTGCGTACTGAATGGGAATAGGGGAGGCAGCAATGCGGGGCACCGCAATCTTGCGGGCGGTTAATGCCGGCTCGACGGCGTAGACGAGTTCGATTTCAGGCGGATAACTCGCGACGTTGAGGCCGGAGCCGAAACCGATTTCCAACACCGTGCCCGAAAGGCCGGCGGCCACGGCGTCGCGCCCCTCTTGCATGGCGGGCGTGCCGAGTGCCTTGTCGATAAAGCGGGGAACGATGTGCTTGCTGTAGAAACCCATTTCGGTGACCGTAGCGGTTGAGGGCGTTGCGATTCTGTCCGCCCTATGGTGATCACAGGATACGAGGGGGAACGATGCAACTTTGGACCGATGAAATTGAGGCCATGAGGCCCGAAGCACGAGCGGTTGTCGACGCGGGGATGGCGTTGGTGGCCGAAGCGTTTGCCAGCGATGGTGAACCGCCGAAGGATCTACTCGGTCAGGTTCAGCAGATGCGCCGAACATTTGAGCGCACGTTTGCGCCGCTACCTGAGGCAATTGTTCGCGATATTGCCGGTGTCTCATGTCGCACGTTTCTTCCTGACGGCCCGGCTTCGGCGGTCTACGTGCACTTCCATGGTGGCGGAATGGTTATCGGTGCACCGGAAATGGGCGATACCGGCAATTTGGATCTGAGCCGTCGATTCGGAATGGCAGTGGTCTCTGTTGGCTATCGCAAAGCCCCCGAGCATCCGTTTCCTGCCGGTCCTGATGATGGGATCGCGGTGGTGAAATGGGTGATCGAAAACGGACTGGCCGAGTACGGCTCGAATCGCATCATCGTTGGCGGGGAATCTGCGGGCGGGTACATGGCAGCAGCGGTCGCGTTGCGCATGCGCGACGAACTCAATGCATCCGACAACCTCATTGGCGCCAACCTGGTGTTTGGGGTGCACGACTGGGGACGTTCGCCCAGTCAGCGCGGTGTACGCGTGCTCGATGGTCCCGACTTGCTCACGCCAGAAGGTATGGCGATGTTCGGCGATTGCTATCTGCCCGGCATGAGTATTGAGGAGCGACGCTCGCCAAACGTGTCGCCCCTGTTTGCTGACTTACAAAACTTGTGCCCTGCATTCATGAGCGTGGGAACCGCAGACCACTTACTCGACGACACATTGATGCTGGCTCCTCGTTGGGCCGCTGCGGGCAATGAGGTTGAACTGTTTGTTGCGCCTGAGATGCCTCACGGATTCCAAGCATTTCCATGCGGGATTACTTCGGCGTGGGCAGCTGCTCTGTTCGATTGGTTCGCTCGCCGGCTTGCGTCCTAACGCGACGATGCCCGCCCCAAAGGGCGGGCATCGAATGCGATCAGGAGTTTTCAGATCAGTTGGACATGCAACCGTTGGTGTAGATCACGGCCGGAAGTTTGCCCTGCTGGCAAACAACACCGCGGTCCTGGGTGACCCACTTGCCGTCGCGTGATGCCAACACATCGGTAACGCCCAATGTGGGTGCGCCACTCCCTGCAGGAGGCGTGAGTTCTGCCCATGCGTAGGCCCAGCCTGAGTCACAGCCAAATCCTGTGACCTTGACGGTGGTCCCTGCAGTCATCGCGGCATCAACGCCAGCGGTGATGGCGGTCGAGGTGCACGCAGCTGCTGCTCCGGTCGGACCAACTGGGGCCGGTGTCGGAGTCGGAAGCACGCAAATCTTCTTCTTGGCTTGAGCGTCGGCGGAAAGTGCTGCCTTCGTCTTCGGGCCGTAGGTGCCGTCAACGGTCAGGCCAGCGCCCTTCTGGAATGCCTTGATGCTGGAAATTGTGTGTGGTCCAATGATTCCGTCGTTGTTGCCAACATCGCAACCGACGGCGTCGAGCCATTCCTGCATTTGAATGACGTCGGCCTTGGTGAGGGTGTTCACTGGCTTCACACCAGATGTCGTGGGTGATGAAGCGGCAGTCGTGGTGGTCGTGCTTTTGTCGCTTGACTTGCTGTCGCTACTGCACGCGCCAACGCCGGCCACGATGGCCAACGAAAGGACAGCAACGCCGAGAATTCGGCGCGCAGAATGAGAACGCATAGTTCCTCCGGGGGTAGGGGTAGAAGGCGAAACCGCCTTCCAGAACGGTAGTGAGTGGGGTGCTCAAGGCCGTGGACCCCAGCGATGTGCCACGCTCTCAGGAGACAGAGAAGGAGTGGGGCGTGTCCGGACCATTAGAGGATGTGAAAGTCGTCGAACTTGGTATGTGGGTCGCAGGACCCGCGTGCGCAGGGATTTTGGCTGACTGGGGTGCTGACGTAATCAAACTTGAGCCACCTGGCGTCGGTGATCCCGCGCGCACGTACCAGGCACTTTTCGGAACGATGATGCCGGACAATCCGGTGTTCGAAATGGACAACCGTTCGAAGAAGTCTGTCGCTGTCGATCTTCGAACTCCCGAGGGTCAAGCGCTTGCTCTTGAACTCCTTGCCGATGCAGATGTCTTCGTCACAAACCTTCGGCGCGCGGCATTGGAACGGTGGGGGCTCGGTCCTGACGCCATGATGGAGCGGAATCCGCGTCTCGTCTACCAACTCATTACCGGATATGGGATGGAAGGCCCCGATGCGGGGCGCCCGGCCTATGACATCGGCGGATTCTGGGCGCGTTCTGGAGTTGCGTCGTTGCTGCGCACTCCCGATGGCCCGCTTCCGTTTCAACGCGGCGGCATGGGTGATCATCCGACCGGTAGTTCTGCTTCGGCGGCAGTTTGCGCTGCGCTCTTTAGTCGCGAGCGCACCGGAAAAGGTCAATTAGTTTCAACCTCGCTTGTTCGTCAAGGCGTCTACACGATCGGTTTCGATCTTTCGATCACACTTGGATGGGGCGATCACATCGGCATCGGTGCACGCGAAACCATGGGTAATCCATCCATGAACAACTACACGTGTGGCGACGGGAAAATGATTTGGCTCATCGGTCAAGAAGCCCATCGCCATTGGCCACCGCTGTGTCGAGTTGTCGGGCATCCCGAATGGCTTGAGGACGGTCCGTACGCAACGCCGCTTGGTCGTCGCGACAATGCGCGCGAACTCATCGCCGAACTCGACGCCATCTTCGCAACAAAGTCTCGAGATGAATGGGCAGTCATCTTTGACACCGAGCCCGACATGTTCTGGGCACCGGTAAATGAGATTGATGATGTGCTTATCGATGAGCAAATCCACGCTGCAGGTGCCTTTATCGAAGTTCCGGAAGCGAATGGTTCAGCGATGCGAATTGCCAGTCCTTCGGATTTCTACGGAACTCCTTGGCAAGCTCGTTCGGGAGCACCCGAACTCGGCCAACACACTCGTGAGGTGTTGGCATCAATGGGTCGTTCAGAAGCGGAAATCGATGCATTGTTCGAAGCGGGCACGGTGGCATGAGCGTCACCGGTTATGACGTTCGGTTGCGTCCGGCCCAGCCGGCGACACCCGCCGGTGATGCATTCACGATTCATCGTTCCGATATCGGAAACGGTCTTGAACTCGCTTATGTCCGTGAAGGTGTCGGCGGATATCCGCTCCTTCTGGTTCACGGCTATCCGGAAACGAAGCGCATTTGGTGGCGCAATATCGAACCGCTTGTTGCTGCTGGTTTTGAGGTCATTGTTCCCGACCTTCGGGGACATGGCGATTCGGATCTCTCTGAATCCGATGCCTACGACCTCGTCACCTACAGCCGCGATCTGTACGCGCTGGTGCATGACGTTCTTGGTCATGATCACGTCGGTGTGATTGGCGGAGACGTCGGCGGAGTTGTCGCTGTCGACATGGTGCATCGATTCGAAGGTTTCGTCGACGCGTTGTGCTTCTTCGACACGGTGCCGCCAATGGTGATCGACGCGTACGTAGCTGCAGGTATTGACATCGGTTCGATCAAAGCAATTGCCGATGGACCCACTGGTGACTACCGCCGCCGCCAAGGTGGTGAGCCCGATGTGCTGGCCGCGGAATTGAATTCGCCGGCGTTGCGTCGAGCGTGGGTTGCTGCGATGTACGGCCCTCGTTTGTGGGCATCACCAGGCACGTTCAGCGACGCCGACATCGATTTCATGACCGAGCCTTGGGCTGATGAGGCTCGACTTCGAGCTGGATGGGCGGTCTATCAACTTGGGTACGGACGCACAGCGGAGGAGTTTCCGATCCTCGACCGTGCGGTCGACGTGCCGACCCTTCTCTTTTATGGTGCCGACGATCAGGTTGTAGGCCCCGATTTCCTTCACTGCTGTGAAGTTGCGTTTACAAATCGCGTAGGTCCGCTGGTGCTTGCGGGCGCCGGACATTTCTTGCAGTGGGAGCGGGCAGACATTTTCAATCCGACAGTGTCGATGTTCTTTCACTCAATTGCATCGAAGGTGTGATCATGGCTTCGTCAGAAATGCTTGACCCCCAGACCCCGATTGTCATAAGCGCTGCAGAGCTTGTGCACCGCGATGGACCCGGCTTTGTGATGACATCTGCGACCGATCTCATGATTGAAGCTGTTCAAGCCGCGTTGGGAGCAACCGGTGCGGCCGGGTCGCTGGGTGAGCTGACGGGAGCGGTCTTCGTTCCTCATGGAACCTGGTCGGAAAGTGATCCTGGTCGAGCCATCGCCGTTGCTGTTGGTGCTCCGAATGCCCGAAGCATCAGAAGCGAACTTGGTGTTCTGCAGCAATCATTACTTGCCAGAGCAGCAACCGATGTTCGTTCAGGAGTTGTTGACGTTGCCATAGTCGTGGGCGGAGAAAACCGCTGGTCCGGCGTAATCGCTGGAAAGTCTGGAAGCGCCGTTCCCGACGCGCCGGCAGCTGCCCGTTCATCGGAACCCGACGAAGTCATCGCTCCGAAGGAAATGGTGATTTCGCAGATCGAGATCGAGCGCAACCTCACGACTGCTGCTCATCAATACGCAATTATCGAATCTGCGCTGCGTCATCACCTTGGTCGCTCGAACCGGGCCCATCAGCGCGAACTCGGAGATCTTTGGGCACGGTTTGCTCAGATCGCCGCGCACGCACCCGCTGGCTGGGATGACCGCGCATTGACATCAGACGAGATCGCGTTCGAATCTGAATCGAATCGGATGATCGCAGCGCCGTATCCGAAATGGCTGATTTCACAGTGGAATGTCGATCAGGCTGCGGCACTCATCTTCACCACCGTCGGAACGGCGAGTCGTCTCGGTCTCGACGAATCGACATGGGTGTTCCCCCTCGCAATGGTCGAATCCAACGCAGTCATTCCGCTTCCCGAACGCGCTGATGTCCATCGCTGGCCGGCATCTCAGCTCGTAGCGAGGATTGCACTTGAGTCATCTCGCGTCATCATCGATGAAATCGGACCTGTCGATCTCTATAGCTGCTTCCCAGCAGCAGTAGAAGTACAAGCTCGAGAGATTGGTTTCTCAATCGATCGTGACCTCACCCTCACTGGCGGTATGACATTTGGTGGCGGGCCGTTCAATAACTACGTGCTGCAAGGCGCAGCGGCGATGGTGCGTCGCTTGCAGGAACTTCCCGACGCAACGTTTGGCATGACAAGTGCAGTGAGTGGCCTTCTCACAAAGCCGGCAGTGACGGTCTGGTCAAACCGCGAACCACGGACACCGTTTGTGTCGCTCGATGTCAGCGAAGAAGCCGAACGAGCAACCGAACGGCGACTGGTGGATCCCGACCTCACCGGCGCTGGGGTGGTTGTGGGAGCCACGGTTCTACCCAGTCGCGATGGCCAGCTCACAACGGTGGCTCTGGTTGAGGTCGATGAGGTTCGAACGGTCGTTCAGAGTCACGATTCTGGGGTCGGCCAAACGTTTATGGATTCGGACCCGGTCGGCCTCTCGGTCATCATTGGTGATCCTGGGGAATTCACGCTGGCTTAGACAGAGCGGTCCTTGAGTGCGGCGCCCTGGTTGTGATCGTGACAAACTGACGATCCGTCAGATTCCCGGCGAGTGCCGGGCGACGCCCAGGAGGCCCCCATGGAAATCCCCCGCATTATCTCGGTCGATGATCATGTCGTAGAGCCCCCCGACCTGTGGTCGTCGCGCCTCCCCGAGAAGTACCGCGAACGAGGCCCGCGTGTCCTTCGCAAGAAGGTGAAGATGGGAATCATCGGGGGAGTGTTCTCCTTCGAAGTCAGTGAAGACGATGGCGTCGATTGCGACGTCTGGTACTACGACGATCTCGTCTACCCGTTCACTCGCCTTTCAGCCGCCGTCGGCGCTGAGGTTGTGCAGAACGAGCCATGCACGTTCGATGACATCCTTCCGGGTTGTTACGACCAAACCGCGCGCCTTGCGGACATGGACGCCAATCATGTCGAGGCATCAATTTGTTTCCCGAATATCCTTCCGCGATTTTGCGGTCAGACGTTTCTTGAACGCGAAGACAAAGAACTCGCGATGGCGTGCATCACCGTTTACAACGACTGGATGATCGACGAATGGTGCGCGGGTGCTGGTTATGGCCGCCTCATTCCGATGACAATTGTTCCTCTTTGGGACGTTGAACTCGCCGCAAAAGAAATTCATCGTTGTGCTGCGAAGGGCAGTCACAGCATCACCTTTAGTGAAAGCCCTGTTCCGCTTGGTTTGCCATCGGTTCATTCGGGTTATTGGGACCCAATGTTCGCGGCGTGCGTCGAGACCGACACCGTCGTCAATATGCACATCGGTTCTTCGTCAAAGATGCCTTCGACTGCTCCCGATGCACCATTCATCATCTCTTCGGTATTGACCTTCCAAAATGCGATGGGCTCGGTGCTCGACTACGTCTTTGGCGGCGTCTTTGAACGGTTCCCCGATCTGCGCGTTGCGTACTCGGAAGGACAAGCCGGATGGCTTCCCTACATTCTTGAGCGCGCTGACAAATTGTGGGAAGAGCGTCTTCTCGACACAACGGGATTTGGTTCGAATCTGAGCGTCCCGCCCTCGACCTACATGAAGCAGAACGTTTGGTACTGCGTGTTTGACGACGAAACGGCAATGGCGAATCGTGACGTCATCGGTATCGATCGGCTCACATTCGAAGTTGACTACCCACATGCTGACTCGACGTTCCCCCACACCAAGGAGGTTGCGGAACGAATGGCAGCTAAAGCCGGCTTTAACGATTTTGAAGCGCATCGCTTCTTCCGTGGAAACGCTATTGAGCTTTACAAGCTCGACAAGTACTACGGCATTACGAAATAGCGAGTGATGGCTGATCTGCAGAGTGAACCCGGCCTGCTTTCGGGTCGGGTTGCACTTGTCTCCGGCGCGGGCCCTGGGCTCGGTCGGGTCGCAGCGATCGAACTTGCGCGTCACGGTGCCGATATTTCCCTCGGCGCTCGTAGTTCCGAAACGCTCACGGCGGTTGCCGCCGAGATCGAGGCGATGGGTCGCCGAGTTACGTGGCGCCCGACCGACATCACCTCGGCGGAGGACTGCCGAGCGCTCGTGGATCAAACGGTGGCCGAACTTGGGCGCCTCGACACGTTGGTGAACAACGCCTTCTTGGGGGGTAGCGGCAATCTGTTTGCCGACACCTTCTCCTCAAACGAAGACGACATCTGGCGCCGAGCAATGGATACGAACCTTTTTGGTTCGCTCAACATGACAAGAGCGGCGATCGAGCCCATGAAGCGCCAGGGCGAAGGCAGCATTGTGATGGTCGGAACGATGGCGGTGCGTGAGGTGAAGCCGAATCAGGGGCCGTACGCGATTTCCAAAGCTGCCCTCTTGCAGGCAACCCGAACGCTCTCGACCGAACTCGGACGTGACGGAATCAGGGTCAACATGGTGCTGCCCGGTTACATCCGTGGCGCTGCTGTCAACGCTTGGATTCACCGTCAGGCCGAGGAACGGGGAGTATCAGTGGAGGAAGTCGAGGCCGATCTCGCCTCGACCACCGCGCTTGGTTCGATTCCCACCGAAGCGGAAATCTCGGGAACGATCGTGTGGCTGGCAAGCGATCTGGCTCGGCCAGTCACGGGCCAGGCCATCGACGTCAATGCCGGTCAGTGGATGTAGTTCGGCCTGAACGCCGCTACTAGCCTGCGATTTCTAGTGCGTCATCCAATGAGGGGGAAGCTATGTCAGACAAACGACTGCTCGATCGAGTTGCAGTAATCACCGGTGGGGGTGACGGGATCGGTCGCGGTATCGCTCGTCGCTTTGCTCAAGAAGGCGCCCGAGTTGTTGTCGCCGACATCAATGGCGAAACCGGGCCGATAGTGGCTCAAGAACTTCAGGACGAGTTTGGGGTCGAAGCATTCTTCCTTCAGACAGATGCAACGAAAGAAGAAGACAACCGCCGCATGGTGCGAGAAGCTGTTGCGCGATGGGGCACCGTTGACATCCTCGTTAACAATGCTTGGGGTGGCGATCAGGCCGGTCTTCAGCGTGTTGACAAGATGCCCGATGATGCCATGGACCACGCGTGGCACATGAATGTGATGGGTCCGTTGTGGGCGATGAAGGAATCTTTCTCTCACATGCGAGCGCAAGGCAAAGGTCGCATCATCAATATTTGTTCGCTCAACGGCGTGAATGCGCATATGGGTAGCGTTCATTACAACTCGACAAAAGAAGCGCTGCGTTCGATCACTCGTACGGCCGCTCGCGAATGGGCAAGCTTTGGCATCACGGCCAATGTGATCTGCCCTGCAGCAAAAACAACTGCGTTTCGCATGTTCGAACAGATGGCACCGCAGGTGGCTGCAGAATCGGAAGCGGCAAACCCAATGGGACATCTGGGCGATCCGGAAACGGAAATCGCTCCGGTTGCATTTTTCCTTGCCAGTGATGATTCCGCTTACATCACCGGCAACACGTTGTTCGCTGATGGCGGCAGTCACATCAATGGCGCAGTGTGGGTTCCCGACCTCAGCGACTGACCTCTTCTTCTTTTTCTGATCGACGCAGGCGCGTCTCGAAAGGTGCAACATGAAAATCGGACTTGTATGGGGTTACTGGCCGGCTCAACCTCCCAAGGATTTCGTCGAGATCACTCAGGAAGCGGAGAAGGTTGGTTTTAATTCGGTATGGACCGCGGAATCTTGGGGTTCAGACGCGTTCACGCCTCTTACGTGGCTTGCTGCACATACCTCAACGATCAAACTCGGAACCGGGGTCGTGCAGTTGTCGGCTCGAACCCCTGTTGCCACGGCGATGGCGGCGATGACGCTTGATCACCTTTCGAATGGTCGAGTCATTCTTGGTCTTGGCGTGTCTGGCCCTCAGGTTGTCGAAGGCTGGTATGGCCGTCCTTCGAATAAGCCGCTCGCTCGTACGCGTGAATACATTGACATCGTTCGCAAAGCGTTGCTTCGTGAAGGACCGCTTGAGAACGACGGCGAGTTTTATCCGATGCCCTATCGCGGCGAAGGTTCGGTCGGGCTCGGCAAACCGTTGAAGATCATGACCCACCCGCTGCGCTCCGAGATTCCGATTTATCTCGGTGCCGAAGGGCCAAAGAACGTCACCCAAACGGCCGAGATAGCCGATGGTTGGCTCCCGCTTTACTACTCGCCCTTCCGCCAAGACGTGTACGCCGATCAACTCGCAGCGGCCAAAGAAGGGTTCGGCATTAGTTCGCTCGTTACCTTCAACGTGACCGACGATGTTGCGACAGGACTTTGGCCAGTTAAGGCAACACTTGGCTTTTACATCGGCGGCATGGGGGCCAAGGGCCAGAACTACCACACGAAACTTATGGCTCGGATGGGATTCGAAGAAGAGGCCTACAAGATTCAAGATCTTTTCTTCGCGGGCAAGCGAGAAGAAGCGATCGCTGCTGTCCCTGACGACTTTGCCGATGAGATCTCCCTTGTTGGTCCTGCGTCGCGAATCAAGGAACGACTTGAGCACTGGCGCAACTCGCCTATTACGGAACTTCTGATTTCTGCGCGGAGCCCAGAGGCGCTTCGTCAGGCAGCGGAACTCGTGAACGGTTGAATCTGAGTTTTTCTGCGCATTCCTGTTTTTGGTTTCCCCTTCACCACCATTACTCGGAGTCTTGATGTCCTCGTACAACCTCGGCGATCTAATCGAACTCGTCGCTGCCACAAATCCTGATCGTCTCGCCGTCGTCGGTGGCGCAACTCGCTACACCTTTGGCGATTTCGACAAACGAACAAATCAGGTGGCGCAGATGTTGATGGGGTTGGGTTGTGAACCTGGCTCAAAGATCGCCGTGTACGCATGGAATCGAGTTGAGTGGGCCGAGTTGTTCTTCGGATCATTCAAGGCGCGCGTGGTTCCGATCAACGTGAACTATCGCTATGTCGCTCACGAACTCGAGTACTTGTTCGATAACTCAGATAGCGAAGTCGTTATCTTCGAGCGCGGATTTGCACCTGTCATCGACGAAATCCGTTCGAAACTCACAAAAGTCCGCACGTTTGTTGTGATGGAAGACGGTTCTGACCATCCCACGCCATGGGCGCAGTCGTACGACGAACTTGTCAACGCGCAATCCGACGCAGCGTTTACGAACGGGCGAACTGGCGACGACCTGTACTTCCTCTACACCGGTGGAACCACAGGAATGCCCAAGGGTGTGATGTGGCGCCACGAAGACATCTTCTTTGCCGCGCTCAGTAGCGCACTCGGTACTCGCATCACCTCGCCCGAAGAAATTGGTGAGCGTTCGCTGCCGGCAGATTTTGCTCTGCCGAGTCTGATCATTGCCCCGCTTATGCATGGTGCCGCGCAGTGGGGGATGTGCAACATGTTGTTCGCCGGTGGTCCTGTTGTGCTGTACACCGGTCATGGATTTGATGCGCACGAAATCTGGTCCATTGCTGAGCGTGAAAAATGCATGGGTCTCACGTTGGTGGGCGATGCCATGGGTCGGCCCCTCGCCGATGCTTTGGTCGATGGGAAACGTTCATGGGACCTTTCCGGAGTTTTCCGCATTGGTTCCGGTGGCGGTGTGTTCTCGCCAGCGGTTCAGCAAGCGCTTAAGGATGCGTTGCCGCACATCACGGTGATGGATAGTTACGGAGCATCCGAAACCGGAGCGGGCGGCATGTCAGTCGAAGGCGGCGCCCGAAGGTTCCAGGTTTCCGACGGGCTTCAGGTGCTCGACGAGAACATGATTCCGATTCCGGCAGGCTCGGAAAAAATCGGTCAACTCGCCCGATCTGGTTACATCCCGATGGGTTATTACAAGGACGAAGAAAAGACAGCAAAGACCTTCCCGACCGATGCCACAGGAAAGCGGTGGTCAATTCCGGGCGACTCTGCGTCTGTTGATGCCGATGGAATCGTGACGCTGCTTGGTCGTGGCTCGCAATGCATCAATACCGGTGGCGAAAAGGTCTACCCCGAAGAGGTTGAAGAAGCCTTGAAGGAACACCCCGAGGTCTACGACGCACTTGTGGTCGGACTTCCGGACGATCGCTGGGGCGAACGAGTCGTGGCGGTTGTTCAGCCGCGTGAAGGTACGAACCCGACACTCGAGGAGTTGTCCTCTCACTGCCGTAATTTCATTGCGGGCTACAAAGTTCCGCGAGCGATCACGTATGTTGATCAGGTGAAGCGGTCGCCCTCGGGTAAGGCCGACTATCGCTGGGCCAAGGAAGCCGCGACCGCCGGAGCTGCAGAAGTATGAGTGTTGATCTGGGACTTAGTCCCGACCAGGAATCCATAGCCGAACTGTTCAATGGTTTCTTCAGCAACGAAGCCCCGCCTGCTGTTGCTCGCGCTGCAGAACCGCTTGGGTTTGATCGCGAACTTTGGAACAAGGTGATCGAACTTGGCGCTCCCGGACTGGGATGC
>CAMCTW010000048.1 GCA_945878645.1 Bifidobacterium breve
CCCGGTGCAGTGGAATCTTGCCGCCGCCATGTCCGTTCGCTGCTCTCACCGATGGTGCGTGAAGTTGAGCGCTTCGGTTTCGGTGTTGCCATCGCATCATCGGGAACAGCGGAAACGGTTGCGTCGCTCGTGAATTCTCAGAGAGGCGATGTCACTCCCAGAACATTCAATAACTTCACGATGAGTCGCGACGAGATCAAGGCCGCTGTGCGAACGCTGATTGCTGCGACTTCTGTCGAGGAGCGCAATGCGCTTGCCGGAATGGACCCCAGTAGGGCGGACATCATCCTGGCGGGAGCGATCATTCTCGAGCAGGCGGTCCAGGAACTCGAGATCGATGAGATCATCATCTCGGATAACGCGCTCCGGGAAGGCGTGCTTCTCGACGCGCTGTCGAGGCGCCGAGGCGCCACGTTGCATCATCTTCGGGATTTACGTCGCCGGAGCGTTCTGCACCTTGCTGAATCTATGGACGATGACGTTGCTCATTCGATTCGGGCGGCTGGCTTCGCCCTTGACCTCTTCGATGCAACAGCATCGTTGCACGGCCTCGGAGACGATTCGCGGGAATTGCTCGAGGCGGGTGCCCTACTTGCCAATGTTGGTCTCTCTATCTCGCACTCCGAGCATCACAAGCACAGCTATTACGTGATTCGTCATTCTGATTGTTTGGCCGGGTTCACCGACCACGAGATCGAATTGATCGCGCAGATCGCCCGTTATCACCGAAAGAGCGCCCCAAAGGCGAAGCATTCGGAGTTTGCGCGCTTGCGTTTGGAGGATCAAGACCGAGTTCGGATTCTCGCCGGCGTCCTCCGCGTGGGCATTGCTCTTGACCGTTCGCACAAGGGGCGAGTGGAACGAATTGCGGTTTCTCTAGGAAATGGCGAAGAGCCAGTTTCGATCCTTGTGAAGCATCTTGATGAAGTTGATGTTGATCTCGAGATTCAAACTGCTGAGGATCGCAAAGGATTACTTGAAGTCGTCCTTGATCGACGCGTGACCTTTTCTTCGTAAATTGAAGGAGTGTGCTCTCGTTTTGCTGATGAACGGTGTTCACCAGCAATTAGGGAGTGGACGGCCCGATTGATCGGACTCGTGATGCAACGTCTTGGCACGCAACCATGAGGACGTCGGCGAATCGTTCAGGTCGCGTTGCGCAGATGTCATGGCGACCATTGACTTCGAAAACGGTCGCGTTGGAGATCGTGTCCGCAAGTTGTCGTTGCCGATGCGGCGAGACCGTTTCATCGCGGGTGGTTAGAACGACAGCGGTCGGCACGTTGATCGAACTGATCCAGTCGGTTGCATCGTACGAGGCGACTTCGTGTCCTGATTCGAGCATGGTCCGCAGATCATTAAGACGCGCTTGTTGGCGGGCCCAGTTACCTAGAGGTGTCGTGTCGTATTTGGAGACAAGCACGCGTTCAGAGACACGTCGGTTGACTGATGGAGGTGCAAGTCGGGTAGCGAATGACAGGCCAGACACAACCCCGTTGAGGGCACGTCCATTGCGTCGTTCGCTGAACCGCGCTGTTGTGGCGCACAGTACGAGACCTTCGACCATCTTGGGGTGTCGACGCCACAACAACTGAGCAACTGGGCCTCCCATTGAATAGCCAACCGCAATTGCCCGTTCAATGTTCAGCGCTTCGAGAAGTGCAGCAGCATCATCGGCGCAGTCCTCGAGTCGAAAGCGACGGCGACTACGAATGCCGCGGCCGTGACCGCGATGGTCAAGAGCGACAACATTGAACTCGCGCTGGAGACCTTCATACGCAGCGAACCAGTTGAGGGCCGAGTTCGCTGTCCAGCCGTGAAGAAGGAGAAGCGTTGGAGCACCCTGTGGTCCGGGGGCCTCGCGTATCCATGTTGTTCCTCGACCCGGAAGCTCGAGTGCACGACCATCAGGCAGGCCTGGCGTCAGAAACGGAGCGGAACCTGGGAGCGAGGGTGACATATGCGATTGTCGTCAGGCTTCGATGCTGACGATCTCAACTTTGAGGACGCCACCGGGGGCTTCAAAGTCGACGATGTCGCCCACCTTGTTTCCCATGAGCGCCTGTCCCAAAGGTGAGCCTGGCGTAAGGACTTCAAGTTCCGCGCGTTCTTCAACGGAGCCGACCAGAAGGCGTTCAATCTCGTCGTCATCTTCGTAGCGGATACCGACGATCACGCCTGAGACCACGGCGGATCCATCGGCGGCTTCGACGATTTCGGCGTCGAGGAGGAGTGCCTCGAGTTGGCGGATTCGGGCTTCCATCTTGCCCTGTTCCTCTCTCGCGGCGTGGTAGTCGCCGTTCTCAGAGAGATCGCCCATTTCACGGGCAGTCTGAATTTTGCGGGCAATATCGACTCGACCGTGGGTCGTGTGCTGCTCATGTTCAGCGCTCAACCGGTCGTAGGTCTGTTGGGTGAATCGGTGTACGACAGCCATGTCGCTAGCGTATCGGCCCTTCGTGGAACTCGCCTAGGGCGGCGGGAGGGGGTCGGACTAGGGTGATGAGCCATGTCCACACCGAGCCCACGCCGTTCGCGCTCCATCGTGATCATTCGCTAGCGCACACCGAGTTCGGTGTGCGCCCTCGGCCGTCCACCCCGGTGGGCGGCTTTCTCGTTCCAGTACAGAGCCTGTCCCTTTCAAGGCATTGCACTCTTCAGTACAGCAACCAATCGGAGTCATCGTGAGTCACAGAATCGGAGTTATCCCCGGAGACGGGATCGGGCACGAGGTCATCCCCGTTGCCCTCAAGGTCATTCGTGCTGCGGGTGTCGAGCTCGACTGTGTTGACTACGACCTTGGTGGTGCTCGCTACCTGCGTGACGGCGTCGTTCTTGACGACGCAACGGTTGAAGAATGGCGTGGACTCGACGCTCTGTTGCTCGGTGCAGTCGGAACACCTGATGTTCCGCCAGGCGTCATTGAGCGCGGCCTTCTTCTCAAAATGCGTTTCGATCTCGACCTCTACGTCAATCAGCGTCCGTTCATTGCGCCCGATGGGTCACATGATTTCATCGTGATCCGTGAAAACACTGAAGGCACCTACGCAGGCGAAGGTGGCTTCCTTCGGAAGAACACGCCATTCGAAGTTGCGACGCAGGGTTCAGTGAATACCCGGCACGGCGTTGAACGTTGTGTTCGCTATGCCTTCGAACTCGCACGCAGCCGTGATCGCAAGCACCTCACTCTCGTCCATAAGACCAACGTTCTGACTTTTGCTGGAGATCTCTGGGAGCGCACCTTTAATGAGGTTGCCGCGGAATTCCCCGATGTTTCGACGGCCTACAACCATGTCGATGCTGCTTGCATCTACTTCGTTGAAAACCCGCAGCGTTACGACGTCATCGTGACAGACAACTTGTTCGGCGACATCCTCACCGATCTCGGCGGAGCGGTCTCCGGTGGAATTGGGTTCGCCTCGTCGGGCAATCTCAACCCCGATCGAACGAGCCCCTCGATGTTTGAACCAGTCCATGGTTCGGCTCCAGATATCGCTGGTCAAAATAAAGCCAATCCCGTTGCTGCGATTCTCTCGGCGGCGATGATGCTGGAATTCCTTGGTGAAGAAGCGGCAGCAACGGCAATCCGCAACGCGTGTTCCGACACTGCCACCCTCACCGGTTCAACTACCGAAATCGGCGACATTGTCGTCGCTCGTCTCTGAGAGGCAAAGCAATGCCAATTACTCCTACCAACAAGATCTGGATGAACGGAACGCTCGTCGATTGGGACGACGCGAAAATCCACGTCCTTACCCACACCCTTCATTACGGGATGGGCGTCTTTGAAGGAATCCGCGCGTATGAAACCCCAAAGGGTCCTGCGGTGTTCCGACTTACCGAGCACATCGAGCGCTTGCATAACTCGGCGAAGATCCTCGGCATGGACATGCCCTATGGCGTCGATGAGTTGGTCCAGGCCACGAAGGACGTCGTCAACGCATCGGGACTTCCTTCGGCCTACATCCGTCCGATTGCCTATTACGGCTACGGCGAAATGGGACTGAACACGCTTCCGTGCTCGGTCGATGTCTCGATTGCTTGCTGGCCATGGGGCGCCTACCTCGGTGAAGATGCGCTCACGAAGGGGATCAGCACAAAGATTTCGTCCTGGACCCGTCATGACCACAACACCATGCCGCCGGCTTCGAAAACCACAGGCAACTACGTGAACTCATCCCTTGCCAAAGTCGAAGCTCTCCGCGGTGGATACGACGAAGCAATCATGCTCAACCCTCAAGGTTTCGTCAGCGAATGCACGGGCGAAAACATTTTTGTTGCTCGTGACGGTGTTTTCGTGACCCCACCGATCGCCGCTGGCGCGCTCGAAGGCATCACGCAAGACAGTGTCATGGTGATCGGTCGAGATCTCGGTTACGACTTCCGCGTCGATTACCTGACGCGCTCGGACCTTTATGTCGCCGAGGAAATCTTTCTGTGCGGAACCGCTGCTGAGGTTTCGGCTGTGAATTCAGTCGACAATCGCGATATCCCATGCCCTGGGCCGATGACGTCTGCCATCGCTGCCGAGTATGGGCGCGTTGTACGCGGTCAGGTTCCCCGTTACGAGGACTGGTTGGAGTATGTCCACTAACAACGATGCCAAAGCTGAACTGTCATCGCTTCCATCCTCGGTCGAAATTTTCGACACGACCTTGCGCGATGGCGCCCAGTTCGAAGGCATCTCACTCACAGTTGAAGACAAGCTTCGTGTTGCCGAGCAACTCGACTGGCTTGGTGTGCATTGGATCGAAGGGGGCTACCCCCAGGCCAATCCAAAAGACGAGGAGTTCTTTAAGCGCGCCCCGCTTGAGCTCAAACTCACAAATGCCGAACTCGTAGCGTTCGGTTCGACACGCAGGCCGGCCGGCAAAGTCGATGTCGACCCAACCTTGGCGGCACTCGTAGGAGCCGGCACCTCGACGGTATGCATCGTGGGCAAGAGCTGGGATTTCCATGTCACCGAGGCCCTACGGACGACGCTCGATGAAGGCATAGCGATGGTGGCCGAATCGGTCGCTTTCTTGAAGGCCGAAGGATTGCGTGTCTTCTTTGATGCTGAACATTTCTTCGATGGTTACAAAGCCAACCCCGAATTCGCGCTTCGAGTTCTCGAAGCAGCCATGCTGAACGGCGCCGATTGTGTGGTGTTGTGCGATACCAATGGTGGGTCACTTCCACACGAGGTGCAGCGAGTCACTGCCGAGGTCGTTTCTTTTGTTGGCGGCGCAACGGGCGTGGGCATTCACACTCAGAACGATTCTGGCTGCGCTGTTGCAAACTCGGTGGCGGCAGTTGTCGGGGGTGCAACGCAGGTTCAGGGCACCATCAACGGCTATGGCGAGCGCACGGGCAATGCAAACCTTATGACCGTCATTCCCGATCTCACGCTCAAACTCGGAGTGGCGACTCTTCCTGAGGGTCACCTCGATCGACTCACGGTTGTGAGTCACCGTGTTGCGGAACTCGTCAACCTCCCTCCGCATCCTTCAGACCCATACGTGGGTGCGTCCGCATTTGCGCATAAGGGCGGCTTGCACACTTCTGCGCTTGGTCGCGCTGGTGGCGCAACCTACGAACACATCGATCCCGCAATCGTGGGAAACCACACGCGCGTGCTCGTGTCCGATCTCGGTGGGCGTGCGGGCATGGCCATGAAGGCCGATGAATTTGGAGTCGAACTCGACGACCCGTCGGTTGCCAAACTGTCTGACGAATTGAAGCAACTCGAGTCGGAAGGCTGGTTGTTCGAATCAGCCGACGCGTCGCTTGAACTTCGGATGCGCCGAGCTACTGGGTGGGAGCAAGAATTCTTCGAGGTCGAGGAATATCGAGTTTCGAGTTCACATCGCGAAGGTGCAGCCACAACTGGTGGTGCCCTCGAGGTCACGACCGAGGCAACAGTCAAACTTCGGATTGGTGGCAATCCAGTGACTGCCGATGGCGAGGGCAATGGTCCCGTCAATGCACTCGATGCTGCGGTTCGTCGAGCGCTTAACGGAAGATTCCCTGCGCTTGAACGGATTCACCTGACCGATTTCAAGGTTCGTGTCGTCGATGGCGGCGCTGCGACCGGGGCGGTGGTGCGCGTGCTGATCGATTCCACCAATGGCGACCGCGTTTGGACGACCGTGGGAGTCGACAGCAATGTGATTGAGGCCTCGTGGCAGGCACTCATGGACTCCATTCAGTTTGGGTTGGTCCACGCTGACGATCTTGCCGGGTAGATTCACTCTCAATGGCTGCCCCTGATTACGTCCCCGTTCCCGTCGATGATCCCGCCCGGGTGTACCAGTCGCCTCCGTGGCGTCCCGAGTCGTGGATGGCCGATCGGCCGGCAGAAATTCTGGGCCGTCAGCCTCTTGGGCCGCGGTTAGGCGATCCGGGGCCCGACCAAGGTTTTGCAATCCGTCTCGCCCGACAGGTCCGCGGTCGTCTGGTGCTTACATCGGGTGAATCCGAAGCCGATGCGCTTTCGGGCACCGTTGCGATCGCGATGCGTCGATCAGCGTTGTTCGGCCGAGCGCCATCTATCCACGACATCACGGTTGCGCTCACATTGTGGGGCTATTTGTCGGAAGCGCCTACGGAACTTGTCGCTCTTCGTTCACAGGTATTTGCCGCTGTCGCTCACAGTCACCACTACATGGAGCGACGCGCCATCGTCGATGCTGTTCCCGAAGAAGTTCTCCGGCTTGACCCAGCATCGGTCACAACTCTTGTGCGCAATGAACCTTCGCGCATCCTTGCGATGGCTAACGCTGCATTGGCGGGTCAGTCGCACGACAGCCACGCCTGAGTGCCACTTCACTCCGAGAGCGAATCGGCCTAGAACTGAACTCGTGAAGCGGTTTAGGGCTTTGCGGTTGCAGCAGTGGTGCTTGACCACGATGCGGGAGTGGTCGCGAAGATATCGATTGGGGTTCCGGCAGGTATCGCGCCTGCGATCTTGACCACCACATCGTTGGGAATGCGCACACAACCATTGGATGACTTGGTGCGAACCAGTTCGGGCTGGTTAGTCCCGTGGAACGCGACCTGGGGAAGGCCGTTGTCAAACGTGTCGAGCACTTCGCTGTATCCGTTGATGGGAAGGATCCATGCACCGTAGATGCCGGTATCCGATGGATTTTTGATCTTCTCAGTAACGAAGAATCGCCCAACGGGGGTTGGCGTCGAGTCTTTGCCGATGACGACGTCAGTTTCAACGAAGACCACTGCACCCTGAAAGACCTTCAAGTGGAATGTCGAAAGATCAAGTTCCATGTGAAAGTCGGTGGCCGCGATGGTGACATCGTCGGCTTTGATCCATCCGGTGGTGTGATTTGGACGAGCGGTGATCAACACCTTCATCCAGTCGCCTTGGTTCTCGAGCACTTCGACGACAAGTGGATTCTTGTAATAGGTGGGGTTTGTGAACTCGTAACCATCAGCGGTTTTCTTGACACCGGCCGAATTAAGTCCGGTGCGGGGGATAGCGGCAACCTTTGAGGCAACCGTGCTCGACGTGCTTGAAGTGCTTGAGGGCGGTGTTGTTACAACACTCTTGGGAAGTTCGCTATACACCGTGAGCTTCGAGCCTTTGGCGGTTGCGTACGTGGTCTGATACGGCGCACCAGGGCTTGAAGTTGTTGATTGCTCGGTGGAGGCGCCTGAAGAAGCCTCCTTGCTATCTGAGCAGGCGGCCGCACCCAAAACCAGAGCAAGCGAAATCGCTGCAGCAGCGATTGGGCGAAAGCGTCGTAAACGGCGAGGGGAGATCATGGAGTGCTCCGCGGGGAGGTTCAAATGCTGAGCCCGATTGGCTCAGATCGCCCAGATCAGTTGATCGAACGGGGGGAGGAAGGCCTGACGGTACCATCGACTATGTGAACAGCCCAGTCGCCCGAGTCCGCTTTGCTCCCTCGCCTACGGGTTACCTCCACATAGGTGGGGCCAGGACCGCTCTTTTCAACTGGCTGTTTGCCCGCCAGCAAGGTGGCGAGTTTGTGCTTCGTATTGAAGACACCGATGCTGAACGCTCGCGGCCAGAACTCATCGACGTCATTTTCCGATCCCTGGAATGGTTGGGCCTTGATTGGGATGGCACGCCCGTCCATCAGTCCGAGCGCGGGGCCATGCATCTCGCTGCAGTCGAGACGCTTCTTGCGAATGGCTCGGCCTACTGGTGTTCGTGTTCCTCCGATGAGGTCAAAGCTCGAGCGGAAGCTCGTGGCGGCACTCCTGGCTACGACGGATTTTGTCGCGAGCGGGGATTGGGCCCAGGCGAAGGTCACGTCGTTCGATTTCGGGTTCCCGACGAAGGCGTTACTTCCTTCGACGATCTCATTCGCGGCACGGTCAGTTTTGAAAATGCCGTTCTTGAAGATTTTGTGATTCTTCGTTCGAACGGAACGCCAATGTTTCACCTCGCAAACGCAGTCGACGATGCCGATCAAGGGATTACTCATGTCATCCGCGGCGAAGACCTAATCAACGTCACACCAAAGGTCCTGCTTCTTCGCCAAGCACTTTCGACGCCGGGCGAATTGATTTTCGCTCACCTTCCGCTCATCGTGAATGAAAAACGTCAGAAGCTTTCGAAGCGACGCGACGATGTTTCTGTCGGCGATTACATTGATCGCGGCTATTTGTCAGAGGCGATGGTGAATTACCTCGCCACTCTGGGGTGGGGTCCACCTGATGACATCGAGATTCGACCGCTTGCTGAGATCGTCGACTTATTCCGTATTACAGATGTGAATAATTCCGGCGCATTTTTTGATGTCAAGAAATTGCAGCACTTCAACGGCGAATACATTCGCAATCTGTCGGTCCCGCAATTCGTCAGTCGCTCAACTAAATGGTTGTACGAAGACACTCCATGGGAAGCGGATCGATTCGATATCTCAACCTTCGAAGTACTTGCTCCGCTCGTACAAGAACGCGTGAAATTGCTTTCAGAAGTGCCCGGTTATGTCGATTTCATTTTCACTCCCGACCCCGTAATCGACGAAGACTCTTGGCAAAAGGTGATGGTCAAAGGCGCCGATCTGGCGGCGGCTGTGCTCGAACATGCTACGGCCCAATTCGCCGATTGTGACTGGACCGCAGCGTCACTTGAAGCGGCCCTGTTTTCGTATGCCGAAAAGCACGAAATTTCAAAGGGCAAGGTGCAGGCCCCTGTACGAGTTTCGGTGACTGGTCGCAGCATTGGGCCACCGCTTTTTGAATCGCTTGAAGTTCTGGGTCGGGACGAAACGCTTCGCCGTCTCACATCAGCGAAGGGCCTTCTGCAGGTCTGACATGTTCTTTGGACTGCGTTGGGTGATACGTATCGCTCTCGGACTGCTCACAGTCTTGGTTCTCTACATCGGAATCACGTTTGCACAGGTGTGGTGGGCGGCGAGACAGAACGACTCATCGCCCGCGTCGGCGATCGTTGTTATGGGTGCCGCGCAGTGGAATGGTTTGCCATCGCCGGTGTTGAAAGATCGACTCGATCACGCCGCCGAGCTCTACCAAAAAGGGGTCGCTCCGGTGGTGATCGTCGCAGGCGGCAAGCAAGTGGGCGACAAGGTCACACAAGGTCTCGTCAGCTTCGAATACCTGCGGTCGAAAGGCATCCCTGAAGGGGCGATCAAGATTGAAGTGGACGGAACCGATAGCTACGAGGAACTTTCTTCAACGGCGTTCATCATGCGCAAAGCGGGTTTGCCCGATGACGTGGTGATCGTGACCGATCCGTATCACTCATTTCGGGCTGCTGGCATCGCTGATGAGGTTGGGCTTACTGCCCATGTCTCACCGACCAAGGGGCGGTCAACGTTCAATGACTATGTGCGTGAAACAGGCGCAGTCGCTCTCGGCCGGATCATTGATTACCGCCGTTTGGCGGCTTGGCGCTGACCCCCGTTCGGCTGCCTGGCGTGGTTTGGTGCCACCCCGGTTCCAGCCGGTAACGTTCACTCGCCCTTCGGGGGTGGTGTAATTGGTAACACGAGTGGTTCTGGTCCATTTGTTGGGGGTTCGAGTCCTCCCCCCCGAGCTTTGAAGATCGGGCGCCGACAAGATCGGCGCCCGTTTCGCGTCTCGGGCCAGCCCTAGGCTGGGTTCGTGAAGACATTGCGTTCTCTTTGTGTCTATTGCGGATCGAAATTGGGCAATGATCCGCGACACGAGGCTGTTGCTGTTGAGTTGGGTCGGCTCATGGCCCAGTCGGGCGTGCGCCTCGTTTACGGCGGCGGTTCCGTTGGATTGATGGGATCGGTCGCCGATTCTGTATTGGCTAACGGGGGAGAGGCATTCGGTGTCATCCCGAAAGGACTGTTCACCACCGAAATTGGCCATCCCGGTCTGACCGAACTCGTCGAGGTTGGTTCGATGCATGAACGCAAGGCATTGATGGCCGCCGAGGCCGACGCCTTCGTTGCTCTGCCTGGTGGACTCGGAACCCTCGAGGAACTGGCGGAGATCGCCACATGGGCACAGTTGGGTATTCATGCCAAGCCCGTTGGTGTGCTTGATATCGACGGATTCTGGGAGCCCCTGCTTGGGTTCCTCGACCGCGCTGGCGACGCTGGATTCATTCGGCCCCAGCATCGCAACATCATTCTGCGTATTACCGACGTCAACGATGTGATCCCCGTGCTATCGGTGAAGGTCGTGCCACCGTCTGTGCCGCTACTTGGCATCGAAGAGTCTTGACCCGATGGGGTCCGGGCTGCGTTGACGCGAGACAATTGAGCCATGGAACAGGTCGACATCGCCGTGATCGGCGCCGGTCCCGCAGGCTCGTCTGCCGCGGCATGGGCAGCTCGTGGCGGCGCGTCAGTCGTTCTCTTTGAAAAGGCAACGCAGGGTCGTGAGAAATCCTGCGGCGATGGTCTGACCCCGCGAGCGGTGATCGAATGCCGCCGTCTCGGCCTTGATCTCGATCGGTTCCATCGCATCGATGGGCTACGAGTGCAAGCGGGCAGCAAAGTTCGCGAAGTGTTGTGGCCCGACGGAGTGTTTCCTCCGGTTGGCGCAGTCGCTCCGCGCGCCGAGTTCGACGCAATGGTGATGCAAGCAGCAATTGATTCGGGTGCGGACTTTCGCGAGAACTCGCCAGCCGAACTCTGGATCGAAGACGGTCGCGTGTTGGGCGTCATTTGCCTTGGTGAAAAGGTGCGCGCTCACCTGACTGTGATTGCTTCTGGTGCTGGTTCCCCGGCAGCGCGCGCCGTCGGAGCCGCACGTGTTGCGTCGTCACCATTCGGTCTTGCTATCCGTGGCTATATCTCCTCGACCCGTTCTGATGATCGCCACATGGAAGCGTGTCTCACCGTCAAGGGCCCGGATGGCTCGATCGTTCCTGGCTACGGATGGGTGTTCCCTGCCGGTAATGGAATCGTCAATATCGGTGTCGGCGCGTTATCGACGATGAAGAACTTTTCTGATCTCAATCTCAACACCATGCTCGATGCCTACACCGCTCAAGTGCGCGACTCGTGGGGTCTTGGTGAGTTCATCGCTCGTCCAAAGGCGTGGCGGCTTCCAATGCATGTTGAGCACCGCGGCGGTCCCGGTTGGGTTGTTGTTGGCGATGCTGCCGGCCTTGTGAATCCCTTTAACGGGGAAGGCATCGACTACGCGCTCGAATCGGGCCGTCATATTGCGGAATGTTTTCTCGCCGAACCCGGAACTGCTTGGGCCTCCTATCAAGCAATCATGCGCAAGGAATACGACCCGTTCTTTGCCACCGCCCGTCGCTTCGCGTGGCTCATCGGCCGCCCCAAACTTCTGCAGTTCCTTCTCGGCATTGCGTTGTCGACCAAGTTCACCATGAAACTCGTGCTCGACATCATGGCGAATCTGGTCGATATGGAGCACCCCGGTTTGGCAGGCCGTTCGCTCACGATCGGGGGCAAGGTGCTTTCATTGGCGGATCCGCTTCTTGTTCGTTCACCGAAAAAGCGCGGGAAACGACCAACAACTCCTGTCGGGTAGGTTCAGGAGTCCCATACGGGGATGAACGGGGGAGTCGGTCATGGGTAGTTCGCCAGTCGCCATTGTCACGGGGGCAAGCCGCGGGATCGGTCGGGCCGGAGCGCTGGCGCTCGCCGAAGCTGGTTTCGACGTTGTCGTAAGCGCGCGCACGGTGCGCGAGGGCGAGGGCGTGGCCGAACCGAACTCGGTTCGTGAAGAAACAACGCTTGCCGTGCCGGGAAGTCTTGAGCGCACTGCGGAGGAAATTGAAGAGCGCGGTCAGCGAGCCCTCATCGTTCCTATGGATCTCATCGATGTCGCGTCGGTTACTGCTCTGCCCGCCACTGTCATGGCTGAATGGGGTCGTATCGATGTGCTGTTTAACAACGCGATCTTCCGCGGCGTTGGCACGCTCGATCGCATTACCGATCTCACTATCGATTCGATGACCAATCTTCTCGCCGGAAACTTCATGAATCAGATCCTGCTCATTCAACAAGTGATTCCGCACATGATCGCTGCAGGCGGCGGCACTATCATCGACATGGTGTCGGGTTCTGCACGCCTTGATCCGGCTGGTCCTCCGGGAGAAGGTGGCTGGGGCATTCTTTATTCCGCATCGAAGGCTGCGTTTGGCCGCGTAGCTGGTGGCGTGAACGCTGAATATCGAGCGCAGGGAATCAAAGCGTTCAATGTTGACCCCGGCAACGTGGTCACCGAAGCTCGTAAAGCAGCCAAGCCCGACGACGAATACAGCACCGGCTACGGCAGCGAACCGGCTGAAGCCACGGGCAAAGTTGTGGCGTGGTTGGCCAGCGATCCCACCGCCGACAAGTTTCTCGGCAAGTGGATCTTTGCGCCGAAACTTTGTTCCGACCTCGGGCTGCTTCCCGGTTGGACGTTCCAGGCCCCGCAATGAACGAACAGGAACGCGCCGATCGACACGAGATCCGTAAGATTGTGGATGATTACGCGCTCTTTGCCGACCGCGTCGACAACGAATCACTCGCAGACTTGTTTGCTCCCGATGGCGTGTTGCGCATTTTTGAGCGTGGAAATCCTGAACCAGTGCGCCAGCGAATTGGTCGGGGGGAGATCGCTGAGGCCATCAAGGGTTTGTCGCGTTATGACGTGACGCTCCACGTGGTGAGCAACCACTACGTCGAAATCGAAGGTGATGTTGCTGCTGGCGAAAGTTATTGCCGAGCCAGTCACATTCGACCTGTAGAAGGCGGTGTTCCCGAGGCGCGCGAGAACTACATCATGAACATTCGATATCTCGATGAGTTCATTCGTACGACCGAGGGATGGCGCATTGCCAAACGTGAACTCCAAGTGGAGTTCACCGAAGTGTCGCCGATTCTCTGAGTTTGTGGTCTAGAGGCCTTGGAGTGTGGCAACCGAAGAGTTGCTGGCCAGGGTCAGAGCAAGTGCGGCAAGCTCGGCAATCGTGTTCTCGGTGCTAGAGGTGTCCTCGTCGGGACGGGTTGTCTTGATGCGGGCCAATGCGCCCTCGGTGATGATGGAGAGCTTGAAGACCGCCAGCACTCGGTAGACATCGATATCGCTGATTGAGCGACCGCTGGAAGCCTCGTAGCGGGCCAGCAGATGATCTCCGGTGGGGAAACCAGCATTCAGGCGGTGGGGCTGTGGAGAGCGGCTTCGCCACATAATTTCCCCGGCATCGCCCCAATAGACGCTGACCATGCCGAGATCGGTGAGCGGGTCACCGAGCGTCGACATTTCCCAATCGAGGACAGCGACCATTTGGGTCGGGTCGGTACGGCTCCACATTGTGTTGTTGAACGAATAGTCACCGTGAACGATCGACGCTTCGGTACGAGCAGGGATCGAACGTTTGAGTCGCTTTGCGACCTCATCAATGTCGGGCAATTCCCGTTGTTTTGATTTCTCCCACTGTGTGCACCAGCGGTTGACCTGTCGCTCAAGAAATCCTGCAGGTTTGCCGAGTTGCCCGAGGCCTACTGCTTCGAAATCAACAGCGTGAAGCCGCGCAAGAACATCAATGAGTTGATCGCTCGCTCCAAGTGCTTGAGCGTTATCGAGATGGGCAACTTGTTCGGTATCGGAATAGACGATGCCGTCGACGAAGTCCATCAAATAGAACGGCACGCCGATAACTGATTCGTCTTCGCACATCGCAACGGTCTGGGGCACGGGGACATCGGTGTCGCGTAGACCGGTTTGCACGCGGTATTCACGGCCCATGTCGTTCGCTGTTGCGAGAAACGCACCAACGGGTGGGCGTCGCAGTACCCAATCGTTGGCATCATCTTGCACTCGGAACGTGAGGTTCGAAGAACCGCCCGACAGATGCGAAACCGTGACCGGACCCTGCGCGCCCGAGACGTTGGCTGATATCCACGCGCTCAATGCAGCGGTGGGAACAGCCTCGGCTACCTGTTCGGAGTTCATGCGATATGAATGGGAAGACTTGAGCGACCGATGGTCACTCGAGGAGTTCCGCGATTCACCACAGTTCGTTGGCGTAGGTATCGGTGCCAACCACGGTGCGGAAGAAGGGGGCCACGAGATGCACATCAGCAAGGCCAGTAGCTTCGACTGCATCGGTATAGGCCTTCATACGTTTCGTGGCTTTGGTGACATCCCCACGCACGAAAATGACCTGAACAAGCCGCTCGGTACCCCCGGCCGGTGTGCCGAGATCCATGGGCTGATCAGCGGCCGGCGTTGCTACTGGCTGCCACGAAGACACCAACTCAATGTCGGAACCATTCATGAGATCGGCGTAAATGCCGGCCTTCTCAATATCGGCGTGAACGCTCTTGGCTGTATGGCCGTCGCGTGCGTCGAAGAACACGTTGAAGATGCCGTCGTACGCGCTGTCGAGAGCGACATCAACCGGAACGCCATCGGCGTCGCGATTTGCTGAACCAATGAAGTCGAACAGGTTCGTGTGGGTGTGCTTGCGTTCGGGGAATCCGCGGTTATTGGTGTAGAGCCACGTGACGCGCTCGGTGCTCCAGTTGTTCCAGTCGTCGTGGTGTCCGCCTTCGATCCAGTAGATCGCCACATACGAACCTGAATCAGTGGGGTTGGCGACGGCGGTGTCACCTTCGGGCCAGCGAAGATCTTTAAGGCTCCGCGTGGCAACCCAGCGTGAACCTGACATCTGATGCGGGGCCACCATGCAGCCTGCGTAAAAGTGATCTCGCTCGTACCAACGGTTGTATGCAGATTCGAAACCGGGGTTGGGGTCAACCATCGTGAGCAGCATGGATCCGACCTTCATCGGGTAGTCGTGGAGGCCGCCTGGATCGAGTGGGTATGCCATGTTTTCCTTCGCTTTCGAACGCGGGCGCAACGCCCCCTAGTGGGACTGAAACTAGCCGTTTGAAATGCCGGGTGACGCGCCGTTAGTGCTCGGCGTTTCCGACCACTGACACCCTGTACATGAGTCGACGGCCAGAGAAATCGTTGAGAACGCGGTGCATCGTCGAGCGGTTGTCCCACATCAGCAGGTCGCCCTCTCCCCAGTGGTGGCGATAGGTGAAGTGTTCCTTGACCGAATGCTGGAAGAGGAACGCGAGGATCGCATCGCTCTCATCGGGCGGGAGACCAACAATGTGGCGGGTATAGGTCGGGTTGACGAACAAACTCTTGGCACCGGTTTCGGGATGGACACGAACGACGGGGTGGGCGGTGCGGCGATCCTGGGCAATTGCTGTGGCGTAGTGCTCTGGTGTGGCATTGCCAAAGCGATAGCGAAGCTCGGTGGTGCGGCTGAGGTCATGAATAGCGGTGAGGCCTTCGAGGTACAGCTTCATGTTCGGCGAGAGCGCGTTGTAAGCCGCAGATGTCGATGCAAACATCGTGTCGCCGCCAACTTCGGGAAGCGTTTTTGCGTGGGTAAGCGTTCCCATCGGCGGATGAGGAAGGAAGGTTTCGTCGGTGTGCCACATTGAGGCGGTGTTTCCCTCGTCAGAATCGAGGACGCTGACGTGTTCAAGGCCGGGGCCGAGATTAGGGAAGAACGCATGGATTTCGATCTCGCCAATGCGGCGACCAAGGGCCATGTGGTGCTCGGGAGTGAGGTCGGGGGCGTGGATTACCAAAACCTGGTTCTCGACCAAAGCCGAGTGCACATCATCAAGGGTTTCGTCGTCGAAATCAGAGGTGAGATCAAGACCGGTGATCTCGGCACCAAGCGCAGGGGTGAGTCGGCGGATCTGCATGCAGCGATGTTGACACTTTTCCGGCCCACTCGTAGGTTCGATCCCACGGCCGCCGGGTGGTGGTCCTTGATCTCGGGGGATTGGTTCCATGACAAATCTGTTTAGTTATGCCG